>CAZXHG010000265.1:0-13896 GCA_964639985.1 uncultured Rickettsiales bacterium
CGTCGATGCCGTTGTCTCAGCCCTGGCCCGAGCAGGCGGGATCCGCGAGGCAGTCGTAGTCGTAGCAGTCGTCGCAGCCGTCCTCGTCGTCGTCCTGTTCGTCGTCGCACAGGGTCTCGAAGGGGCACGCCGGGTCGCCGAAGCAGTCGGGATCGTCGCAGTCGACGAGGCCGTCGCCGTCGTTGTCCACGCCGTCGTCGCAGGCGCCCTCCATGCCCACGCAGGCCGGATCCGCGGCACAATCGGGGTCGGAACAGTCGGTGTCGCCGTCGTAGTCGTCGTCCACGCCGTTGGTGCAGTCGATCTCCTCGGGGTCGCAGATGATGACGATGTCGTCGAAGGCCAGCCCTTCGGTGACCGGCGTGTAGTTGTCGTACTCCAGGAAGTACAACGCCAGCTGGCTGATCCCCGGGTTGGGGAGGTCTCCGTACTCCGAGTACTCCTGGTTGGGGTTCAGGCCCACGATGTCGTCGATGTGGAAGACGGTGACGCCGTCGTCCGTGTACCCCAGGCAGTCCCCGCTCGGCGGACTGGCTGCGTTCCAGAACGCGGGACAGCCGTGCTCGTCCTCGCCGAGGGTCATCATCGACGTCGAGATCCGGATGTCGGAGCAGGAGGAGACGTCGACCAGCTCGGTCATCACCCCGGTGGCCGCGTAGCACCCGTCGGTGTTCGTGGCCAGGACCATCGACAGGCCGCTCATGCCCACGTTCAGGAACTGCACGTCGGAGCAGACGTTGCCCGGGTAGTGGGTCCAGGTCGCCGGCAGCGAACCACCATCGAAGTTCTCGTCCACGAGGATGGTGTTCTGGGCTGCTGCCGGCGCCGCCACCAGGGCGGCGAGGACGAACGCGACAGCGAGGGTTCGGAACGAGCGATCCGACATGGGATCCTCCAGGTGATCGAGGCGATGGCCAGCGACTGGCGTCGGTGAGATCGCCCGCGCCCCTCCCGCAGGCACGCGGGCGTTCCTCCCGAAAACGCATCATACCACCGTATCGGGCATTGACTGGACCCGGAGCGGGCCGGAAACTACGCCGGTCCGGGCCGGCCGAGCGAGGGCCGGGGGAGGTCGTCTTGATCTACTACGTGCTGATCGCCGCTGCCGTGCTGTTCCTCGGCTGGGTCGCGCTGAACATGAAGAAGTCCCGCTGCGACGGGGTGCCGCTGGGCAAGGTCCACCCCTACCGGCGGCTGATGTCCCACGTGATGCTGACCCGCAACGAGTCGGTGGTGTACTTCGACGACTACGTCGAGGCCGAACCGCTGCTGGAGTACCTGACCCAGACGAAGTCCACGTTCGGGGCGGACATGTCGCACTGCTGCGTCGCAGCGGCGGCCATCGCCCTGGCCGAGAACCCGACCATGAACATGTTCGTGTCGGGGCGGCGGCTGTACAAGCGCAAGGGCCGCTGGATCAGCTTCTCGATGAAGCGCAAGGCGCTGAGCAAGAAGGCCAAGATCGCAGTCGTCAAGAAGCAGGTCCTCGACGGCGAGACATTTCGCGAGTTCGTCAGGCGGGTGAACGACGAGATCGACGTCCAGCGGTCCAAGAAGCGCACCTATGCGGACAAGGAATACGACCTGTTCACGTTGATGCCGCGGCCGCTGCTGAACTGGGCCGTGATCCTGTTCCGCTGGCTGGACTACCACAACATCCTGCCCAACGCGTTCATCGAGACCGACGGCATGTACGCCTCGATCTTCGTGGCCAACCTCGGTAGCCTGAAGATGCGCGCCGGCTATCACCACCTGTACGAGTGGGGCAACTGCCCGCTGTTCATGATGGTGGGCATGATCGAGGAGAAGCCCTGGGTGGTGGACGGCGAGGTCGTGCCGCGCAAGATCCTGCACATCCGCTACTCGTTCGACGAGCGCGTGGACGACGGGCTGAACGCGCGCCACGGCATCGACACGGTCCACCGGGTGCTGTCCAGCCCGTTCGAGGAGCTCGGCTGCCTGGCCGGGGACGGCAGCGACGCCGTCACGCTGGACGGGAACCGGCCGGACGAGGCCTGATCAGCAGCTGACCCCGGGCATCAGCCGGGACGGGTCGAACGGACCCGGATCCCCCAGCACGCTCGTCGGGTGGGTCAGGGCGCGCACCAGGTAGGCGTTGCCCTCGCTGCCCTTGCCTGCGCGGCCCCAGCTGGCGATGGGCAGGCGGCCCGAGGCGGCCACGGTGGCGCGGTTCCAGTTGAGGCTGCCCACGTGCAGCCGGCGGTGGGCCTCCTCGAAGGCCTCTTCCGAGCGGGTGAACACCGCGGCGCACAGGCCGTAGGTCGCCCGGTCGGCTGCTCCCCAGGTGGCCTCGCGGTCCCCGCTGCGCTCCAGGGCCAGCACCGGCCCGGGCACCTCCTCCGGGCCGCCGCCATTGCTGGCGCGTTCGCCGTGCTCGAGGATCGTGGGGGTCAGGTAGTGGCCCGGGCGGTGCACGTCCGGGATGCGGCCGCGCAGCGGGACGTCCGTGCCGGCGGCCTCCATCTCCTCCACGCGGGCCAGCACCTCGGCGCGGAAGCCGGCGCTCAGCACCGGGCCCATGAACACGTCCTCGTCGAAGCCATAGCCGATCTTCAGGCTGCCAGTGAGCTGCAGGGCGCGCTCGCGGAATGCGTCGTACAGCTCGTCCTCGACCACCACGCGGGCCGTGGAGTTGAAGCGCTGGCCGCCAGTGAGGAACGCGCCGGTGACCACCTCGTAGACCGCGCGATCGAGGTTGGCGTCGCTGAGCACCACCGCGGTGCCCTTGCCACCGGTCTGCGTGATGATGCGCTTGCGAACGAGCTTCTCGTTGCCCCGCACGATGGCCCGCGCGGCCCGGTTGTGGCCCGCGTAGATCAGACCGTCCACGCCCGGGTGGGTGGCCAGGTGCCAGCCCACGGGATCCCCCGGACCCTGCACGAGGTTGAACACGCCGCGGGGCAGGCCGCTGCGATCCATCACCTCGGCGAGCAGCTGGCCGGTGGCCGGTGTGCGCGACGAGGGGTTGAACACCACGGTGTTGCCCGACAGCAGCGCCGACAGGATGTAGCCCACCGGCACGAACACCGGTACCGGCGAGGGGCCGATCGCGGCGACCACGCCCAGGGGCCAGCGTCGGCTCGTGCCCCGGATGGCCTCGATGTCCTGGGTCTCCAGCAGGGCGGGGGCGTCCTGCAGCAGGATGTCGCACTGGCGAACGGCGGCCAGCACCTCCATGCGGGACTCCCAGCGGGGCTTGCCCACCTCGCAGGTCACCGCCTCGGCGAGCGTGTCGGTGACCTGGTGGAGCTGGTCGGCCACGGTCGCGAGCCGCTGGACCCGCTCCTCGAGCGGGGTCTCCCGCCAGTCCGGCAGGGCCTGGCGCGCCCAGTGGGCGGCCTCGTCCACGTTGATCGCGGCATAGGGGAATGCGCCGACCACGTGATCGAGGTCGCCGGGGTTCCGCGAGACCACGGTGCCGTCGACGCCCGGGTTGCGCACGAAGCTACCCTGCACGTAGTCCCCCTTGGCCGGGATGGCCACGGAGACGGAAGGCGGTATCGGTCGACTCGCGAGCGGCATCTGAAGCGGGTTCACTCCCCGAGGGGCGCCCGTTTATCACGATCGGACCCCGGCCGTCCAACGGACGCCGTATGATGGAGCACCTCGATGAGCCGTAGGGACCCCCACCGCATCCTGTTCGTGCACGCCGCTCCGGGGATCCCGCTGTCTGGCGCAGCCGGAGGGTCTCGCCACCTGCGGGAGGTGGTCCGCGCCATGCACACCTGCGGCCACCGCGTGCTGCTGGTTGCCCGTCGGGGTACCCGCCGCAGCGGGGAACCGCTCCCGGAGCTGCCCTGCGAGATCCGGATCGTGCCCCGTGGCAGCCTGCCCGGCTTCCTGCAGCGGGTCCCGCAGGTGGACGAGGGCGTCTACGACGCCCGCCTGGCCAGCGTGCTGGCTGCCGAGGCGGCCCGGTTCGAGCCCGACCTGGTGTACGAGCGGTTCAGCCTGTATTCGGCTGCCGGCATGCGCCTCGCCCGACGTCTGGGCGTGCCGGGTGTGCTGGAGGTCAACGCTCCGCTGTCCGAGGAGCGGGCGCGCCACGAGGGGCTGTCCGTGGGCCCGTTCACGCGGCGCCGCCAGGCCGCGATCCTGCGGTCGGCGACGCGCGTGGTGGTCGTCTCCAGCGCGCTCGCGGAGTTCGTGCGCGGACAGGGGGTGCCCGACGAACGGATCGCGGTCATCCCCAACGGCGTGGACGCGGAGCGCTTCCGCCCCGGCCTGCAGCCGTTGCCCGACGTCGAACCGCTGGCGCGCGCGTTCACGATCGGGTTCTGCGGCAGCCTGAAGGCCTGGCACGACCTCGGCACGCTGCTCGAGGCGTTGGCCTGCTCACCGGACGTCGCGGATGCCCGCCTGCTGGTGGTCGGGGACGGCCCCGCCGGCGACGCGCTGCGGCGACGGGCAGAGGAGGCGGGGGTGTCCGGGCGAGTGACCTGGCTCGGCCGGCGGCCCGAGGGCGACGTGCCCCGCCTGCTGTCCGCCTGTGCGGTGATCTGCGTGCCCGCGCCCGCCGATCCCGCGCACTACTTCTCGCCGCTGAAGCTGCTGGAGGCCATGGCCCTGGGGCGGCCGGTGATCGCCTCGGACGTGGGGGACGTGGGGCGGGTGGTCGGCGGCGAGGACCCGGCCGCCCTGCTCGTACCCCCGGGGGATGCCCACGCACTGGCCGCTGCCCTGCTGAGGCTGCGCGACGAACCGGGCCTGGCCGCGCGACTCGGCCACGCGGGTCGTGGGCGCGCCGAGCTGCACACCTGGCAGCACGTGGTCTCCCGGTCGCTGGAGGGGCTCTGACGGCCCGGCGGATCGGAACCGCTACAGGCCGGGCGGCGCATCTCCGGACACGCCGAGGATCCGCGCCCAGTCGTCCGGCGACATCTGCAGGTCGACCACGGCGCCGAGGGAGCGATCCGCGGCCAGGAAATCGCGGAACCCGGTCCACGGCAGCGTCCCCTCCGACCCCAGCGGGATGGCGGCGTCGTCGCCCTGCACCATGAACGTCTCGTCGGTGTTGACGGCGCGGTAGCCCGGCGTCAGGTCCACGGGGCAGCCCGACCAGCCCACCACGGGCACGTCCGGCGACGGCCCCACCCGGTACCACGGTGACAGGCAGGCCGCGCCACCCGCGGCCGACAGGATCCAGTACGGCGTCCGCTCGGCCGGGATCTGGCCGTGGAAGCGGATTCCCTCCAGCGCCACGGCCTCGTTGATGCCGTGCGCCACGTGCACGGTGAAGCTCCAGTCCTCGGCTCGCTCGACCCAGATCAGCCGGCCCTCGTGCAGGAACGTCCACGCCAGCAGCAACTCGTTGACCGCCGGGCGCAGCACCTGCTGCACGGCCTCCATGGTGTTCGGATCGGCGTCCGCGTCGTCCTGGTGGGTGGTGCGCACCCACTGGGTGAGCGCCTCCCACGCGCCCTCCGTGCCCGGCACCTGGCCGGCGGCCGATCCGATCAGGCCTGGCAGGTGCTGCAGCCAGCCGCGATCCGAGCCCGCGCGGACCACGGCGCGCACGGCCCCCTCCCAGTCCATCGGCTTGGGGTTGCGCAGCCGGTTGAGCGCCCAGCGCAGGGCCGCGTCCGCCCCCCCGTTGGCCGCCGCCACCGCAGATCCGGCCGCGGTCACCAGCCGGGTCATCTCCTCGCACAGCGTGTACAGCTGACGCACCCGGTGGCCCGCGTCGGGGGCTACCTGGGAGTGGAAGAAGGGAACGGCCAGGGACCACGGCAGGGCGGTGGACAGGTAGTTGCGGCGGGAGTCCTCCCACCAGGCGTAGGGCAGCAGGCCGAAGCGCAGACCCACGTCCCCCAGCCGCACCAGGTCGCCGTTGGTCAGCTGCTTGCGGCCATACACCCGCTCCCCCTCCACCCGGGTGCCGTTGGTCGAGCCTATGTCGCGGATGTACCAGGCCCTCCGCCCATCGCTCTCGTCCACCTCGAGCTGGGCGTGCAGGCCGCTGACCGAGTCGTGGTGGAGCACCAGGTCGTTGCCGCTGCGGCGGCCGATGGTCACCGGGTAGGCGGCAGCCAGCCGGCGCACGTCGATCGGCGGCGAGTACAGTCCCTCCTCGAACTCGAAACCCGGGATGTGTTCTTCGGCCATCGTCGCCTCCCGCCCGTTCAGCCTACAGCCTGGGCTCCCGTTGTGCGATGATCCGCGGTCAGGAGCGTGCATGGACGAACGGCAACCGCCGGTGCGGATGGGCCGCATCCCGTCGCTGGAGGAGGAGACCGAGCTGTACCGCTCGGCCATGGTCCCGCGGTTCTCGTGGCTCGTGAACCTGTTCTTCTCGCTGACCTTCCCCCGCATCAAGCCGGACATGGACCACATCGCCGCGGTGCGCAAGGCCGCATCCCGTGGCCTGGTCGTGTACGTGATGCGCAGCCGGTCGGTGCTCGACTACCTGTTCTTCAACTGGTACTGCCTGCGCTACGACCTGCCCCTGACCCGGTTCGCCAACGGCGTCAACATGCTGTGGTGGCAACCGGGCAGCGAGCTGCTCGGGGGCATCTGGAAAAAGGTCCAGGATCTGTTGCGACACGGCCCCATGCCGGATCCGGTGGACTCGGGCTTCATGGCCCGTTGCCTGGGGGCTGGGTACCCGGTGCTGGTGTTCCTGCGCCGGCAGGGGTCGTGGATCTGGCAGCGGCCCCAGCAGTCGGAGCGGGACCTCGTCGAGGAGCTGCTCGAGGTCCAGCAGACCATCGACCAGCCGATCTTCGTGGTGCCCCAGCTCGTGATGTGGGAGCGCCGCCCCGAGTACACCCAGCGCAACCTCGTCGACCTGCTGTTCGGCGAGCGGGACCACCCGGGTCGGCTGCGCAAGATGCTGCACTTCGGGGTGTACCACCGCGGGGCGATCGTGCGAACCGGCGACCCGGTGGATCTCGGCGAGTTCCTCACGCAGCTGCCGGATCTGCCCCGCCCCAAGCAGGCCAAGAAGCTGAGGTTGCTGCTGCGCGGGTACCTGTACCGGGAGAAGCGGCTGATCAAGGGCCCGACGGTCAAGCCGAGGTCGTGGCTGCTGGACCGCATCCACAGCAGCCCCCGCGTGCAGGAGACGATCCGGCGCACGGCGGCCGCCGAGCGCCGGCCGGTGCACGAGGTGTCGGTCCGAGCCGCCCGGGCTCTCGACCGGATTGCGGCGGACTTCAACTACGACTGGATCCAGGGTGCCCGCTTCCTGTTCGACTTCGTGCTCAACCGGATCTACGCGGGCGTGGAATTCCGCGAGGACGACGCAGAGCGGATCCGCCGCGCGGGCCGCCAGGGCACGATCGTGTTCGTCCCCTGCCACCGCTCGCACCTGGACTACATCCTCATCTCGTGGTGCGTGTTCTACCAGCATCTGCTGCCGCCGCACGTGTGCGCGGGAGCCAACCTCGGCTTCTGGCCGCTGGGGCCGATCCTGCGGCGCTGGGGTGCCTTCTTCATCCGGCGCTCGTTCCAGGACGACGAGCTGTATCGCGTGCTGTTCTCCACCTACGTGCGTGAGCTGGTGCGCGAGGGATACCCCCAGGAGTTCTTCATCGAGGGCACGCGGTCGCGCACGGGCGCGCTGCTGCCGCCCAAGGTGGGCATGCTGTCGATGTACCTCGACGCGGCCGAGGACAAGGTCGCCCCGGACGTGCAGTTCGTGCCGATCTCGCTGAGCTACGAGAAGGTGGTCGAGGAGGGCGAGTACCACAAGGAGCTGACCGGCGGCGACAAGCGGCCCGAGGACCTCCGCGGGCTCGCGGCCACGCCCCGGGTGCTGGCCCGCCGCTATGGCCGGGTGTACGTGCGCGTCGGCGAGCCCCTGTCCGCGCGCACGGTTCTGGAACAGGCCGGGGCGCCGCTGGCGGAGCTGGACGACCTGCGGCGCAAGACGTTCCTCAAGGAGGTGGGCGAGCAGATCCTGTGGGAGATCCACCGGGTGACCCCGGTGACACCGTCGGCCGTGGCCGCCACGGTCCTGCTGAGCCACCACCGCCGCGGCATGATGGTGGCCGAGTTCCACCGCCGCTGCCGGTTCCTCGTGGACTTCCTCACGGCGCGTGATGCCTGCTTCTCCAACTCGATGATGGGCGAGACGCGTGACGCCCTCGACGGCGCGCTGCGCCAGTTCGCCGACAACCGGCTGGTCGAGATCTTCGAGGAGCCGGACGCCAACGACATCATCGCCATCGTGCCGGAGCGGCGCATGACGATGGACTACTACAAGAACAACATCGTCAACCACCTCGCCGGTGCGTCGATGATGGCCGTGGCCGCCGGTCACGGCCGGCGCTGCCGCGACGACGTGATGCAGCGGTACGCCGAGCTGCGCGACCTGCTGCACCTCGACCTGCGCGCCGATCCCCACTGCCCGGTGGATGCCGAGGCCGAGGCCGCCCTCGCCGAGCTGCTGGAGGTCGAGGCGCTGCGCGAGGACGGCGACGGATTCGTGGTGGAACGTACCCACCGCGCGGCCCTGTTCCGCGCCGTGCTGCGCAACCTGCTGGAGGCCTACCTGGTGACCCTGCGCGGGGCCGCGGTACTCCAGCTGGAGCCGATGAGCGACCGCCAGCTCCTGGAGTGGCTGCAGAAGGAGGGGCGCAAGCTGTACATGACCGAGGACGTGACACGCTTCGAGGCGGTGTCCAAGGTCACCCTGCGCAACGCCATCCGCACCTTCCGCGCCGCGGGTGTGCTGGTCACTCGCCCCGACAGCGGCGCGCTGGGCGTGGACACCGAGGCACGACAGCGCCAGCTGCAGCGGGTCAACGACCTGATGGGAGACCTATGAACGACGGCAGGCAGCGCACGCGAGTCGCCCTGGTGCTGGGCGGCGGCGGCATCACCGGCGGGGTGTACGAGGTCGGCGCCCTGATGGCCATCGACGACTTCATGGCCAACCGCAGCGTCAACGACCTCGACCTGTACGTGGGCGTCAGCGCCGGCTCCCTGATCGTCTGCCAGATCTGCGCCGGCCACCGGCCGGGCACGATGATGCAGGTGCTGAGCGCCAGGCGCGGCGGCCCGGTGCCCGCGTTCCTCCGCTCGGATATCTACGGGCTGAACTGGGACGAGTGGCTGGGGCGCGTGGCGGCCCTCCCCGGCGTGCTGGCCAAGGGCGCGTGGTCCACGTTCGGCCCGGCCGCGGACATGAACCTCTCCGACCTGGCCTACAGCCTGACGCAGGTGGTGCCGTCGGGGTTGCTCGACAATGCCCCGCTCGAGGCCTACGTCAACCGCATGCTGGAGTACAACGGCCTCGACGCCAGCTTCGAGGACATGCCCCACGAGCTGTACGTGCCCGCGCTCAACCTCGACACCGGACACCTCGTGGTGTTCGGCGAGACCGGCACCACCGACGGCGTCAGCGTGGGCAAGGCCGTGCGCGCGTCGTCGGCCATCCCGTTCGTGTTTCGCCCGACCCGGATCCACGGCCAGGACTTCGTGGACGGCGGCATGGAACGCAACCTGCCCGCGGACGTGGCGATCAAGCATGGGGCCGAGCTGGTGTTCGCGATCAACCCGCTGGTGCCGGTGCTCAACGTGCCGGACACGCCGTCCTGGGCGCTGTTCGGCAGTGGCAAGCGCAACTCCTACCTCGGCGCCCGCGGCGGCGCCACCGTGCTGGACCAGATCTACCGGACGCTGGTGCACACGCGCATGCAGTACCGCCTGCGCGCCACGCGCGAGCGGTACCCCGAGGTCGACCTCCTGCTGTTCGAGCCGGAGGCCGACGACATGGTGATGTTCCGCTACAACGTGATGCGCTACTCGGCGCGCCTGCTGGTGGCGGAGCACGGGTACCGCAACACCCGCGCGAGCCTGGAGCGCAACCGGGCCCACTACACCGAGGTGCTCGGCCGCCACGGCATCGAGGTGGTCGACCGGATGCCGGATCGGCCCCAGCGCATGGGCGTGGAGCGCAGCGGGTTCTGGGACTGGGCGATCGACCGCCTGGAGGACGTCCCGGTGGTTCGCCGGTGGGCCGAGCGCAACGGCGGCAAGCCCGACTCCATCCTGGGCATTTGAGCACACCCGCGCGCGCATGTACGATGCCGTGGCCCGCCCCGTGCGTGGGCCGGAGGGTGGAGACGTGAGACGCACCTGGTTGTCGATGATCCCCGCGTTGCTGCTGTGCCTGGGCTGTCCGGAGGAGGACCTGTGTGATGGCGCGGGTCCGTACGACGAGCCCTGCACCTGCGCCGACCCCGAGCGGAGCGATGCGGTCGAGGGCTACCCCGACCACGACGGCGACGGCTTCGGGGTGGCCGGCAAGGCGTGGTTCTGTGGTGGCGGCCACGCGTCCAACGACGCCGACTGCGACGACACGGACGCGGCGCTCAACGGCTCGGACCGCGACGCGGACGGCGTGACCACCTGTGACGGGGACTGCGACGACGGCGATGCCCTGACCGCGCCCGGGCTGGACGAGGTGTGTGACGGCGCGGACAACGACTGCGACGGCGAGGCGCCCGGTGAGGTGGACGAGGACGGCGACGGCCACCTGGTGTGCGCCGGAGACTGCGACGACACCGATCCCTACGTCACCCCCGAGGACCTCGACGGCGACGGCGTGGCCGGCTGCGACGATCCGCCGGACTGCGACGACTCGGACGCGGACCTGCACCTCGACGACGCGGACGGCGACGGTGTCAGCCCCTGCGACGGGGACTGCGACGACTCGGACGCGGCCATGAACCTCGACGACCTCGACGGCGACGGCTCGAGCCCCTGCGGCGGCGACTGCGACGACGCCGATCCCTCGGTGGACGGCAACGACGTCGACGGCGATGGGTACAGCACCTGCGACGGGGACTGCGATGACGAGGACGAGGAGCTGTCCCCGGAAGACTTCGACATGGACGGGTACAGCACCTGCGACGGGGACTGCCACGACTTCAACGACGGGCTCAGTCCGGCGGATGAGGACGGGGACGGCGTGTCCACCTGTGACGGCGACTGCGACGACTCGGACGCGGCCAGCGCGCCCGGGCTGGACGAGGTGTGCGACGGCGCGGACAACGACTGTGACGGCGATGTGCCCGAGGACGAGACCGAGGACCTCGACGGCGACCTCTACGTGGCCTGCGAGGACTGCGACGACAGCGATCCGGCCCAGTACCCCGACGACAGCATCACGTCCGGCTGGGCGCGGGCCTGCGGCTACCTGGTGGCTCCCGACCCCTCCGGCTCGGCGTGGTACGGCCACCGGATCGAGCAGCCGGGTGTGGTCGAGGACGGCACCATGCTGGCGGTGTACTTCCGGACCGGGTACGCGGCCGACGAACTGGCCATCGGCATGGTCTGGACCGACGACGGGGCCACCTGGCAGCTGGAGGGCGCGCCGGTGCTGAACGGTGACGCGGCTCCGGACGCCTGGGACACCGACGGCGTCAGCCACCCGGCGCCGGTCTACGACCCCTCGGACGTCGCGAATCCGTACAAGCTGTACTACGCAGCGGTCGATCCGGGCACGGGGGGGACCAGCATCGGCCTGGCCGTCAGCAGCGACGGATTCACCTGGGAGAGATACACCGAGCCGGATCCACCCCACCACGCGGTGCAGGTGGTCACCCACGGCGGGCTCGACGACCTCGACGAGTTCTCGGCCTCGGATCCCTTCGTCTGGCTCGAGGGACCGCAGTACCACATGCTGTACCGCTGCTCCGATGGCGTGGACAGCGGGATCTGCCTGGCCACATCCACCGACGGGTACGAGTGGACCAAGTGGGATCCCGAGCCCCTGGCCGGCTACGACCCGCAGCCGCTGCTGCTGAACGGCGAGACGGGCGCCTGGGACGAGGCGGCCATCGGCTCGCCGGTACTGGTGCAGTCCGCCACCGCGGCCACCCTGGTGTACGCCGGCCACGCCGGCGGCGGCGCCAGCGTGGGCGGCGCCCACATGCCCTTCGAGCACGATGGCGAGCTCGCCCGCCTGGACGACCTCGCGCCGCTGTACGAGCCCGGGATGAGCGGGCGTTGGGACGATCTCTCGGTCACCGCGGGCGGCACGTACGAGGACGAGGGCCAGTGGTGGCTGTTCCACGACGGCGCCACCGAGGACGCGTCCGTGGACGGCGGCGAGGTCGTGGGCCTCGGCATCGCCACGGGCGAGGGGCCCGCGCTGACCCTGACCGCCCCGGTCGATCCCCAGGTGATCACCGCGGCGGACGAGGTGACCTTCACCGGGGCCGTGACCGACAGCGACGCGCTGGACGAGCTGTACGTGGTCCTCAGCAGCGAGCTCGACAGCGGGATCCTGCTGACAACGCTGGCCGATGCGGCCGGCGACTTCTCGATCGTCGCGCCCGCGGGTACCTTTGTCGAAGGCGGGCCTTATCTGGTAACTGTGACGGTGTACGATGCGGGCGGCCTGGCCGACGCCGCGTCGGTGAGCTTCGAGGTAACGCCCTGACGCGTGTACGCGCCGGGGATTCAGGAGGACGAGCATGACGGAGCCGACCAACGAAGAGCCCGTGCAGGACGAGGCCGTGAACGACGAGGACGTGCTCGACGACGAGGAGTACGACACCTACGACGACGAGGACGAGCACGAGATCCCGATCAACGAGCGCAAGCTGCTGTGGTCCATCGTGATCGTGCTGGCCATCTTCTCGGTGATCGAGGGCCTCACCATCGTCAGCTGGGGTTCCCGCATCCGTCGCCTCGAGCAGGGCGCGGGCCCGGTCGGCGGCGCGGTCGTGGGTGGCGGGGGTGGCGGCGCGGTGGCGGGCGGCGGCGGGGCCGCGTTCCAGCCGGGCGCCGGACCAGACGGGATCGACATCGGCACCGGCCAGACCATGGTCGCGGGCCGTGCGGCCGTGATGCAGCGGATCGAGGAGTTCGTCACCGCCAACGAGCTGGAGCCGGCTGTGGCCGAGTCCCTGCGGGTGCTGTTCGAGGACAGCGAGCGCAAGCTCGAGGAGCTGCCGTCCAAGGAGGCCGCCGGTGAGATCGCGGCGGACGAGCGGGTGACGATCCTGCGCGAGGAGCTCGAGCGGCGCGACGAGGAGGCCGAGACCCTGCTCGGTGAGGAGCTGGCTGGCAAGCTCAAGGAGGCCCTGATGAGCGGTCCGGTGGGCAACCCACCGCCGGGGCCGGTCGCGGGCGGTCCGCCGCCCGCGAGCGAGGGGGATCTGGGCCCCGCACCGGGCGGACCGGGAGGACCGGGCCAGCCCGGGGCAGGTGACCCGGGCGCGCCGCCGCCGCCGGGCTCCGCACCGCCGCCGGATGCCACCGAGATCACCGCGGCGCCCTAGCCGCCGCATCCACCCCGGAACGAGGAGTCTGACCGATGAGGGTGCTGGTCCCCCTGGCCGAGGGGTTCGAGGAGGTCGAGGCGCTGACCGTGGTCGACGTACTGCGCCGTTGCGAGGTGGACGTGTCGACCGCGGCCACTGGCGCGGAGCGCACCGTGGTCGGCAAGCACGGCATCCCGGTGGTGGCCGACACGCTGCTGTCCGACGTGGCCGACGAGCACTTCACCATGGTGGTCCTGCCCGGGGGCGTGCCCGGCGTGCCCAACCTGATGCAGGACGAGACCGTGGCGAAGGTCGTACGGGCCCACGCCGAGCGGAACGACTGGATCTGCGCCATCTGCGCGGCCCCGGCCGTGCTCGGAGACCTCGGCCTGCTCGACGACCGCCGCGCCACCATCCACCCCGGCTGGCGCGACAAGCTCACCTGCGGCGAGTTCAGCGAGGACCTCGTCGTGCGCGACGGCCGCTACGTCACCTCACGCGGCCCCGGCACCGCCATGCCCTTCGCATTGACCCTGGCAAAGCTCCTCGTCGGCGAAGAAAAAGCCGCCGCAACCGCGGCGGCCATGGTCACCAGACTCCCATAAAAAGGACGATGGTCAGGGGTCAAGTCGCGACTTGTATACTTTATGCCCTG
>CAZXHG010000266.1:0-13883 GCA_964639985.1 uncultured Rickettsiales bacterium
CAAGGACTACCTCAACACCCCGGACTACCACGTCATCCTGGACTGCCCGTGGGAGACGCCGGACGACGTGGTCGACACCCTGCGGCTGATCTGGAAGCTGCCCAAGCCGTACAACCTGCTGCCGTCGTCGCTGGTGTTCTACCCGGGCACGGCGTTCTACGAGCGGGCGCACGCCGAGGGCGTGCTCACCGATGACTTCGCCGAGGTCTACCGCAAGCACTTCACCACACCGCACGGCAACTACGTCAACTTCCTGTTCTGGCTCTCGATCTTCAACAGCTTCCCCAAGGGCGTGATCGAGGCGATGGCATCCAAGCCCCTGCTCGACACCCTGTCTCGCGAGGAGTTCAACAAGCTGTTCGAGCTGCTCTACCGCGCCGGGGAGAACGGACGCCGCGTCGGGCGGGTCGCCAAGTACGCGGCCGCGGGCAAGTTCTTCAACCTGCACAATCTGAAGAACATCAGGAAGATCGCGGGGTACTGGAAGTAGACTTCGAGTACTGGATCAGAGTGGCAGGAACTCGATCCTGAACCGGATCAGGCGCTTCTCCGACCCCCACATCGTGTGGTCCCCGTGCAGCAGCAGGCTCACGCCCTGCGCCAGGGGGACCAGGCCGCCCGTGGTGCGGGTGACCGTCTCCACCGGCATGGCCCACACGTCGACCGGATCGTCGAAGTACAGGCAGACCACCAGCTCGGACGGCTCGTCGACCAGCTCGAGGTACTCGACCCGGTGCAGCTCGCGTGGCGCGGTCACGCGCCCCTCCGCCTCGGACGAGCTGCCCACGGCGCGGAAGGCACAGCCGCCACCGTCGAGCCCGGTGAGGGCGAGGTTGGCCTCGATACCGAACCACGCCGGGGCGGGTTCGAAGTAGCGGTTCATCAGGTCGTAGTCCACCCGCATCCGCGGAATCGACACGGAGAACTGGTAGCTCTTCTCGATGCGTACCAGCGCTCGCCCGCCGTCGACCTCGATCGAGCCGCTGCGGCCGAGGTGCAGCACGCCGACGTCGTCGGCCATCTCCGTCTGCTTGTTGATCACCTCGTAGGGAGCGTGCACGAAGTCGCCGACCTCGCGGTAGGCGCCGCGGTACCAGGCCTCCAGGGTCGTGCCCGGAGCCAGGAAGTGGTCGACGAAGGACAGGCGCTCGTGCCGGTCGAACCACAGCTTGCCCGCGGCCGCGCCGCGCAGCAGCGGTGTCGCGGCGGTCGCCTCCGGCCCCTCGGCTTCGACCAGCACCAGGTCGTGCTCCCGGGTCACGTCGTGGTACGGCTCGTGGCGGCGCCGGGTGACGTTGCCCACGTCGAGCTCCCGGTCCGGTAGCTCCAGTGCGATCACGCCCCCGCCGCGGGCCGGGCTGACGATGGCGCCGATGGCGGGGGTGTTCACCACCGCCTCCTTGCGACCGTCGCAGTCGAAGTCGAGCCAGCGCGCCGAGAACCCGTCGCCGCCGTCCCGGAGCAGCGATTCGGCGATCCGCTCCGCGGCGAGCAGGTCGCGGTACGCGCCCTGCCTCGCAGACGCATCGTAGAAGCCGGCGCGGTCGCCGTGCCAGAACACCCGGTGGCCCTGGGCCTGCCACAGTCGCGTGCAGGCCTGCTCCACCACGGCGCGCACCTCCTGCGGGCTGTCGAGGCCCACCTGTCGAGGGTGCATCCGGGCGGCCTCCCGTCGCAGCCGCTGCACCTTGTAGGAGGCCATCAGCATGCGCTTGTGCAGGAAGTTGGCCTCCGGGTAGTCGACCAGCTCGGTGAGCCAGCTCCGGTCGCCCTCGTCGCCAGCCGCCGGCTCCAGCGCGGGGTAGACGCGGCCCGCGGGCTCTGTGCGCTGCAGGTACTCCGACACCGTGGACGTGCGGATCCACTCCTCGTTGTCGTGTACCGCGGACAGCAGCTCGCCGATCCGCTCGGCCACGGCGGGATCGCGGATGTCGTCCACCGCGATCACCGCGGTGGCGGTCTCCCGCCCCGCCAGGATGTCGCGCAGCAGACCCGTCACGTCCGCATCCGTCGACAGCAGCTGGCGCGCCAGGGCGGCGTTCCGGGGCAGCAACGACAGGGTGAACCCGTCTCGCTCGGTCACGTAGTACCCGTCCAGCGGGTCGAGGGGGTGCCCGGCGATGGCCAGCCGCGACGCGCCCACGAGAGCGGAGCCGTATCCCGCCCGGCCCAGCACGGCCGGCAGGGTGGGATCCCAGCAGCGCTCCTCCAGCCAGAAGCCGGTCGGCTTCACCCGCAGGGCGGTGGCGAGCAGTCGCTTCATGAGCTGGAGCTGCCCGGAGGCGTCCTGCTCCGGGATCGCCGCGAGGATCGGGTCGTAGTACCCGCTGCCCAGGACCTCGACCCGGCCCGCGTCGGCGAGCCGTGCCAGCTTGCCCAGCGTGGCCGCACGGTTCTCGGTCATCCAGGCGAGCATCGGGCCGCTGACGTGCAGGGATGCCGCGATCCCCGTCTCGTTGATCAGGCGACCGAGGAGCGGTTCGAAGCAGGACGACACGCGCGCCTCGAGCCGGTTTGCCGGTTCGCTCTCGAGCGCCTGGAAGTCCAGCGCGATCAGCAGGTCGAGTGTGCGCATCGCAGGGTCGTCGGACGCGAATGGTCCAGCGCGGCCCACCCCGCGCCATCCGCTGCTCCGGACCGGGATTGTACCCTCCAGGCGCTGCAAAAATCGCCCCCGTTCCAAAGAATCCGTGCTCTCGCGCGCGCCCGAATTCTTTGCATTGGCAGGATCGTTCCCTTACTTTTATATCCAAGGTCCGCCGGAACCCGGGGCTGCAGCCCCGTGCCGGCGGCAGGGGTGCGGATTTCGTGGCTCGTCGATTCCGTTGGTCGTTGCTGCTGATGCTGACGCTGTTCGTGCCAGGCCCTGCGCACGGGCAGGATCCCGTGCAGTCGCTGGGAGAACAGCGGCTCGCGGACGCGCACATGTTCCTCTCCGAAGGGGAGTGGGACGCCGCCCTGGCCGTGGTCGAGGAGGTGGCCTGGTACTTCCCCGAGGGGGATCCCCACCTGGCCGAGGCGGACGGCGTGCGGCGCAAGGCCCAGTTCGGGAAGTCCGTGGACCGGGGCGATGCGGCCATCGCCCGAGGGGACGCGACCGGTGCGGTCGCCGCCTATGAGCAGGCCCTGCGCTACAGGGAGGATCCCGGCACCCGAGGCAAGCTCGAGGACGCCCGGGCGCGACTCGCGCCGGCCGAGCCGGTCACCGAGGCGCCGGTCGAGGACGTGACCGAGGCGGTGGTCGAGGACGTGACCGAGGCGGTGGTCGAGGACGTGACCGAGGCGCCGGTCGAGGACGTGACCGACGATCCGGACGTGGCCGTGGTCGAGGATGTCACGGAGGCGCCGACCGAGGACGCGACCCCCGATCCGGACGAGGACGCGGCCGCGTCCGTGGAGACGGTCGCCGTGACCACGGACGGCGGCGCGGGCGGCCCGGGACGAGGGCTGCCGTGGTTCTGGATGATCCTGGCGGTCTGCCTGGTCGGCGTGGGTGTCGCCGGCACCCGCACGCCGGTCCTGATGTCCGCCGCGGGCGGCATGCGCGCCCTGGGCTACAGCTCCGGTGCGCGAACCATCTACCAGCTGCTCATGCGACGAGGCGTGGACGACGCGGCGCTGCGGCGCGCCCACGCCGAGTGCCTGGCCGCAGCCGGAGAGATCGACGAGCACGCTCGCCAGGTCTACAAGGCCGCTCTGGAGGACGACGCCTCGTCCGAACTCGTGGGGCAGCTGGCCTCACTGTACTGGGACGAGCGGCTCACGGATGACGAGGCGCCCTGGCTCTACCAGGCCGCGCTGCGCTACGAACCCGAGCACGGCGACCTGTGGGAGGCGCGAGAGGCCTGCCTGGGCCCCGAGGACGAGGTCGAACTGCTGGAGCTGGCCCAGAAGCTGATCGCCGCGGGCCGCCCGACGCCGCGCCGCCTGCTGCGGGTGGCACAGCAGTTCGGGGACGGCGAGCCCGCGCCGACGCAGCGCGAGGTGATCGCAGAGCTCGCGTCCTCGCCCATGGCCGATCCCGCCGACGAGGCGCTGCGCAGCGAGCTCGTCGCCCGGCTGCTGCCGATCTACCAGGAAAACGACCTGGTCGGTGGGGACGCCGTCGCCCTGCGCGAGGCCTGGCTGCTGACCATCGACGCCGAGACCCTCCCCCACTCCACCGCGTGCCGCATGGCGGGCCCGCGGAGCCAGGGGGCGATCGTCGTGCTGGCCGAGCTGGCACGCCTCCTGGTCGAGGCGGGGCGACCCGAGGCGATGTTCGACACCTACCTGCGCCTCATCGAGCGGTTCCGCGGTGAACCACTGCTGCTCGACGGCATGCTGCAGACCGCATCGGACGTGGGCGCGTACGACCGCGCGCTGGTCGCCATCGACCGGCTCTATCCACTGGATGGCAAGCAGGTGGACCCGGCCTCGGCCATGCTGGTCGGCCTCGCGTTGATGGTCGCGGGCTCACGCAATCTCAGGGACCGCGAGCGGGACACGGGCATGCTGTCCGCGGACTATCCCGGGCTCACGTTCTTCAGCCTGGCCCGCTCTTATCTCGGGCTGCTGGACGTGGAAGAGACCTTCCGCCCGGACGTTCGCGAGCAGATCCAGCGCTTCATCGACCTGTACCGGCGCAACGAGCGGCACCTGGCGGGCCTCGACGGCGAGCTCGCCACCCTGCAGTGGCGGGTGGGCGACTACCCCGGCGCGATCGGCACCTTCTTCTGGGCCTGCGGGTTCGAGCCGCACGTGTCCGACAAGGAGATCCTGCTGCTCCCGGGCGACGAGATCCCCCCGTGCGAGGAACACTTCCCCGACGACCACAGCACCGTGGTCGCCCTGGTGGCCGGTCGCGAGCCCGGAACCGCCGACCTCGACGCCCTGGGCGCCCGCATGCTCAGCGGGGCGATGAACCGGCGCGTCGGCTTCCTGGTGTCGGCGGAGCCCTTCTCCCAGGAGATGAGACGCCACGCCGCCAGCGGCACCCTGCCCCCGATCGTCCTGGCCCGCTGGTCGGACCTGGTCGCGGCCCTGGTCGAGGGCCAGGCGCGTCCCGCCCTGAGGCGCATGGTGCGCAATCGCCTGCGGTTCAGCCTGCCGCCGACCGAGCTCGCCGCGGGCGAGGTGGACACGCGCCTGTTCGGCCGCGAGAGCCTGGACGAGGAGCTGGCGCGCCACATCACCGGCGAGGCGCCCGGAACGCCGGTCCTGCTGTCGGGGCTGCGGGGCGTGGGCAAGAGCGCCAGCCTGACGACCGCCCTGCACCGCCAGCCCCTGCTGGCAGCGGGCCTGCTCACGCCCAGCGCGGACCCCGACCTGTACCTCCCCGGTCTGTGGCGCTACATGCTCGAGGAGCTGTTCGAGACAGCGCGCGGCCAGGGGCTGGTCCCCGCGCCGGCGCGGTTCCCCCGGGTGACCCCCGAGCTGTCCCCTGCCGATGGTCCGGACGCCTTCGTGCGGCGGTTCGTGGCCGTGGCCGGCGCCATCCGCGAGGGCACGGCCGCCGCGGACGTGGTGCTCGTGGTCGACCCGGTGGACACCCTGTTCCCCATCCGTGACCCCATCGACATCGAGGCCGAGGACGGTGACGGCTCGGACGTGGTCATGCGCGCCTGCACCGATATCGCGGCTCAGGGGGCGGCGACCGTGGTGTTCGTCACCCGGGAGATCGGCGCTGGACGCAGCGGACTGCTCGGCGGTCGCGCGGGACTGCTGCCCGATGGCTGCTCCGAGCTCCTGGTCGGGCTGCTGCACGACGACGACTGTCACGCGCTGTTCGCGTCCGTGTCCGACGACCTGGGCCTGGAGATCAGCGAGCCGGCCAGCGCGATGCTGGTGGACGCCTGCGGCGGCCACCCCCGGGTCGCCTGGCAGCTGGCCGCGGCGCTCTCGGCCCAGCGAGCCCGTGGGTCCGGCAGCGTGGACACCGAACAGGTGGAGCAGGCGCTGGACGCGGTGCTGCGAACCCAGGAGTTCGATGCCCTGGCGCGGAACCTGCTGGCGGACTTCAGCGGACCTGCGCAGAGGATCCTGCGGGCCATGTCCCAGGCCCCGGAGGGCGTGGCGAGCGCCGCGGCCATCGCATCCATGGTGCCTCGGATCGGGGGCGCGGACGTGGTGCAGGCGATGCTCGAGCAGCTGACCGTGACGACCCTCGTGACCGCCTTCACGGCCGAGGACTACCAGCTCCGCATCGGCCTGCTGCGCCGCCTGCTCGCCACCGAGTACCCGAGCCTGTAGTCGAGGCCCCTCCCCTCCCATGGCGCGCAGTGCTCCCCTGAAGGATCTGGCCCGGGCCCGAGAGATCCTGACCGTGCTGGTCCGGCACGGGTTCGGCGAGTTCCTCGGCCAGCTCCCCAAGCAGATCGCCCCGGACGTGCGCGAGACCGCCGACGGCGAGCGTCCGTCCGGGCCGGAGCGCGCGGTCCGCGTGATCACCGACCTGGGCGCGACCTTCGTCAAGCTGGGGCAGATCCTCTCCACCCGCCCGGACATCCTGCCGCCCGACTACATCGACGCGTTCGCCGAGCTGCAGGATCACGTCCCGCCCTTTCCGGGCGAGGAGGCAGAGCTCATCGTCGCCCAGGAACTCCGCCAGCCCGTGGACGAGCTGTTCGCCGAGTTCCAGTCCGAGCCGGTGGCCTCGGCCTCCATCGCCCAGGTGCACCGGGCCGTGCTGCACGACGGCACGCCGGTCGCGGTCAAGGTCCAGCGGCCGGACATCGAGGACCGCATCCGCAGCGATATCCACATCCTGTTCCGCCTCGCCGAGACCGTGGAGGGATCGCTGCAGGAGGTGGGCATGTACCCGCCCACCGCGATCATCCAGGAATTCGAGCGGGCGGTGACCAGCGAGCTGGACTTCCTGCAGGAGGCCCACAACGCCGAGGTCATGCGCCGCAACCTGGCCGATCTGGAGGGGGTCTGCCTCCCCGCAGTGCACCGCATGCTCAGCTCGCACCGGGTGCTGACCCTGGAGTGGCTCGACGGGGTGAAGCTGTCCGAGGCCGAGTCGGCCAACCTGGACGCCCAGGCCTTCATGGACCGGGTGGTCGCCGCCACCTACCAGCAGGTGTTCGTGGACGGCTTCTTCCACGCGGACCCGCACCCGGGCAACCTGCTCGTCGGGCCGGACGGCACCCTGTGCTACGTGGACTTCGGCCTGGTCGGACAGCTGACCCGCAGCCAGCAGGATCTGCTGATCGACCTGTTCGTGGCCATCATCTTCAAGGACGCGCAGTCCGTGGCCCGGGTGTGCTACCGGGCCGGCGGTTCGGACGGCAGGCTCGACCTGCGCTCCTTCGCGCGCGAGGCGGACGACCTGTTCGACACCTACGCCGGCATGTCCATGGACGAGCAGCCGCTGGGCACGATCTTCACCGACCTGGTGCAGCTGACCGCCCGGCACCGGCTGAAGCTCCCCGAGGAGTACGCCATGCTCGCGCGCGCGGGCGTCACACTGGATGGGATCGCGCGCCTGTACGTGGCCGAGTGGAACATGTTCGAGACGCTCCAGCCGTTCGGCATGAAGCTCGCGGCCGGCAGGGCCGACCCCACCCGTCTGTCCAACGACGCGCTGTCGCTGGCCTCCCAGGCCCTGATCGCAGCACGGGATCTGCCCCTGCAGCTCGACCAGATCATCATGGACCTGGAGCGGGGCAGCCTGAAGGTACGCACCGAGAACGAGACCCTGAAGGACCTGACGAGCGCCGTGCGCCGTGTGGGCACCTCCATGCTGCTGACCGTGGGCGCGTCTGCGCTGCTGATCTCCGCGGCCGTGCTGACCGCGGGGACCGAGGCCAACCTGTTCGGGTTCCCGTTCATGAAGTTCATCAGCGCGCTGGCGATCTTCACCTCGCTGAGCGCCGCATCGGGTCTGGTCGGGGCGCTGATGTTCCAGATGGTCATCAGCGGACGCATCCAGTCCAGGGTGCTGCGACGTCTTTTCGGCCTGCTGATCGGGCGCGGGCGACGGTGATCTCCGTGGCCGCGGCCAACTTGCGTTCACACCCCGGGGACAGGTACCCTTTCGTTTGGTACACTGCACCGCTGATATGGGTGGAAGTGCTGTTCGGTTTGGGGCCGATATCCGGCAACGAGGAATACGCTAGCGAGGTGTTGCGGTGAGCCCACCCCCGGAGTCCAACAACGATTCGAGCCAGTTCGACCTGCCGAATTACCAGCCGGGCGAGGTGATCGGCGAGAACTACGTGATCACCAAGAAGCTGGGAGACGGCCTCCTGGGCGCGGTCTATCAGGTGACCACGCTCAAGGAGAAGAGGGACCTGGCGCTGAAGATCCTGCGGCCCAACCTAGTGGCCGAGGAGATCGACCAGAACCGGTTCATCCGTGAGCTCAACCAGGCCAAGCGCCTGAAGCACCCGGGCATCGTCGAGTACCACGACATCGGCGAGCACGAGGGCTACAAGTTCTTCACCATGGAGCTCATCAGGGGAGTCTCCCTGCGCCAGAAGATGCAGGAGTACTCCCAGGCGGGGCGCGACTTCACGCCCCAGGAGATGTACGGCTTCCTGGTCCAGATGCTCGAGATCCTGAAGTACGCCCATCGCGTGACCCTGCACCGCAACCTCAAGCCCGAGAACGTCCTGATGCTCCAGGAAAAGGGCAAGGACGGGCGGATGCGGCTGCGGATCAAGGTCACGGACTTCGCCATCGCGCACATCATCTCGCCCACGATCTTCGCCTCGTCCTTCGTCAGCCGCGAGGAGGCCTTCTACCTCGCGCCGGAGCTCAACCGCTTCCAGGACAAGGCCGGCCCCGAGTCCGACATCTACTCGATCGGCGCCATCTTCTACGAGATGCTCACCGGCAAGCCGCCGGTGGGGCGCTACCTGCTGCCCAGCGAGGTCAACTCGCACCTGTCCAAGAAGCTCGACGACCTGGTCGAGATCGCGCTCGCGCCCAACCCCTCGGACCGCTTCCAGTCGGCCGAGGACATGATCAACTCCGTCAAGCTGACCTTCGCCGACCTGTACGGCGGCTCCCAGGGCACCGTGTACCGGATCCTGGCCGTGCTGGCCGTGCTGGCGCTGGCCGGCGCGGCGGTGGGCACCTACTTCTTCCTGGACGAGGGCATCACGGAAGAAGAGCGCATCCAGATGCAGGAGGAACACAAGGCGCTGGTTCGCGGTCAGATCGAGGACATGAACGACTCGCTCGAGAACCCGCTCTCGGCCGAGCAGATCGCGACCAAGCAGACCCGGCACGAGGGCATGGTCTACGTGCCCGAGGGCTACTACCTCAAGGGGGTGTGGCGGTTCGACGAAGCAGCGGGGGCTTCCGAGGTCGAGGAGATCACCCGCTTCGTCAGCGGCTACTGGATCGACCGCTACGAGTACCCGAACGCCGCGGGCAAGGAGCCCGGCAACCTCGTCACCTGGAACGAGGCGACCAACTTCTGTCGCGACCAGGGCAAGAAGCTGTGCACCGAGGACCAGTGGGAGAAGGCCTGCAAGGGTCCGGACCTGCTGACATACCCCTACGGGGACGCCTTCGACCCCAAGGTCTGTCCGACCAGCGGCTACATCGGCACCAGCCGCTACACCCTCGGCCAGTTCACCGGCTGCGAGTCCGGCTACGGCGTGTTCGACCTCGGCGGCGGCTGCTGGGAGTGGACCGCCAACAAGAAGGCCGACCGCAAGATCACCAAGGGCGGCTACGCCCCCGGGCAGGAGTCCAACGGCACCCGCTGCGCCGCCCGCAAGGACGAGAAGTCGTCCTTCGCGCACCAGAACCTGGCGTTCCGGTGCTGTGTCGAGGATTCCGAATAACCTTCCCGACGCGGAGCGTCGGGAAGGTCTCTTCCTTCAGTCCCGCTGGAGGTGGCGCAGCAGCAGCCCGTACACGTACGGATCGTCGACCAGCTCCATGTGGCCGAGGTCGTTGACCACCACGTTGTGCACGTCCGCGCCGTCGGAGGACGACAGCTCCGAGTACCGTGCCGGACAGATCAGGTCGGTCCTGCTGTAGACCGAGACCAGCCACGTTCCGGCCGGCACCGGGTGCTCGTGCAGCTCCGCGAGCAGGCCGGAGTGGGGCAGCATCTGCCACACGCTACGGCTGACGACGCCGGTGAACAGGCCCAGCATGGCCGTGGGCGTGCCCTGGTGCGGTGTACCCAGGGTGATCAGGGTGCGCACCAGCCGGTGCCAGCCCAGCCGGGCCACGAGGTAGCGGCCCACCAGGCCGCCCTTGGAGTGACCGATCACGTGCAGGTCGCCGAAGTCCCCGCGCTCGAGCATGCGCTCCAGGCGGTCGCCGATCTGGCGCGCCAGGTACGGGATTCCACGGGAGTTGAAGTTGCCCAGGAAGCCGCCGAGATCGAAGGTCAAGACCCGGTATCCGTCCGCCCGCAGCCGGACCTCCAGGTTCTTCATCACCCCGCGGGTCTGCCAGAACCCGTGGATCAGCAGCACGGTGTCGCCGCTGGACTGCAGGTCCTCGTGCTGCTCGATGTAGCGGCCGATGTAGTGCCGCGGCGCGCCGAGGTTGGCGGCGACCACGTGTCTCAGCGAGCGTGCGAGGTTGAGGGGTCCGTCCACGGCGGATGGCTCTCCAGTGCCACGGGATCGTAGAGCAAAACCACCCTGCACGCCAACGTTGACAGTTTCTACCGCCCCGGCGAGAATCCTCCCTTCTCATGACACGCGATCGATACAAGGAAGCCGGAGTCGACATCGAGGCCGGGAACGAGGTGGTGGAGCGCATTCGCCCCCTGGTCCGGTCCACGATGCGTCCCGAAGTGCTGGCAGACATCGGCGGCTTCGGAGGGCTGTTCCACGTGCCCCCGGAACGCTACGAGGACCTGGTGCTGGTGAGCTCCACCGACGGGGTGGGCACAAAGCTGCGGGTCGCCCACCTGGCCGGGATCCACGATACGGTCGGCATCGACCTGGTCGCCATGTGCGTCAACGACGTGGTGGTGCAGGGCGCCGAGCCGTGGTTCTTCCTGGACTACTTTGCCACCGGACGGCTCGAGCCCGAGGTGACCGAAGCCGTGGTCGAGGGCATCGCGGCGGGGTGCCGGGAGGCGCGCTGCGCGCTCGTCGGTGGGGAGACCGCGGAGATGCCGTCCATGTATGCCGACGGCGAGTACGACCTCGCCGGATTCACCGTGGGCGGGGTCGAGCGCAACGCCATCGTGGACGGCGCCTCGGTGCGGACTGGCATGGTGCTGCTGGGCCTGGCCAGTTCCGGCTGCCACAGCAACGGCTTCTCCCTGGTACGCCACCTGCTGCTCGAGCAGGCGGGACACGACCTCGACGCCGTGGTCGCCCCCCTCTCCCGTCCCCTGGCCGAGGAGCTGCTCGAACCCACGCGGATCTACGTACGTCCACTGCTGGACATGCTCCGGCGATGCTCGGTGGCCGCCATGGCCCACATCACGGGCGGCGGCCTGATCGAGAACCTCCCCCGCGTGTTGCCCGAGGGCTGTGCGGCCCGCGTTCGCCGTGGAAGCTGGGCCGAGCCCCCGGTGTTCGACCTCCTCCGTCGCACGGGCGAGCTCAGCGAGTGGGAGATGATCCGCACCTTCAACTGCGGCGTGGGCATGGTGGTGGTGCTGCCGCCCGATGACGTGGACCTCGCCACCGCCATTGCGGCCGAGCGGGGGATCGACGCGACGGTGATCGGCGACGTGGTGGCCGACGGCGGCGAGCGGTTCCAGCTGGTGTGAGGGGCAAGGGGGTAACGTGCGCCTGGCGATCCTGATTTCCGGACGGGGCTCCAACATGCAGACCCTGGTCGGCGCGATCGAACGCGGTGAGATCCCGGACACCGAGGTGTCGCTGGTGTTCTCCAACCGCCGTGACGCGCCCGGGCTGGCCTGGGCGGAGCAGCACGGGCTGTCCACGGCCTGCCTGTCGCACCGGGACTACCCCTCCCGCCCGGCATTCGACGAGGCCGTCGTCGGCCTGCTGCGGGAGGCCGACACGGACTGGATCGCGCTGGCCGGGTTCATGCGCATCCTGTCGCCGCTGTTCGTGGAGGCGTACCGCGACCGCATCCTCAACATCCACCCCGCGTTGTTGCCCAGCTTCCCCGGCACCGACACCCACCAGCGCGCCCTGGACAAGGGGGTCAAGCTGCACGGGTGCACGGTTCACGTGGTCGACGAGGTGCTCGATGGCGGGCCGATCGTGGTGCAGGCCGCCGTGCCCGTCTTCGACTCGGACACGCCGGACACGCTCGCCGACCGGGTGCTGGTGCAGGAACACCGCATCTATCCGCGGGCGGTTGCCCTGGTGGCGAGCGGCCAGGTGCGGATCGAGGACGGGCGCGTGCGCACCGTGCGCGGTGACGGTGACGATGCCGCGTTGATCTGGCCGTGACAGGAAGACCGAGGAACCGACGTGATCACCCGTAGCTACGACGCCGTCATCGTCCACCCCTCCCCGGGGGCACTCGCCTCGGCCGCCATCCTGGCGGCCAGTGGCCTGCAGGTGCTGGTGATCGAGCGGCCCGAGGACACGTCCGAGCCCGGCCGCTACCGGTTCCCCAACCACCGGCGCATCCTGGCGGGACTCGGCGGTGGCAAGTGGCTGCCCCAGGCGTTGCGCGAGATCCAGGTCCACCCGCGGGACATCAAGACCATGCGGCGCTCCGCGCCGCTGTTCCAGGTGGTGGACCCGCACCACCGGGTGGACGTGCACTTCGACGGCGGTCAGTTCATCGACGACCTGGCCCGGGAGTTCGGCCGCGAGCGGGCGCTCGCGGCCAACAACCTGCTGGCGCGCCTCGAGGAGGCGGCCGAGCGCCACGTGGAGTCCATCGGTACCTCCCTGTCCGAGCAGACCAGCGTGGGGCTGCTGGGGCGCATCGGCCTGTCCAAGATCTCGTGGACCGAGCCGCGGGAGTCCTCGGAGTACGCCGTCAGCCTGCGGCAGGTGGCCGAAGAGGAGGGGGTCGACGACGAGCTGCTGCGCTTCGTGACCGCGCCCCTGGCCCTGCTCTCGGGCGCCTCCGACCCGCTGGCCGAGGTGGGCCTGGGACGGGTCGGCATCGTGCTGATGAGCGCGCTGGACGGCATCTACCAGGACCCGGAGAATCCAGATGCCTTCGACACGCTGATGCGCAAGCGGGTCGAGGGGATCAAGGTGGACATCACGTCCGACGACCAGCCGCAGGAGTTCGGCGTGGGCTGGGGCCGCCTCAAGGAGATCCGGTTCGCCGGGCGGCAGCAGCCGGTCCGGGCCGAGTCCCTGATCACCGGCGACGACCCTTCCCTGCTGTCGCAGTGGCTGGACGGCGCGGCCGCGGACGAGTACAGCGCCGCCGGGCTGGACCTTGTGCCGACCCACTTCCTGCACAGCCTGCGCCTCGGCATCGCCGACGGCGTGGTCCCCGAGGGCATGTGCGACCACGTGTTCCTGCTGGCCGAGCCGGACAGCGACGGCCCGGACTGCATGCTGCTGTCGCTGACCCCGGAAGGCTCGCGGGCCGCACCCGAGGGGTGCCGCGCGCTCACGGTCAGCTGTCGCCTGCCGCTGGAGCTGGCCGAGGACAACCGCGGCCTGGACGAGGCGTCCAAGAGGATGCTGGAGCGGGTCAAGGCGCTGGTGCCGTACCTGCAGGACTACATCGAGGTCATCCACATCCCCCGCACGGGCAGCCGCAGCGAGGCCAACCCCTTCCCGGTGGACCCCCGCCCGGTGGCATTCGCCACCCCCGAGGGATCACGACGCAACGCCCTACTCGCCCTGCCCCACCGGAACGTCTTCTACTGTGGGCGGGGCGCCCTCCCCTACCTGGGCCTCGACGGCGAGGTGATCGCGGGCATGGCCGTGGCACGGCTGGCCGCGCAGGTCATCCGCAAAGGGCGCTAGCAGTCTTCGGGGAAACTCGATTCCCAAACGATTAGGATCACTTAGGAA
>CAZXHG010000267.1:0-13823 GCA_964639985.1 uncultured Rickettsiales bacterium
ACATGGTGCGCGTGGTGATCGGCACGGTGGTCGAGGTCGGCCAGGGCCGCCGCGCTGCGGCGTCCATGCCCGCGCTGCTGGCGGGCCGCGACCGCACGGCGGGCGGGCGGAGGGGTCCGGCGGGGGGGCTGCCGCTGGTGGAGGTGCCGTACGGGGCGGAGGGGCCCGCGGCCCTGGTCGGGGACGCCGACTAGTCTTTCTTGGCGGGCTTCTTTGCGGGCTTCTTGGCCGGCTTCTTTGCGGCCTTCTTCGCCGGCTTCTTTGCGGGCTTCTTTGCGGGCTTCTTGGCCGCCTTCTTCGCCTTCTTCGCCTTCTTCGCCGGAGCCTCCTCCTCGCCCTCGTCCTCGTCGACGTCCGCGGGGTCGACCTCGTCGTCGCTCCCGTCGACGTCGATGCCCGAGTCGGCGTCCGTGGCCATCAGCGGGTCCTCGTCGTCCATGTCGTCATCGATGTCGTCGATGTTGACCGACTTCTTGCCCGGCGCCGTGTCGTCATCGCCCTCCCCGGGGTCGACCAGCTCGTCGATGTCCTCGTCGTCCATCAGGTCGTCCTCGAAGTCGTCGTCCGGCTCGTCCTTCTCCGGCTCTTCCGGCTCGGGCTCGGGCGCGGCCCAGCGATACTTGGCGAGGAATGCGTCACGCGGGTCCGGGTTCGGATCCTCGCGCTGGTCCGCGCCGCAGCGGGGGCACAGCGGCTCCTTGCGGTTGAGGTCGTAGAACTTGCAGGAACACTTGAAGCACGTGTACTTCCTGCCCAGCTTGCTCTTGTCCAGCATGGAGCACCTCCAGGGCCTGTCCGCCAGGGACACCGACCCCATCTTGGAACCCGGCATAGATACCACATCGGGCGTTTGCGTCCAGGGTCACACGTACAAAAAAAGCCCTGTCTCCGCTTCTCGGCGGGGTGCTATAGTATCTGCGCTCTGCCAAAATGCCAGATTAACAAGTGTTTTCGCGGAGTTAGACGGAGATCGACGAACATGAGAGCGCAGATCATCACGGCCCTCGCCCTCCTGGCCCTGCTCCTGGGCTGCCCCACCGAGCAGACGGGTGTTCCGGAGTGGGAGGACGAGCGGATCGACCACGGCGACGAGTTCAACCCGGAGCCCGAGTCCTCGCCCCCGGTGCTGTGCGTGTCGGGCAACTACGTGTACGCGGCCTGGCACGACACCCGCTCGGTGGACATCAACAACATCTACCTGCAGGTGTCGCAGGACGGCGGGGACAGCTGGAACGGCACGGACATGCGGATCAACAGCAACCCGGGCGGCGAGTGGACGGCGGAGAACCCGGCCATCGCCTGCGCGGGTGCGTCCATCTACATCGTGTGGGAGGACGACCGCGACGGTGAGCTGCAGAACAAGGCCATCTACTTCAACGTCTCCCACGACGCCGGCGGCGACTGGCTGGAGGACGACGTCAACCTGACGTCCGACAACGAGGGGGACTGGAACTCGATGGACGCCCAGGTCGAGGTGGTCGGCACCCACGTGTACGTGACGTGGTACGACGGCCGCGACGGGGCCTACGACATCTACTACACCGCCTCCAGCGATTCGGGCATGACCTGGTTCGAGGAGGTGCGCGTGGACACGGACGACGCGGGCTACGCCTACTCGGCCAAGCCGCGCATGGCCGTGGACGGCGTGGGCCGGGTGCACGTGGTCTGGGAGGACCTGCGTGACAGCAACAACGACATCTACTTCAACACCAGCGGTGACGACGGCGTGACCTGGACGGCCTCGGACACCCGCATCGACGTGGACTCCGAGCAGCTCAACGGCGAGGTCGTGGCCAACGACCCGGCCGAGTCCTTCGGCGGCACGGTCGACGGCGAGGACGAGGGCATGGTGGCCGTGGCCTGGCACGACCTGCGCAACGGCGCATACAGCGACATCTACGCTTCTGTCTCCCTGGACCACGGCTCGACCTTCTCCACGCCCATGCGCCTGGACACCGGCGCCGGGCCTGGCGTCTCCGACTCGCTGTTCCCGGTGCTCGACGTGGTCGACGGGAACATCCTGGTGGCCTACCGCGACGACCGGCACAACGAGGGCTTCGACGTGTTCTTCACCCGCTCCACGGACGCGGGTGAGTCGTTCTCCGAGGAGGTCGCGCTGGACTTCGACGAGGGCTCGTCCCACAGCATCGAGCCACAGATCGTCGGCATGCCCAGCGGCAACGTGGTCGTCGGCTGGGTCGACCGCGGTGACCCGGCAGCCGACGACTGGGAGGACATCCTCTACAACTACAGCACCGACGGCGGCGAGAGCTGGAACGGCGAGGAGATCCGCGTGGACGACGACGAACGGTGGACCGCCCGCTCGATCGGCATGCGGATGGCGCTGCAGGACGGTGAGCTGTTCTTCGTGTGGGCCGACTACCGGCTCGGCGAGGGGGATATCTTCTTCCGGCGCATGGAGCTGTGACCACGCGCAAGCCGACCCGCGCGTCCCTGCGCATGCGTGCCGGCACCTCCACCGGCCGCACGGTGCTGGCACTCGTGGTGGCGATGGCGATCTTCCTGGTGATCGCGCTGTTCGTGGTGCTCGGTTCGGAGCACGAGGGCGAACCACGACTCGCCGACAACCCCGTGGTGGCCGAGGACATCGCCGCAGCGCGGGCCGTCTATCCGCAGGTGGGGGGCACGGCAGCCGAGCATGTGCGTGCCGGTCAGCAGCTCGCGGCCGAGGGCACGGGACTGACCGCGCGCGCGGCCTACGAGGAGTACCGCAAGGCCCTGTCCCAGGATCCGGAGAGCGTCGAGGCGCTGATGGGTATCGCGGCCATCTCCCACGTGCTGGAGCGCGAGGGCGTGGGCTTCGACGTGCAGCGGGCGCTCGCGTACTGCGACGCGGTCTCCGATGTCTACCCGGACGATCCGCGTCCGCACCGGGTGCGGGCGAAGATATCCATGAGCGTCAAGGGGTACTCCGGCGGCGTGGACGCCTGGGCGGCAGTGCTGGAGCGCTACCCGGACGACGAGGAGGCGTTGCTGGAGATCGGGCGCTGCCTGATGTACCTGGGGCGGCACGACGAGGCGGCCCGGCACCTGCAGCGGCGCGCCGAGCTGGGCGTGGAGACGACCGCCGCGCTGCTGCTGCTGGCGGAGAACTCCCGCCGCGCCGGCAGGCTGGGCGAGGCCCTGCGCACGCTGCAGCGGATTCCCCAGGAGGGGCGGCGCGGCGCGGACGCGGCCGTGGCCATGGCCGCCATCTTCCAGCAAGTGGGGGACGAGGCGACCGCGCGCGAAGAGGTCCGACAGGCCCTGCGCTTCGACGGCAACCACCCGCGGGCCCTGCTCGCCGACGCGATCCACCGCTACCAGGACGAGGGCCAGCTGGACGTGGCCCGGGAGAACCTGCTGCGCGTGCTGGAGCGGCCGGGCATCGACGAGACCCCGGAGCTGCGCGACGAGGCCGCGCTGCACCTGGGCACCGTGTACCGCCTGGAGGGAGCCCTCGGCGAGGCCCGGCGCTACCTGGACCCACTGGCGGCGCGCGATCCCCAGGAGCTGCGTGTGCGCTTCCAGCTGGCCAAGGTCGCGCTGGCCCAGGGGCAGGCCGACGACACGGTCGGACCGTACATGGTGCTGCTCGAGCAGGTCGACTGCCGGGATCCGGAGCCGTGGTTCCTGCTGGGACAGCTGTACGTGGAGGACGGCAACCTCGAGGGCCTGTTCGATGCGTTCCTGCGGGCCATCGCCCTGGACGAGGGGTACGCGCCCGCGTACTTCTCCCTGATCCACGCGCTGTCGCAGTACGAGAACCCCGGCGAGATCCGGGGGCGGGTGGAGCAGCTGTACGCCGACTTCCCGGAGCAGCCGCTGCTGGAACCCCGGGACCGGCGCTACCACGACGTGTTCGACCTGGCGATCCTGGTACCCACGCTGGAGGCGACGGCCGCGACCCTGGACGAGGAGCAGCCCGGCAGTCTGCACGGCAGACAGCTGCGCGCGCTGGCCCACCTCCACACGAGCAACCACGCCGAGGCCGAGCCATGGTTCGCGGGCCTCGCCGAGGAGCGGCGGGGCGAGGCCATCCACCGCTACTACCAGGGGTCGATCGCGCTGGCCGAGGCGCGCTACGCCGACGCCAGCGGGCTGTTCGCGGACGCGGCCGAACAGGCGCCGACCACCGCCCTGTACCTCTACCTCGCGGGGCGGATGATGGAGGACGAGGGGCGCATGGAGAAGGCCGAGGCGTTCTACGACCGCCTGACCGAGTACCACGGCGAGCACGTGCTGGCCCTGCACGGCCGCGCCCGGCTGCAGCATCGGCTCGGGGATGCGGACGGCGCGCGCGCCCTGTATGCCCGCGCCGTGGCCGCGGACGAGGGCTTCCTGCCCGCGTGGCGCGACCACCTCCTGCTGGACCTCGGACGCCCCCTCGCGCCGGGCACCCTCTGAGCCCGCGTTTTCCGCGGACCCGTCCTTGACAAGGCCTTTTCCCTTGGGTACATACCTGCGGCCACCGAGCCGGGCGTGTGCCCGGCCCCTGGAGACGATGATGAAGACCACCATGGCTCGCAAGGAGCAGGTAATCTCCGGCGAGGTCGAACGAAAGTGGTTCGTGGTCGATGCCGAGGGCATGATCCTCGGGCGCCTCGCGACCCGGATCGCCACCGTCCTGCGCGGCAAGCACAAGCCCCTGTTCACGCCCCACGTCGACGTGGGTGACTTCGTGATCGTGGTCAACGCCGAGAAGATCGCGCTGACCGGCAGGAAGAAGGACGACAAGACGTACTTCCATCACACCGGGTACATCGGTGGCATGAAGTCCGTGACGGCCCGAGAGCTGCTGGATACGAAGCCCGACGAGGTGATCCGGCACGCGGTCAAGGGCATGCTGCCGAAGTCCCGCATGGGGGCGGCCCAGCTGACCAAGCTGAAGGTCTACGCCGGCCCCGACCATCCACACGAGGCGCAGCGGCCCGAGCCGCTGGCCAGCTAGAGAGCTTCCGATGCCGAAGGCCACCCCTGTCTACTACGCCACCGGCCGTCGCAAGCGCGCGACCGCCCGCGTCTACATCCGTCCCGGGAACGGCCAGTTCCTGGTCAACAAGCGGACCCTCGACGAGTACTTCCCCCGCGAGGTGCTCAAGATGATCATCCACCAGCCGCTCAACCTCACCGAGACGGCCGGTGCGCTGGACATCTACGTCAACGTGCGCGGCGGCGGCATGAGCGGCCAGGCCGGCGCGATCAAGCATGGCATCAGCCGGGCGCTGACCAAGCTCAACCCCGACTTCCGCCCGCCCCTCAAGAAGGGCGGCTTCCTGACCCGCGACGCGCGGATCAAGGAGCGCAAGAAGTACGGACAGCCCGGCGCCCGCAAGCGGTTCCAGTTCAGCAAGCGCTAGATTCGACGATTCACGATCGTTCGTTGGTGTCCGAGCCCGGTTCCGGCCGGGCTCGGGCCGTTCTGGGGCGGCCGCGGCGGTTCCGGGGGGCAGGTCGCCCCCCGTTCACGTACAATCCACGCATGGCGAAGAAACGACGCTGGCGCCCGCTGCGGCGGAAGCTGACCGGGGCCCTCCTGCTGGGCGTGGCCGTGGGATTGTACCGCGGCGTCGGCGTCCTCCCGCGGCCGATGGCGCTGCGGGTGGGTTCGGCCGCGGGCCGGGTGGCTCGCTGGCTGCTGCCCGCGGACGCCCACCGGGCGCGGCAGCAGCTGAGGCGGCTGCCCGAACCGGGCCGTCCCTCGGTCGACGCCGTGTTCGCCCACCTCGGTGTGTGCGCGGCCGAGGTCTGTCAGATGCCGACCGAGGCCGGCGACTTCGAGGGGCTGGTGCACGTGGAGGGGGTCGAGCTGCTGCAAGAGCGCCTGTCGGCCCGCGAGGGGACCGTGTGGGTGTCTGGGCACGTGGGCAACTGGGAGCTGCCGGCGGCGTGGGCCGCCAGCCGCGGCGCACGGGTGCACGCCCTGGTGGCGCCGATCCATTACCCGGGGCTCGACGCCTGGGTGAAGCGCCTGCGCTCCCGGCACGGGGTGCTGCCGCTACCCCCGGGGCGGCGCGGACTGCGCGCCGCGGTCGAGGTGTTGCAGGAGGGCGGCCACGTGGCCCTGCTCGTGGACCAGCACCTGCGCGGGCGCGGCACCTGGGTGTCGTTCCTCGGCTCCCCGGCCTGGACCACCACGGCCGCGGCGCGACTCGCCCGCAGCGCGGACGTACCGCTGGGTGTCGTGAGCTGCGCGCGCGAGCCGGGAGGACGGGCCCGTATTCGCTTCGGACCCCTGCTGGAGTCGCCTGGCGACCCTGACCAGACCACTGCCGAGGTCACGGCGATCATCGAACGGGCGGTCCTGGCCCACCCGGAGCAGTGGGTGTGGATGCACGACCGCTGGGGGAGCACGGCATGAGGATCCTCGCACCGGCACTGGTCCTGGCCACCGCGCTGATCGCCTCGGCAGGGGCCGAGGAGCCCGCGCCCGGGCCGCGGCTCAGCGGCGTGGAGGCGCAGCTGTGGCTCGAGGGGCAGCCCACCGTCGCGGTGGAGGCCGAGCACGCCGTGCTGACCGGGGATGAGCGGATCGACCTCGGCGAGCACCGGCTGGCCGTTGGCGACGACCTGACCATCGCCGGGCAGGAGGGATCCATCTCCCCGGAGGACGCGAGCGCCCACACGCACGGAGACGTGAGCGCCGTGCTGCGCTCGGAGGAGCCCCTGGAGATCCGCGCCGAACACTTCCGCATCGACGCTCGTCAGCACCGGGGCACGTTCACCGGGTCCGTGGTGGTGACCCAGGGCACCCTCACCCTGCTGTGCGAGACCCTCGAGGTGCTCTACGACGCAGAGGGCGGCCAGGTCAGCTCGGTGACCGCCGCCGGCGCGGTCGAGATTCGCCAGGGCGACCGGCTCGGTCGAGGCCAGCAGGCCACCTTCGATCGCGCGAGTGGGGCCGTCGTGCTGACCGGCGAGCCGTTCCTCCGCCAGGGTCCAGTGCAGCTGCGGGGCGCGTCGATCCGGTTCTTCGTCGATGGCGGCGAGATCGCATGCGACGGCTGCCAGGCGGTGTTCGATGGCTCCTGAGGCGGGGGCCGGCGCCGCCGGCCTGGTGCTGCGCGGCGTGAGCCGCACCTTCGGCCGCCGCGAGGTCGTGCGGTCCGTGGACCTCGAGGCGCGCCCCGGCCGCGTGACCGGGCTGCTGGGCCCCAACGGCGCGGGCAAGACCACCATCTTCCGCATCGTCATCGGCCTGCTGCGGCCCACCGCCGGCTCGGTGCACCTCGACGGCCGCGACATCACCCGGATGCCGGTGCACCGTCGCGCCCGGCAGGGCCTGGGGTACCTGGCACAGGCGCCGTCGATCTTCCGCGGCATGACCGTGCGCGAGAACCTGCTGGCCGCGCTCGAGCTGGCCGGCCGTGCACGCGGAGAGCGCGCCGCGACCGCCGCTCGCCTGATCGAGGAGACGGGGCTGCAAGCCGTGGCGGACCAGCGCGCGTCCACCCTGTCCGGGGGCGAGCGGCGGCGCGCTGAGATCGCCCGCGCGCTGTGCGCACGGCCCACGGTGCTGATCCTGGACGAGCCCTTCGCCGCGATCGATCCCCGCATGGCCGCCGAGCTGGCGCAGCAGGTGACGGCCCTGCGCGACCGGGGGGTGGGCCTGCTGCTCACCGATCACGGGGCTCGACAGCTGCTGCCCCTGTGCGACGACGTGCACGTGCTGGTCGATGGCGGCATCGCCGCGAGCGGTACCGTGGACCAGGTGGTGGCCGATGCGACCGTGCGCGAGCGCTACCTCGGGGCGGACTTCACCCTGTGAGGGCAGCGCGACCGCTGGTCGATGGTCGCGGTCGGGGGCCATTGCTATAATAAGCCTCGCGGGGCGCGACGGTCTCGCCGTAGGGGAGTCAGACCACAGGCCGAACCGGCCCGAGCCGGCGAGAAGGGAGTGGGAAGCAGGAGCAACATGGCCCTCGAGATGAAGGTAGCCCTCAAGATGACCCAGCAGCTGGTGATGACACCCCAGCTGCAACAGGCCATCAAGCTGCTCCAGCTGAACCACATCGAGCTCTCCGAACACATCTCCGAGCAGATGGTGGAGAACCCGGCCCTCGAGGAGGTGCCGAACGAGCCAGCGACGCCCGAGGAGCGCGCCGAGGACGAGGCGCCCGAGCCGCCGGCGGCGCCGGAACCGGGGGAGGTGACCGATCCCCGCGGCGAGTCCATCGACTGGGAGCGGTTCCTCGACGACCAGTTCAAGCCGGCCCCGCGGGGCTCGATGGGTCCCACCATCGCCGACGACCTGCCCCCGCCCGAGACGAACCTGACCCAGGCCGAGTCCCTGGCCGAGCACGTCATGTGGCAGCTGCAGATGTCGGACGCCCCGCCGGCCGAGGTGCGCATCGGCACGCTGATCATCGGCAACCTCGACGACGACGGGTACCTGCAGGCCCAGCTCGACGAGATCGCGCAGGGTGCCGAGATGGATGTCGAGGCGGTGGAGACCGTGCTCGAGCGCATCCAGTCCTTCGATCCGCTGGGGGTCGCGTCGCGGGACCTGCGCGAGTGCCTGCTGAAGCAGGCGCACGTGCTGCACCCCGACGACCGGCTGCTGCGGGAGGTGCTGGCCAACCACCTCGGGGATCTGGAGCGGCGCAACTACCAGGGCATCGCCCGCGCACTGGGCGTGGGTCTGTCGCGGGTGGCCGAGGCGATCAAGGTGATCCAGGACATGGAGCCCAAGCCGGGGCGCCCGTTCTCCTCCACCCAGGCCCAGTACATCACGCCGGACGTCTACGTCCGGAAGATCGGCGGCGAGTACATCATCCAGCTCAACGAGGACGGCCTGCCCCGGATGCGGGTCAGCCCCTACGTACGCAACGTGTACAAGACCGCCGGCGACGACGACAAGGAGTACCTGCAGGAGCGACTGCGGTCGGCCGCGTGGCTGATCAAGTCGATCCACCAGCGTCAGCGCACCATCTACCGGGTCGTGGAGAGCATCGTGACGCGGCAGCGCGAGTTCCTCGACCGCGGCATCTCCGGGCTCAAGCCGATGATCCTGCGGGACGTGGCCGAGGACATCGACATGCACGAGTCCACCATCAGCCGCGTCACGACCAACAAGTACGTGCACACGCCGCAGGGTATCTACGAACTCAAGTTCTTCTTCAACAGTGGGATTTCACGGGTACACGGCGAGGACGTCGCCTCGGAGATGGTCAAGGACCGGATCCGGCGCATCATCGCCGACGAGAACCCGCACAAGCCGTTCAGCGATCAGGCGATCGTCAAGGTCCTCAAGCAGCAGAACATCAACATCGCGCGACGCACGGTGGCGAAGTACCGCGAGATGCTGGGGATCCTCTCCTCGTCGAGGAGAAAGAAGATCATCTGACCGTCCACTCGAGCGATGGGAGCCAGGCTTCATGAATGTCAACGTCACCTTCCGCAACCTCGAGACCACCCAGGCGATCAAGGAGTACAGCACGGTCAAGCTCGACAAGGTCCGCAAGGTCCTCGTCAAGCCGGTCAACGCCGACGTGGTGCTCTCCACCGAGCGCTACAACTCGGTCGCCGAGGTCACCATCACCGCCAAGGACGTCACGTTCAAGGGCTCGGAGAGGGCGGAGGACATGTACGCGGCCATCGACCTGGTGATGGACAAGGTCGAACGGCAGGCGCGCCGGTACAAGGAGCGGACCAAGCAGAAGAAGGGTCGGTCGTCCCACCGGGACCAGCCGACCGCGGACGATATCGAGAACCTGTAGCGCGATCCCACCTCGAATTCCCGCCCGCTCGTCTCACCCGCGTGCATGGCTCGGCGTGTAGCCGAAACACTGCATTGGCATTAGTGGATACCGGGGCTATGATGCCCCCTTTCGTGGCCGCGCCGAGGGCGCCGCCGCTCTGACCAGGAGACCCAGTTCATGGCTACCAAGCAATTCTTCTTCACCAGCGAGTCGGTCACCGAGGGGCACCCGGACAAGGTCTGTGACAACGTCTCCGACGCCGTGCTCGACGCGATGCTGGCCGGCGACCCCAATGCCCGCGTGGCCTGTGAGACCGCCACCAAGTCCAACCTGCTGCTGCTGTTCGGTGAGGTCACGGCCAACACCGAGGTCGACCTCGACGCGGTCGCGCGTCAGGCCGTGCGCGACATCGGCTACGACAACCCGGGTCTGGGCTTCGACGCCGACACCTGTGAGGTGCAGATCGCGCTGGAGAAGCAGTCCTCGGACATCTCCCAGGGCGTGACCGAGGGCGAGGGCCTGTTCGCCGAGCAGGGTGCTGGCGACCAGGGCATGATGTTCGGCTACGCCGTGGACGAGACCGCCGAGCTGATGCCGCTGAGCATCGCCGCGGCGCACCGCATCACGGAGCGCCTCACGGCCGTGCGCAAGGCCGGCGACGTGGACTGGCTGTGCCCGGACGGCAAGTCCCAGGTCACGGTCGAGTACCGCGACGGCAAGCCCGCCCGCGTGGAGACGGTCGTCGTGTCGACCCACCACGCCGAGCACGTGACGCTGGACGAGATCGCGGCCTACATCCGCGCCGAGGTCATCCAGCCGGTGATCCCCGAGGGCATGCTGGACGACGCGACCAACTACCTGATCAACCCCACGGGGCGGTTCGTGCTCGGTGGCCCGGCCGCCGACTCCGGCCTCACCGGCCGCAAGATCATCGTGGACACGTACGGCGGTCACGGCGCCCACGGCGGTGGCTGCTTCTCGGGCAAGGACCCGTCCAAGGTGGACCGCTCCGCTGCCTACATGGGCCGCTACATCGCAAAGAACATCGTGGCCTCCGGCGCCGCCTCCCGCGCGCTGGTCCAGCTCGCCTACGCCATCGGCGTGGCCGAGCCGGTCAGCGTGTTCGTGGACTCCTTCGGCACCGGCAAGGTCAGCGACGACGCCCTGGCGGCGGCCGTGCGCGACGTGTTCCCGGTCAAGCCGGCCGCGATCATCGAGCACCTGGACCTGCTGCGGCCGATCTACAAGCCCACCGCGGCCTACGGTCACTTCGGCCGCGAGCTGCCCGAGTTCACCTGGGAGCTCGCCGACCTGGCCGACACCTTCGCCAGGGCGCTCTGACCGACACCCCGCGGCTCCCCGCCGCGTGCTATCGTCTCCCGCCATGACCCACCCGTCCCGCCTGGGCAGGTACCTGCTGCAGCACGCCATCGGCACCGGTGGCATGAGCGAGCTGTACCTGGCCCGGTACACCCTGGCCGGGGACGTGGAGCGCAGCTGCGTCGTCAAGCGGCTCAAGCCCGAGCTGGCCGACGATCCGGCCACGCTCGCACTGTTCCTCGACGAGGCGCGGATCAACCTGCTGCTCGACCACCCCTGCGTGGCCTCGATCTTCGACGTGGGGCACGGCGATGGGGAGACCTGGCTGGCGATGGAGCTGGTCGAGGGGCACGACCTGCGCTGGTTGATCGAGGCCGGCAGGCGTTCGGGCCGGCGGTGCCCGCCGCGGGTGGCGCTGTACGTGATCGGGGAGGTCCTGCGCGCCCTGGACCACGCCCACACCGCCCGGGGTGACGAGGGCCCGCTACGGCTCGTCCACCGGGACATCAGCCCGGAGAACGTGTTGCTGGACCGCAGCGGGGCGGTCAAGCTGACCGACTTCGGGGCGGCCTCGGCCACGGTCTCCCAGGCCCAGCTGCGGCCGCAGACCACCGTGGGCAAGCTGGCCTACCTGGCACCGGAGACCCTCGCCCGTGGGCGAACCAGCCCGTCGTCGGACCTGTTCGCCACGGGCCTGGTGCTGTACGAGCTGTTGACCTGCCGGTCGCTGCAGACCGCGGACACGGCTCGCGGGGCCGCGGCGTTCTGGCGCGGGTTCCAGCCGACCGTGGCCATCGCGCGGTCCATCCCGCTGGCCGACGGCGCGGCGGTGCTCGCACGCGCGCTGGAGGTGGAGCCGCGTAGGCGCTGGCCGAGCGCGCGCCACTTCCAGCGGGAGATCCACGAACTGCTGCTGCGGCGCGGTGGTGGTTCGTGCGCGGACGAACTGGGCCGCTACATGGCGTCCATGGAGGGCACCGCGGAGGAGGGCGAGCGGGTCCTGACCGCTCCGATCGACATCCCCACCGGCCGCGGTCCACTCCCCTTCACATGGTTCGGCTACGGCGGTGGCCGCGTGCACGGCCCGGCGAACGGGGCCGACCTGGCGGCCCGGCTGAGCAACTCGGCGGATGCCCTCGTGTGCCCTCCAGGCGAGGGCTGGGAGCGGCTCGGTGCGTCCGGAGCCGGGACGCCGCCCCGTTCGGTGGGGATCCTGCACCTCGGTGCGGCCCTGGCCGAACTGGCCGCGGCCGATGCCCCGGTCAGGGCCTGCCTGTGGCTGAAGCGCCAGCTGGTCGTGCTCGACCTGGCCGCGGGCCAGATCGTCGGCGCGTTGCGTTTCCAGCCAGAGGCCGGCGATCCGCTCGAACTTCGGTTCGGCGAGGCCGGGGCTCCGGACGAGCGCCTGCGGGCGGTGGCCGATCTCCGCTCCGCTGGCCTGATCGGACCGCAGCACGAACGGGCGCTGCAGCGCCGGGAGTTGCGGGCGCTGATGGCCGGACCGCTGGGCTGGGACGAGCTGTGGCTGATGCCCGCGCCCGGTGAACGCCGCGGGATCGGCCTGGATCTGGCCATCGGCATGCTCGACGCGGCCCACGGCGTGGGGGACGCCGACCGCCTGCAGGCGGTGGTGTCGGCAGCGACGCGGCGCAGGATCGCGCCGACTCCGGCCGTGGCAGAGCTGTCCCGACAGCTGCGGGGGTCGCTGTGGCGCAACGACCGGGACGTGCTCGATGCGGTCCGACGCGGCGAGTCCCTCTCGGGACTGCGCCGCCGCTTCGAGGCGGATCCACCGGCCCTGGACCGCGCGCTGTTCGCCCTGGCTCAGGCCGGTCTCGTGGTCATCGACTGACCCGGCGCAGCTACCCCAAAAAACCCGCTCACGGGGCTGCACGAACCGCGCCGGAGGAGTATCATTCCCGACCTTCCGGAGACCGCCGGGAGGGCGCGGCCGTGGCAGCGACGCGCGAGACTGCATTGAAGGGAGACGCGGATGAAGGTCCACGAGTATCAGGGCAAGGAGATCCTGGCGAAGTTCGGGGTCAATGTCGCCCAGGGCAAGGTCGCGTTCACGGTCGATGAGGCCGTGGCCAACGCCAGGGAGCTCGGCGGCGAGGTCTGGGCGGTCAAGTGCCAGATCCATGCCGGCGGCCGGGGCAAGGGCAAGCTGTACGCCCCGGGCACGGTCCCGGTCACGGCCGGCGACGCCGACGAGCCGCTGGGACACGGCGTGGTGATCTGCAAGGGCCTCGACGCGGTCGAGGCGGCGGCGACGACCATGCTGGGCAACATCCTCGTCACCCACCAGAACAAGGTGGCAGGCGGTGGCCAGGTCGGCCGCATCCTGGTGGAGAAGGGCTGCGCCATCGCCCGCGAGCTGTACGTCGGGCTGGTGCTCGACCGCGCGGCCGAGCGCGTGTGCGTGATGGCCTCCACCGAGGGCGGCATGGAGATCGAGAAGGTCGCGGCCGAGACCCCGGAGCTGATCTACAAGGAGTGGATCGACCCGGTCACCGGCTTCTGCCCGTTCCAGGCGCAGAACCTGTGCTACAAGCTGGGCCTCGAGCCCTCGCAGGTGCGCTCGGGCGTCAAGTTCCTCACCGGCCTGGTCGACGCGTTCATGGCGTACGACTGCTCGCTGGCGGAGATCAACCCGCTGGTGGTCACCGAGGATGGCGACCTGATGGCGCTGGACGCCAAGATCAACTTCGACGACAACGCCTCGTTCCGCCACAAGGACCTGGCCGACCTGCGGGACCTCGCCGAGGAGGACCCCGCCGAGATCGAGGCCAGCAAGTGGGA
>CAZXHG010000268.1:0-13698 GCA_964639985.1 uncultured Rickettsiales bacterium
TAGGCGTAGGCGCCCGCAGGCCCCGTGACTCGTTTTCGGAGCCCTGATCCGACTTGGGAAAAGGTGCCGGTTATTAAGTTTTAAGCTTTTTCGCCCCCGCCTTCCGACTCACGGATCGAGTCTGTTCATTCGGCACCTTATCCCTTATCCGGCACCTTATCCTCGGATCGAGTCTGTTATCCGGCACCCTATCTCGACCCGTCCAGGAAGCCGCCGGGTGGTAGGATGCCGGATCGAGACGCATCAGGCGGGCCAGTGGACCCGCGCATGGAGCGCGCGTGTCGGTGGACCGTGGAGACCCGACTTCCCACCCACGCCGAGCGACCAGGATCCCATGAAACGGACCGATCTCACCACGGTGGACCACACCCTCGACGAGCCCCGGGAGATGGGGATCGGTGACGAGCCGATCACCGTCACCATCTTGTGGCACCCGGACGTCGGCCGCATTGGCGCCCAGGCCGTGTTCCCTTCGGCTCGTACGACGCTGCTCCTCGATCGCAACGAACCGACGTTCTGCGACGAACATCCGCTGGCCGACCAGCGCATCAGTCGCGCGCCGCTGCAGCTGGTGCCGCAGCCCGATGACGCGTTCCAGGTCTGGCCGAGCAGACCGGGCATGCGGTTCATCCTCGACGGCGCGGACGGCCAGGGAGGCGAACGGATCGGACCGGGCGATCTCGACCGCGGCGTCCGGCTGGGGCTCGGACGTGGAGCGCTGCTGCTGCTGAGTCGGGGGCGAGCGCCCGGCCGTGACCCGGGCTTCGGGCTCGTCGGCGCCAGCCACGACCTGGCACGGATCACCATGCGCATACGAGCCCTCTCGGCGCGCTCCGAACCTGTCCTGATCACCGGAGCCAGCGGCACGGGCAAGGAGCTCATGGCTCGTGCGTTGCACCGGGCAGGCCCCCGTTCCGGCGGCCCCTTCAACGCCGTGAACCTCGCCGCCCTGGCGCCGGGCACGGCCCCGAGCCAGCTCTTCGGCCACCGTCGCGGTGCCTTCACCGGTGCGGATCGGTCCCACCCCGGGTTCTTCGCCGAATCGGACGGCGGCACGCTGCTGCTCGACGAGGTGGGGGCCTGTCCCACCGATGTCCAGGCCCAGCTGCTGCGGGTCCTGGAGAACGCCGAGATCCAGCCGGTCGGCGGCACGGTCCGGCGCGTGGACGTGCGCGTGGTGGCCGCCACGGACAGCGCCATCGAGGCCCGTCTGAACGACGAGGACTTCCGCGCGCCGCTGTACTTCCGCCTCGCTCGCTCCACGCTGCACATCCCGCCCTTGCGCCTGCGACCCGCCGACGTCGCGGTCCAGCTCGTCCACTTCCTCCGGCTGGCCCTGCGTGAGCGCGACCTGGAGCACCGGCTCGAGCCCGCGAACGCGCTGACCGTGCCGTGGCTGGGGAGCGACGTCATGGAGGCTGCCCTCGGTCACTCCTGGCCCGGGAACACCCGGGAACTCATCGGTGTGGCCGATCGGCTCGCCGATCTGTACGGCGACCGGACGCGCTGCGGTATCCCGGAGTTCATACGGATCGGTCAGCGGCCGTCCATGGAGGCGGTGCCCTCCCCCGATGCCGCCGTCATCTCGGGGGATGCCAGCGTCGAGGAGGTACTCCAGGAGCACGGGTACCAGCTCAGCGCCGCGGCCCGGGCCCTCGGCATCAGCGTACCCACCCTGCGCCGGCGCATGGCTGCCCAGGGCATCCCCCGTGCACAGGATCTCTCTCGCGAACACATCGCGGCGGTAACGGCCGAAGCTGGCGACCTCGACCAGGCTGCGAACCGATTGCGCGTGTCCGCACACGCCCTGAAACTACGCATGAAGGCTCTCGATATCGCCGATTGAGAAGAGGCGCGTTGGTGTGAACGTCCGCTGCCCCCGCAACGGGTCGACCATCGAGCTGGCTGACGGCAGCCAGCCGGTGCAGTGTCTCCCCTGCGGCGAGGCGCTATGCAGCGGGCCGGGAGAGACGCGCTTCTACTACTGCCCCCACTACCGGCTGGCCACGGACGACCGGACCGTGGGTGAGGATGGAGCAGACGTCAGAGCCCGCTTCCCCGGGTACGATGTCGAGCAGGTGATCGGCCAGGGCGGGAGCGGGATCGTCTACCTGGCCCACAGCGAGGTGCTCGAGGGGCGAGTGGCCCTCAAGGTCCTCGCCGCTGGGCAGTGGGCCAGCCCGAAGCAGCGGCTGCGGTTCCAGCGCGAGATGTCGACCCTGGCCGAGCTGGACCTTCCGGGCGTGGTCCCCATCCTCGACATGGGAACGGCCGCCGACGGCACGCCCTGGTACGCGATGGAGTACGTGCAGGGCCCCCCCCTGGTGGATCTGCTGGAGCCGTCTCGTCCCCTGCCGGAGCGAGAGGTCGCGCGCATCGTGCTCGAGATCGCTCGCGTGCTCCAGTCCGTCCACGAGCAGGGGCTGGTCCACCGGGACATCAAACCCTCCAACATCCTCCTGGACGAGACCGGCCGCCCGTTCCTCACCGACTTCGGGCTCGTGCTGGACGACCGGGCCAGCGCGCGATTCACCCGCAGCACGCAGATCCTCGGGACACCCCGCTACCTGGCGCCCGAGCAGCTCGCGGGTGAGGTGGAGGACTGGCGGAAGGTGGACATCCACGGGTTGGGCCTGGTCCTCGCAGAGGCGCTCACCGGCAGACTCGACCGGGGCCCCGGTGGCCACCTGGACCCCTCTCCGTCTTCGCGCAGTGGGGCATCCGCACAGCTGTTGTGGGTCTCCGGGCGCGCCGCGGATCCCGATCCCGCCCGTCGCTACGACCACGCCAGCGACATGGCCTCCGATCTCGAGGCCTGGCTCGCAGGCCGACGGGTGGTCCCCCTGGCCTGGGAGATCAGCCAGCGTCTCCCCGCATGGCTGCGCATGAGGCGCGCGCTGCTGGTGCTGACCCTGGGAGCGATCCTGGGATTGCTCGGCATCCGGGCCTTCGACGGATGGCGGGAGAGCCGCGAGGCGACCGAGCGTGAGGCGCGCGCGCAGCAGCTTCTGGACTCCACCCGGTCCGAGATGGCCCGGCTGGAGGCTGTCGGGGACCTCGCCGGTGCGGACGAGCTGTTCGAGGTCTTTGCCGGCAACCCGGTCGTCCAGTCCTCGCGCGTACTCCTACAGGCATGGCTCGACCGGGGCGACGAGGCCCTGGCCGCGAGGGAGATCCCCGCGGCGACCCGGTCGTATGGCATGGCCCTGGTCATTGCCGACGGGCCGGCGCCGCGCCAGGCGGCGGCGTTGGGGCTGGCCGAGGTCTATCGCCTCAGCGGCGATCGCGAACACCTGGCTGCGCTGCTGTCCCGGCTCGACAGCCTGGCCCCTGGAGCGGCCCCCTCGATCCCGGACACCGACTGGACGGCCAGCGCGCTGTATCGCGGCGATCTCGAGGGAGCCATGCGTACCGCCACGCCTGACCAGGCCACCCTGCTGGGCGTGCTCGGGGCGACGAGGCCCCTCACGGCCTGGCACGCCGGCGCCTGGGACAGCGACGGCGACGGCATCGACGAGCTGCTCTGCGTGGAGGGGGCCGATCCCGGTGCAGCCTGCAGTCCTCCCGAGGTCCGGCCCGGTGTCGAGTGGATTCGACTCGGACCTCGAGCTGTGGTCTACGAACGAGAGGAAGCCAGGACCCGGATCTGGGAGCTGGTGCCCGAGGGGATGACCGAACTGCACACCCTGCTCACGAGTCACCTCGTGTGCATGGCCGAACTCGATGGGCGCCTCTACGCCGGCCTCTCCTGGGGCAGGCGCGGGCTCTTCGCCCTCGAGCCGGACGGCCCCGTTCCAGCCCACGGCCCCACCCACCAGCTGGATTCCCACGTCACCGACCTCGCCGTAGGGGATCTCGACGGCGACGGGCGCGACGAGATGGCCGGCGCCTTCTGCTCGCCGTACCACTGGGGAGTCCGGGTCTTTCGCACGTCCGGGGACGGCGCGCTGGAGGTGGTGGCCGAGCGCCGCTGGCAGTTCACGCTCACCGCCGACGTAATCCAGACCCCGGAGGGGCCGAGGCTGCTGGTGGGCCTGAGACCGGATGCCCCGTCCAAGGAGCTCTTCCCCACGACGACCGGGCAGGAGACAGCCAGCGATTTCGAGCTGCTCGCGCTCGGTGCAGATGGGCTGGTGCTGGACGGTCGATGGTCCCTGCCCAGGAATGCCGACGGCACGACATCGACGATCCAGGACGTGCTCGCGTGCGACCTGGACGGAGACGGAGTCGACGAGATCGTGGCGGGCATCGAGAGCCTGAGGGGCACGACCGATAGCCGGGCCACGCTGCTGCAGGGATGGAGACCGGACGGCTCCCTCGGCGAGCCGCTGTTCCTCGACCGGTACCTGCCCCACCAGTGCATCCAGGCGGACGAGGACCCCGCTTCCGAGCTCACGCTCTCCCACCGCATCGCGGGAGCGCCGCCCACCTACGTCCTCGTCGGCTCGGGAGACGACGCCCTGCTGGCGCCGCGACACGACGAACGATCGGAGACGTTCGACGAGCAGCTGCGTGCCCTCGGCCTGTACCGGGAGGCAGCCTATTCGTACGAACACTCGGGCCGCTCGGGGACCCGGGCCGATGATCTCCTCTTCGGCGCGCGGACGAACCGGGACGCGGGATTGATGGACGAGGCCATGGAGGAGGCGCGGGACGTGCTGCACACACGCCCCCGCGCGGCGCCCCAGGCGGCCGAGTTCATCCTGCGCCTGGCGCTGGAGCGCCATGACCCGTTGCCCATCCTCCGCTCCCTGCTGGACGATCCCGAGCTGCTGGACCACCTCCCCCAGGAGGAGGTGCGCTGGCTGGAGGCCCTGGCCGCGCCCCACCTGGACCTGACCTTCGACGAGGCGCTCCATCCGTCCTGGCAGCTCCCCTGGTCTCGGGGAGCACTGCACGACCTGCGCTCGGGGACGCTGCGCCTGCGCCTCGTCAAGGGTCTGGGCACGGTCGTCCGGCTACCCCTGAGGCGTGTGGACGGGCCGGCGTGGCTGCGCATCGAGGCCGACTGGGAACGCTGCGAGTGGGCATCCTTCGCGCGTCTGTCACTTCGACCGATCGAGTCGAGAGCCGACACCGACCTGACCCTCGCCGTGTACACCTCGGGCCGCGGCGGCTACCTGGAGCGCCGCATCTACGAGCCCAGCGGCGAGGCGATGGACTGGCCTGTCGGGACGGTCGCTCAGACCACCGAACTCGTGGCGACCGTCCTGACGACCGCGGACGGCTCCCTGCGCAGCGCACTGCGAGGTTCCCCCCCGATCGACGGGTACTCCTTCGTCGGGGAGACGCCGCTCGCGCCAGCCGAGCGGTGGGAGCTGATCGTGGAGGCGCCGCCCGTTCGGGCTCAGGAGCCAGGGCCCCTCGTCGAGTGGGTTCTCGAGCGCGTGGAGCTGGGGGGCTTCGAAGTGGACGAGACAGCCACGTCCGCCCCTCGGTCTCCCTGGCAGCGCTGGGCCGACGGCCACGCTCCCCCACCCCAGCGAGGCGCGGCTGCGGCCGGCTCGCAGGAGCTGGCGTGCCTGTTGCGGCTCGACCCGAGCCTCGGCGCGGCCATCGAGCGCGACCTCGGCTCCGGAGCGCTCCAGGAGAGCCAGGCGCGCCTGTGGGAAGGCAATGCCCGATTCAGTCCCAACGATCCCGTGATCGCCGCGTCCCTGATAGCGCTGGATGGGGAGCCGGGACACGACGCGCGATGGGCCACCATCCTCGCGGCCCGCGGTCACGCGCTGGCCGACGCGGGCAGGCCGGCGGACGCGCTGATCGCGCTGCGTGACGCCGTGGAGCTCGCAGACGAGATCGGCGTGGAGGCGTGGACGGCCGCGTTCCGGGCGGAGGCGACCCTGGCCGACGTGTACCTGTCCAGCGGGGACGAGGAGCGTGCGCTACGGCACATGGAGGCTGCAGTGGATGCGGCCATCGAGCCCGAGCTGGGCCTTCGCATGCTGCGCTACTGGCCCCAGGTCGCGGGGTACGAACCCGGCCCGATGTGGGAGCAGCTCGTGGCCGAGCTGACCGGAGGACCGTAGGCCGGATACCAAGACCCGCCCGGCGCCGAGGTCGCGGTCAGGTGCGGGGTGGGACGGCCATCACCGGTTCTTGTGGCCGCAGTCCGAGGCGCCGGCCTCGCTCTGGATGGCACCCTTCTCGGCCTCGGTCATCACGCCCAGGTCCACCATGTCCCCGGTGGCGTGGGCCACGCAGCTGACGTAGGCGCCGTGGTTCTTCCAGCTGGCCTCGCAGGCGCACTCCTGGTCCCAGGAGCAGCCGTCCTCGAGCACCGGGGCGCCCGGGGTGGTGCCCAGGCAGACGTCGCCGCCGTCGATCACGCCGTCACCGTCGGTGTCGTCGTCGCAGACATCGCCGTAGCCGTCGCCGTCGAAGTCCACCTGATCGGCGTTGACGTCCAGCGGGCAGTTGTCCTCGTCGTCGATCACACCGTCGTCGTCGTTGTCCGGCTCGCAGGCGTCGCCGTACTCGTCGCCGTCGACGTTGGACTGGTTGGTGTTGGCCACGGTGGGGCAGTTGTCGTCGGACTCGCAGATGCCGTCACCGTCCGCGTCGTTCTCCCAGTCCACGGGGCAGGGGTCCACGTCCGCGCACATGCCGTCGCCGTCCTCGTCGTCCAGCGCGTCGTAGGGGCACTCATCCACGTCGCCGCACACGCCGTCGCCATCGAAGTCGTTGTCGAAGTCCAGGGGGCACACGTCCACGTCGCCGCAGATGCCGTCGGCGTCCGCGTCGTTGGCCGCGTCATCGGGGCACACGTCGCAGAAGTCGGCCGTGCCGTCGCCGTCCGCATCGGCGTTGTCGTCGCCCCCGGGGCAGACGTCGTCGTTGCCACAGATCCCATCGCCGTCCGCGTCGTTGAGCTCGTCGAGGGGGCAGACGTCCTCGTCGGCACAGATGCCGTCGCCGTCGGCGTCGTCGTCCGGGTCGTTGGGGCAGGGGTCCACGTCCGCGCACAGGCCGTCGCCGTCGAGGTCGTTGTCGTAGTCCAGCTCGCACGGGTCATCGGAGTCGCACAGGCCGTCGCCGTCCGAGTCGTTGAACGGGTCCACGGGGCACGCGTCGCAGTAGTCCGCGGTGCCGTCGCCATCGGTGTCGACCGCGTCGTCCCCACCGGGACACACGTCCTGGTCGTCGGGCACGCCGTCGCCGTCGGTGTCTTGCTCGAGGTACGACTCTTCGCAGGTAGCCTCGAGCGTGACCTCGTGTAGCAGGTACTGCTCGCTGCGATCACCCCCGACCAGGAAGAAGTAGACGTCATCGCCCAGCGTGCCCAGCGCGGCGGTGCTCACGCTGTTGTACATCGGCGTCGGGTCGATGTCCGTGGTGGTCACCGAGTCGATGGTCCAGGTCGCCTCCCCCAGCTCGAAGGTGATGTCGACGTAGACCACCGTCCCGGGGACGAGCGCCGCGGCGGCGGCCTGTGAGAGGTGCGTGGACTCGTCGTAGTCGGGGTCGTCGAACTCGGTGTATTCGACATGGAAGATGTTCGTGGCAGCAGCGCCGCCGACACCGTCCTGGCGGCCCCACATCAACACCTCCGAGGCGGTGCCCACCGCGATGCCGAAATCGTTGTCGTTGCCCCCGGGGGGGCTGCCTTCACTGGTGTAGATGAGCTGGCCGCTGATGCTCGTGCAGTCCGCGCCGGGCAGGAGACGGAAGCTCCGCTCGGCGATGCAACGGCCGCGGTGGCGGCTGTTGCCGCTACAGGCGTCGGAAGGGCCGGCGATCCAGCGGAGGTCCGTGCCGGCGGTCTCGTAGGACCTTGGATTCGAGGACCAGCTCATCTCGGTCCAGTCCCCGCTGTCGAGGATCTCCTCACCTGTCCAGGTGGTGGCCTGGGCCATGGTGGCGAAGACAAGGGGCAGCAGTCCGAGGATCAGCATGATGGGGCGGGATGGGTTCATGGGACCTCTCCAATCCGTCGAAGGGTGGCTCGATCCCGGTTGGTCGAGATCGCGACGGAGGTCTATGCACGCACCGCGCCAACGATCGCGTTCGAAGATGGTGTCTTTGGAAGTTGTTGTTATTGCTGTTGTTTAGCCGGTTCTGTCGACATCCTGGTCTGCCGGTTCCGGCGCTAGACGGCCGTCGTGATCGGTTCATGATCGGATCACGATGCGATCGCGGAAAAGGAAAAAAAGGAAAAGGTGCCGGTTATTAAGCTTTAAGCTTTTTCGCCCGATCCCTCAACGGGTGCATCCAAGTGGAAGGAGGTTCCTGTTCGCCCTCGGCCTCGCGGGCTCTGGCGAGCACCTGGCTGCTGCGCGCCTGGCTGATGCCCGGCATTCTCGCAGCCTCTTCCCCGCTCGGCCTGTCTCCTTCACGAATCCTGAGGCGCCACGTACAGGTCGTAGGCCCGAGCCAGCTTCGGCAGGGTGTTGGTCAACAGGGAGTGGGCGCGTGCTGACGAGGCGGAGCCGTAGTAGGGGAGCATCGCGGCCTCGAGGTGGGGCGCGATCTCGTCGAGTGTTGCCGTGGGGTCGCGGCCAGCTCGTTCCCAGACCCGGTTGGAGACGGCGGGGCCGGAGTTGTAGCCGATGTACATCATCAGCAGGTTGTCGCCGTGTGCCTCGCGCAGCCGGTCGACGTAGAGAGCGCCGGCCTCGATCGACTTGTGGGGATCGAAGCGGGCGTCGGTCAGTTCGCAGGGGAACTCGGAGCGGTGGCTCAGGAGGGTCTCGAGGTCGCCGGTCTCGAGGTCGTGCTGCACCGCCGGATCGACCGAGCAGCGGCCGCGGCAGTCGCAGCGGTAGACCTGGCCCACGCCGAACACCTGGCGGTACGGCCGGTCGCGGGCCGTACCGGAACTGAACTGCATCAGCCCGGCGCAGCCGGTGGGACTGACCGCGTACTGGTGGCCCGCGGACTCGACCCACATGAAGGCCTTGATGAAGGCGTAGGTCTTGCGGTCACCGCCTGCGGCCTCCTGGATCGCGGGATCCCAGCGATCCATGAATGGCGTCGTTCCGTCGGACACGAGAGGTGCTCTCGCCGCGCCGCTGGGAGCGGCGCTGACGGTGGCCACCGGTGGAGCAGGGAGCGGGTCTACCACGAATCCCCGGTAGAAGCCGACCACCGACTCGACGACGGCCTCGGACGCCGTGCCGTCGAGCAGGTTGGCGCTGCGCTCGAACCATGGGGCAACGCGCAGGTAGCCCGGAACCAGCGTGGGCTGCAGCACGAAGGGCACGAACATCGCGGTGACGGCCGCCGAGTAGGTCAGTCCGCCGACGAGCCGCAGTCGGGGGGTCGATCGCGTCCAGCGGCCCAGCCGCTCGCCGAGCCCGTCGAAGGCATGCTCGAACCACGTCCTGGCGAACCTCCGCGGCCTGCGGAGCAGGCCGAACAGCACCACGTGCAGTGGGAAGAACACGACGATGCGCAGACCGACGGGACCGAGCGGAGTGTGGGCGGCCAGGCTACGCCACAACCGATCCGCGCTGCCGTACCCGAGGAGGGAGCCGAGCCCGTCCGCGCCGAGGTGCAGCGCGTACGCGACGACGGCGAACCCCAGGACGTAGGCCAGCAGATAGGTCGCGGCCAGGTCATAGAGGCGTTTGGCGGTCGTGGCCAGGGCTCCCAGGAACGTCAAGATCCGCGCCTCATCCCTTCTGCTCGCCGGGACGGGAGGGTGCTATCCTCGTTCCAGAGGTGGGGAGACGGAGACCGGCGCCGACCACAGGAGCGGAAGATCATCCTACCGTCCCTGCCGTCCGCCGGTAACCCACAGTGGGAGGTGTTTCATGCTCGAGGCCCGTACCCTGGTCGCCCTGTTCGGCGCCCTGGTCATGCTGGCGGGGTGCCCCACCGGGGACGACGACGACGACGCGGACGACGACGTGGCGGACGACGACGCGGCGGACGACGACGCGGCGGACGACGACGTGGCGGACGACGACGACGACGACACCACGACGGACGACGACGTGACGGACGACGACGACACCGCAGAACCGATGGTGACCGCCACGGTCACCGTGCCCGCCGGCTTCGACGCCGAGCCCGTGTCCCTCTACGTCGGATACCTCGATGGCTGGGACGCCAAGAAGACATCGGGGGACGGCCTCGAGATGGACGATCCGCCCATCGGTGACGGCAAGCCCATGGACATCGTGGCCTCCCAGGACGGACTGGTCGGGGAGTTCATGATCGTGGCGGTCGTCTACGTCGAGGGCGGCACGCCCGACGGCGAGGGCTGGCCGACCGAGGGTGTGGACTACGCGTGGTATGCCGAGGACCAGATCCTCGGCGCTGACACCATCGACCTGGGCACGATCCTGCTGACCCCGTACGAGCCGCCGCCACGGTAGCCTGCGCGGCCCCTGCGCGCTCGGTCCGGCGATTCAAGAGCTGTGATGGTGGAATCGGGAGGGAGGAACGAGCCATGAGGTACGGGCCTGGCCACAAAACGATGTTGGCACTGATCGTGGGAGCGTCACTCCTCCTGTGCAGCCATGGTCCACGGCGCGCCCTCGCCGGCGACGCCGGGAAGAAGGACGGTGAGGCCGCTCCCGGTGCGGGCGAGGCGACCGAGAAGCCGGACGCGGATCGGTTCGACGCCAGCTGCAGCGACGCCTCCTCGCTGAGCCAGTGTACCGAGTACACCGCCGCCTCGATGGAGCTGCTCGGCAGGGAGTTCTACAAGAGCATCTGCGAGCTGACCGCAGGTGCGTTCAGCGCTGCCCCTTGTCCACGGAGCGACCTGGTCGGCACCTGTGACGATGGGGAAGGGGGCGTGACCTTCTACTACAGCTCGGGCGAGCTGAAGTACACGGCCGAGTCTGCCAAGGCGTCCTGCAACCTGCTCGAGGGGACCTGGGTGGAGGCCGCCCCCGCCGACGCGAACCGTTCGCTCGAGAAGAAGGGCGAAGACGTCAACGATTGACAACGGTTCAGGGCAGGTCGTCCAGCAACCCGCACCCGGCACCTTTCTCCTCCCTTCCTCCGGTCCACGATCGGCGACAAGGCCCGCCGACACCGTCACCTGTCGTTTCCGTGGCGGTCGTGGCGAAGGCGTCGTGTAGGCTCCGGTGGCGATTGGTCTGGTTCTTGCTCCGTCATCGTGCACGAACCCACCGCCACCGTGGAGATGACATGGCCAAGCCATCCTGGACCCTGCTGCTCACCACCGCACTGCTCGTCAGCGGCTGTACCACCGGCTCCCTCGTCGACGACGACGTCGCCGACGATGACACGAGCGACGACGACACGGGCGACGACGACACGGGCGACGACGACTCCGGCGTGTCCGACGACGACGACGACGGCGACGACGACACGGGCGACGACGACTCCGGCGACGATCCCAGCGATCCGATCGCCTGGTACCCCCTCGACGGCGACGCCGACGACGCGAGCGGCAACGGCAACCACGCCACGGTGCACGGCGCGACCCCCGCGCCCGACCGCCACGGCGTGGAGGGAGGTGCGTACTTCTTCGATGGCCACGACGACGGCATCACCACACCGGTGGGCGCCGATCTCTCCGTGACCCGCCTGACCCTGTCGGTCTGGGTCGCGATCGCCGGTCCCGGCGCCTACAACCCCCGCATCGTGGGCGTGGGACCGCAGGGCTCGTCGCACCAGCACTACGCGCTGGTCCAGGAGGGCACCGAGGGGCCGAAGGGGGTGTTCCTGATGTGCAGCGAGGGACAGCACGACGGCGAGGACGAGTACTGGGCCGACACCCAGTTGCCCGGCGACCTGAGCTGGCACCACGTGGCCGCGACCTTCACCCCGGACGAGGTGGTGCTGTACGTGGATGGCGCGGCAGCGGGCACCCACGAGCCCCTTCGCCCGCTGCCCCAGTTCTCCGGGGCCAACCTGCAGATCGGCCTCAGCGACGAATCCCCGAACGCCAGCGGACCGCCCGAGGCGTCGGACGCGTTCAATGGCATCATCGACGACGTCAGGATCTACGATCGCGCCCTGACAGCGGCCGAGATCGCCGCGCTGGCCCTGTAGGTCTCGCGCTGAGCCTGGTGTCAGACCCCTTCCCCGCGGGCTGGATCTCTCCGGGACCTCCGGCCCTCGGTACATCGGTTGAGTTCCACGACGGTTCCGCGCAACCTTGGGCCGACGAACCCGCGGAGGACCGGCATGGCCGTGGATCACGAGCGAGCATTCCAGGCCGCCGTCGAGGCGGGCCGAGCCCGGGGCCGCAAGATCGCCCTCGTGCTCTTCGGCTTCGTCGGTGTCGCGTGCCTGGCCTCGTTCTGTGGCGGGGGGGCCTACGTGATCTGGCAGGGCATGTTCGGCGAGGCCACGATCTACCTCTACCACCGGACCACCGAACCGGTGGAGGTGTGGCTGGACGGGGACCTGTCCATGGAGCTCACCGCGCCCGGGGCCACCGAGGTCCGCCTGGACAAGGGCGACCACACCATGGAACTGCGGGGGACCACCACCCAGACCTTCGACCTGCCGGGCATGAACGGCCTGGGCGACTGGCTGATCCCCACCGATCCCGGGACCTGTTTCGTGCTGGTGGACGTGACCCATGCCCTGGTCGGCTCGGAAGAGCCCGATCCCTGCCGGGCTGACCTGAGCAGCGCCCGCCTGACCTGCACCTACGAGCGCTTCCCCCACGGGGTGGGCAGACCCCGGTTCACGCTGGAGGACCTGCCCGACTCCGCGTCGGACGCCAGGCTGGTGTTCATGACGCTGCCGGTGGCGTGTGACCCGATGGGGGGGATCACCGGCGAGTCGGTGTTGCGGGACTACCTGGGGTGCTCGAGAGAGCAGGTGTCGACACCTGCTCTCTCTCCGGAATGATCCCCTTGGCCCACGGGTCGTTTCCCTGCGCCAGGACGGGGACCCAGGATCATGACCGGGATACGGCTCGGGTGGGCCACTTGCATCTCTCTGCTCCTCTGTCTCGTCTGCCAACCTGCCTCCGCCTGTAGCTGCGCATTCATCCGGCACTGGGTCGTACCCGAGAGCGGAACGATCCCGGCCAACTCCCGCGGCCTGATCTGGGTCGGTTTCTCCTGGGTGGACTACGCGTGGGAGGACCAATCGGTGTTGGAGGGTCTCGATGACTTTCGCTTCCGTCGTCCCGACCGCCACACCCTGTGAAAGGTGCAGGACGACTTCTTCGTGGAGCGACTCGACGGGGACGATGTCCTCCACCTGCCCATCACGGTCACCCCGCTACCTGGAGGGGATGCGCTGATCGCCGCAGACGAACCGCTGCAGCCAGGAGCGCGCTACAGGTTCGGCGCGATGCAGCCGGTCTACGACTCCCATGGCCGCGACACAGGGGATCGGGAGGCCGTGGAGGCCACGGTCGCGGTCTCCGAGAGCGCGTTCGATCCGGGCGATGGTCCGCTGAAGCTGGTGTCCAGCGCTCCCACCACCCAGGCTCTCCAGCTGGCCATGGGGGGCAGCTGTTCCCGCGACACCACCGCCGCGCAACAGTCCATCGAGGTGGCGCTCCCCGACCACCTCGAGCCCTTCCGCGACGCCGTGCACTACACCACGGTGGTCGACGGCAGCCGGATCTGGATTCCCAGGAGCAGCATGTGCCAGTTTCCGGACCCGGGATCCAGCTGGGAAGGCTGGGGCCGGGATCGGATCTACGCGGAGTGCGGTGAGGACGGCCTGTTGTGGGATCCGGAGGGATTGGAGAAAACAGACTCGATCCGGAATACGGTAGGCGTAGGCGCCCGCAGGCCCCGTGACTCG
>CAZXHG010000269.1:0-13649 GCA_964639985.1 uncultured Rickettsiales bacterium
GTGGCTTTGGTGGGGTATCTGTAGCGTTCAGATCCGTTCGGTGAGGGTGCGTAGGCCTTGCCAGGCGTCGGCGGGGGTGAGGGCGCGGATGCGGATGAGGTGGCGGAGGGCCATGCGGGGGCGCAGGTAGAAGGTGGCGTAGGCTCGCTTCTGGGCGGTGACGAGGTCCTCGGCGGTCAGGGCGGTGGGCACGTAGCAGGGGGGGATCTCGCGGGTGGGGTAGCTGGTGTAGCGCTCCCAGTCCGTGGGGGCCGGCAGCTCGTTGGCGGCGAGCAGTTCTTCGTGTACTGCGGTGCCCGGGAAGGGGACGAACACCGTGAACTTGGCGAAGTCGACGTCCAGGGCGCGGGCGTAGTCGATGGTGGCCTGCAGGGACGCCCGGTCCGACCCGGGAATGCCCAGCATGAAGAAGCCGATCACCTGCAGGCCGGCCTGGCGCGCGGCCCTCACCGCGCGGAAGCCCTCGTCCGCGTCCGCGCCCTTGCGGATCGCGGCGAGCTCGCCGTGGGTGCCGGCCTCGAAGCCGAACATGATGCGGCGCAATCCCGCCTCGCGCAGGGCCACGAGCAGCTCGGCGTCCACCCGGTCGGTGCGGGTCTCGGTGATCCACACCTGCCGCTCGTGCAGCCCGCGGTGGATCAGCTCGTTGGCGAATGCCAGCCCCTCGTCCCGGTCGAAGGGAAAGATCGGGTCGGTGAACGACGGCTGCCGGATCCCGAAGCGGTCGTACAGGTACTCGAACTCGTCGGCGATGCTGCGGGCGCTGCGCGCGCGTCGCCGCTCGCCCATGATGCGCAGCGAGCAGTAGGTGCAGCGATAGGGGCAGCCCCTCGAGCCGAGCACCAGGGTCCCGGGCTCGACCACGCGGGCGAAGTTGAACAGCCGGTAGCGCTCGTGCTGCAGCAGGTGCCACGCCGGGAACGGCAGCGAGTCCAGGTCCTCGATGGGGGGGCGCGGTGGGTTGGTGACCACGTCGCCGTCGGCACGAAACGACACGCCCTGCACGCCGGACAGGCCGACGCGGTCGCGGGCCAGCGCCTCCACCAGCTGCACGATCGTCACCTCGCCCTCGCCGTGCACCACCACGTCGGCCAGTCCCTCGGCCAGGATGTCGCGGGCGAACACGTCGGCGTGGATGTTGCCCATCACCACGGTGGCCTCGGGCAGCACCGAGCGGGTCAGGTGCGCCAGCCGCTCCACGGCCGGCATGGCCGCCGTGACCACGGACAGCCCCACCACGTCGGGCCGGCGCGCCCGCAGCTCGGCCTGGAACCGCGCCGGATCGCCGCCCTCGAGCGCGTCGTCGTACACGGCCACGTCCACGCCGGCCTGCTCCAGCGCGGCGGCCAGGTAAGCCAGCGTGATCGGTGGCATGGGCGCCAGGAAGCGGCGGTAGTAGCCGGCCGTGGTGCGGGCCTCGGCGTGCGCGTGCACCAGCAGCACCCTCATCGGTCGTACCACTCCGGCTTGACCAGCGAGGTGTACTGCTCGGCGCGGAAGGGATTCACCCGGTGCCGCACCGAGTCGGCGAACACCCGCCCCGAGACCAGCAGCCACCACGCGAACATCGCCCGGCGGTAGGGCACCCGCGAGGCCAGCCCGCGCGCGAGCCAGGGCAGGGTCACGTAGTCGGCTTGCAGCTGGATGATCTCCGCCTCGATCTCCTCCCGGGTCAGCGTGTCCGACCCCATCAACGGGGTGGACATGTCGAAGTAGTCGAAGTCCGTGATCTCCAGCCAGCCCTCCTCGACCGCCCGCCGGTACACCTCGGTCCCGGGGAACGGGGTGAACGCGTGGAACGCCGGGTAGTCCAGGTCCAGGGCGCGGGCGAAGTCGAGCTGCCGGCGGAGCGACGCGCGCGTCTCGTCGCGCGTGCCCAGGATGAACGTGGCCTGGCGGAACACCTGGGGGTAGCGCTCCCGGAGCAACCGGAACGCCTCCACCGACGCCGAGCTGGAGGCGAACGGCTTGTTCCACGCGTGCAGGTCGTCGTCCACGTCCCGCTCCACGCCGATGCTGACGTGGATCAGGCCCGAACGCACGAGCTTGTCCATCACCCCGGTCCGCCCGTCCCGCAGGATGCAGTCCGCCCGCATGAACGCGAACCACTGCAGGTCCCAGTCCCGCGCGATCAGCGCCTCGGCGAACGCGTCGTTCCAGGCCGGGTCGAGGTTGAAGGACGGATCCACGAACACCAGGCAGCGCTTGCCGTGCACCCGGTACAGCACCTCCATCTCCGCCAGGGTGCGCTCCACGGACTTGGTGCGCCAGTGCGGGGAGAGGTGCTCGCCGTCGCAGCCCACGTCCCGGTCCGCGTGCTGGGTCCACCACACGCAGAACTCGCAGGCTGAGGAGCAGCCGCGGCTGTGGTGGATGGTGGTGCCGCCCGGGCTGAACAGGTACTTCGCGCGACCGTAGCGGTCCATGGGCATCAGGTCGTAGGCCGGCATGGGCAGCGCGTCGAGATCGTCCAGCAGCGGCCGCGGTGGCGCGTGCACCACCTGGCCGCCGTCCCACCAGGCCACGCCCGGGACCGCCCGCGCGCTCTCCCGATCGCCGGCGTCGAGCGCGTCGACCAGCTCCCCGAAGGTGATCTCCCCCTCCCCCCGTACCACGAAGTCCACCGGGTGGTCGGGCCACAGCAGGTCACAGGTGTTGGTGAAGTGGGCTCCGCCCAGCACGGTGATCACCCCGGGATCGATCTCCCGCGCGAGCGCCACCAGCCGCAGCGCCTCGGACGCGTACAGCGCGTGGTTCTCCCCCGTGGCCACGACGTCGGGGGAGTACCTCCGCATCGCGCGCGCCAGCGAGCGCCACCCGATCTGCGCGGGCAGGCAGTCCAGCACGGCCACCTCGTGGCCCCGGCGGCGGATCTCGGCGGCCAGGCTCGGCGGCGCCTGGGGCAGCAGGAAGTTGTCCTGCTCGTTCATGTACGGCCACAGCAGGCGCGGGGGCACGACGAGCAGGACCCTCATCTCAGCACGGCTCTCGCAGGGAGGTCGGGTACGGGTCTGCCCCACACGGGTCGTGAGGGGCGATCACGGTGGTCTGACGCGCGGGCCGCTACTTCTTGCGCCGCTTGCCGTCCGGGGCGGGGCAGGGTCGCGGCGCGGGCTTGGGGGAGGGTCTCCAGCTGGCCATCTCGCATCCCTTTCTGGGGCTTGTCGTCGCAGCGCTCATTCTAGCACGGGATCCAGCCCGCGCTACCGGCTCGGGCCACTGCCCAGGACCGCGCCGGCGGACACGATCAGGGCCACGTGCTCGTACCGCTCCTCGGGCTGGAACGGCGAGTAGATGTGCGCTCCCGCTTCGAAGAAGAACGAGGCCGTGTCCAGCGGGTCGATCACGAACCCGAACCGCAGGTCCACCAGCTGCGAGGCCAGCAGCGGCGCCTGGCGCTCGGCCCCGGTCCCGTCGTGATGGCGCTCGGTCAACCACGTCCAGTGGGTCTCGTAGCGGATGCGCACGGTGAACGCGGTCGGATCCCCCTCCCGGGCGATCTCGAACAGCCCCTCCAGCCGTCCCACCCCCACCGCCGGGTGTGTGGAGACGGCGCTGCCGTAGGAGTAGCCGATGGAGGGCGACAGCGGCACCGACCGCACCCCACCGGTCAGGCTGATGGCCGGTCGGAAGGTGCGCTCCGGGCCGTGCGGCGCGAGCCGCAGTCCGGCCACTCCGGCCCAGTAGAGCTGCTCCTCCCCGTCGCCGCCCACGTGCCCCTGCACGACCAGGTCACCGGGTCCGGGGAGGCCCCCCACGAATCCGCCGCGGAACGAAGGCCGGAACACCGGCGCGGGGATGGCCCCGTACGGCAGGTCGGCCACCTGCTCGAACGCCAGCAACAGGCCCCAGTCCCCGGCATCGGCCGTGCCGGCCAGGGCGTGGGTCGGCTGGGAGCGGGCCGGTCCGGTCGACAGCAGGAAGATCCCCATGAACCACAGCAGGTGTCGTCGCTCCATGGTCCCCCCTCAGTTCGGCTGGCAACAGGTGATCGGGACCAGCTCGCCGCCCACGGACCAGGCCTGGCAGCCTCCGAGTTCCACGTCCAGCTCCACCGCCTCCTCCTGCGCGTACACTGCGTCGAGGCCAACCGCGGCGCACGGCTCCAGCCACTGACCGGCGAACAGACCGTCGCCGTCGTCGTCTCGCCACGCACTCAGGAAGAAGCCCTCCACGTTGTGGCATTCGTTGGTCTCCAGTTCGCCCCCCAGCTCCACCACGGAGACCGCGTCGACCGTCGCGCGGTCGATCACGCGGTCGTAGCGGTCGCAGCTACCCCCGGACGCGGCGTTGTGATCCTCCCAGAACAGCACCACGGTATACGTCGCGTCATCCAGCGGATCGCGATCCTGCACGTCCCCGGCCACGTCGAACACGTACACGTCGCGCGCCACCGAACAGCCCACGACGACCACCAGCGCCGCGGCCGCTGCGGCCATGACGCACCTCCCCGCCGAGATGCATGGTTGCATGCCGCCACTCCCCTTCCGTGCCCGTGGATATCGTCTGTGCCCCACCTCGATTCTAGCAGTCGGACACGGTCCTTGCCGCCGCGACCTCCAGCCGATACGGTGGTCGCAGGGGCCGATCCTGGATCGGGAGGAATCGTGGACCGACGACGAGCGAAGCACCGGGCACCCGGTTTCCCCTGCCCGCACGAGCTGCCGGACCGCCGCCAGGTGCTGGCGGGCCTCGCAGCGCTGGCGGGCGGCACCACCCTCGCGGCCCTGAACTGGGGCTGCGTGGGGGACATCGCCTACCCCGACGACTTCACGAGCGAGGCCGTGCTGCCCGCGCCACCGCAGACGCGCCAGGTCTTGCTCGCGGACGGCATGAGCCTGCGCTACCACGTGGACGTGGTGCTGGGGGACCGTGACCTCGACGCCTGCGTCAACGACACGCAGGCCGACGGCGCCGTGGTCGAGGCCGTGCTCGAGGCCCTGGACGCGGTACTGTTGCCCCACGAGTCGGCCGCCTTCGCCGACGGAGCGGACCTGTCCACCATCGAGGCCGACCTGGCGCTGGCCCTGCACGGCACCTGCGAGAGCCACGAGGAGCCCTGGCAGGCCGTGCTCGCCCTGGACCTGGTGGTGGACTCGATCGACGCGCTCTGACGCCGCCAGAAAATCCACCGCCGCGGTCCCCGGGCTATCTGAACCCTGTACAATCTCCCCCATGACTGGCGAGGGTGGGACGATCCACGACAGCGGTGCGAAGTTCGGCAAGTACCGCATCGTGCGCAAGATGGGCGCGGGCGCGTTCGGCGTGGTCTACGAGGCACAGATCCCCGGTCCCATGGGCTTCGCCAAGCAGGTGGCCCTGAAGATGATCCGCTCCCAGATGGGCGCGGACGAGCAGTTCGTCAAGTCCATGATCAACGAGGCGCGCCTCGGCGGTGTGCTGCACCACCCCAACATCGTCGACGTGCTCGAGTTCGACCAGGTGGGCCACGACTACTTCCTCGCCATGGAGTACGTGGACGGCGCCACGTTGGAGGAGATCATGGCGGTGTGCCAGCGCCGGGAGGTGGTGCTGCCCCGCTTCGCCGTGATCGACATCGCACTGCAGGTGTGCCGCGGCCTGCAGTACGCCCACGACCTCAAGGACCGCGACGGCCAGTCACTGGACCTGATTCACCGCGACCTCAAGCCGTCCAACATCATGCTGGACCGCCAGGGCACGGCCAAGATCCTCGACTTCGGCATCGCCAAGGCCGCCTCCAACCTGCCCCACAGCACGCTGACCGGCACGATCAAGGGCACGCCCCGCTACATGTCCCCCGACCAGCTGCTGGGCGAGGGGCCGCTCACGCCGTCGTCGGACGTGTTCTCCCTCGGGGTGGTGCTGTGGGAGCTGATCACCAACCGCCCGCTGTTCACCGGCACCAGCCTCACCGAGCTGATCGCCGCGCTGATGCAGAAGGACCTGACCGCCGACATCGCCGAGGCCGATCGAATGCTGCCCGGCATCGCGCCGATCCTGTCACGGATGCTGCGGCGGGACACCGCTCACCGCTACCCCGACATCCGGAGCGTGGCTGCCGACCTGCGGCAGCTCGCCCTGCGCTATCCGGTCACGCGCGACATGGCCGAGGTGCTGGCCGCCATGTTCCCGCAGGTCCAGCGCACCGCGGCGATCACCATCGACGACACCAGCGCGCTGCGCACGGACATCAGCCTCGAGACCCACGCCTGGGAGGTCGCCGAGCAGTCCGCGGACCTGCACGAGGCCCAGACCCTGCTGGCCAGAGCGCTGTCCCCCGATGCAGAGCACGCCGCGACCGGGCCGCCGTCTCGACCGGAGTACACCGCGCCACCCACGCCGACACCCCAGCCGATGGCGGCCGCGGACACTCCAGGCGCGATGGCGGACGTGCACGTGCCGCCCGCCCGCGCCGGCAACCGCGCGCGGATGCTCGTCATCGGGGCGCTGATCGGCCTGTCGCTGCTGGTGGTCGTCCTGGGCGCGGCGGTCGTAGTCCTGCTGACGATGATGGGCTGAGTCAGGGAATCACGAAGTCCAGGGTGATGTGCACGCCGGCCGCGGGCACGGTCACCAGCGCGTCGGAGAACCCCACCACATCCCCGGAGTCCGCACCCGATTCGGTCCCCGATCCGTTGTCGTCGAGGAACACCGCCACCCACACCTGTTCGCCGTCCCCGTGGGCGATGGCGAACTCCTGGGGGAACGCATCCACGACGAGGTAGGTCCCCGCGACCGGGGGCCCGGTGGGACCGAACAGCGGGTTGAAGTCCTCGTCGAGGTACAGTCCCACGCCCACGTCGTAGGGGGACGTGGCGTTCAACGTGATGTTGCCCCCCAGCTCGATCGTCCCCGAGATCTCACCAGGCACGGCCGAGTCGTCGTCGTCCGCCGGGGTCCCGGTGTCGTCGTCGTCCGCGGAGGTGTCGTCGTCGGTCCCGGTGTCGTCGTCCGCCGGAGTCCCGGAGTCGTCGTCGGTGGCCGTGTCGTCGTCCGCCACGTCGTCGTCGTCCGGAGTCCCGTCGCAACCGATCAGGCATGCGACCAGCACACCGACGAGGGCCCACGCGAGGTGGGGCTGGCTCACGGGATCACGGCGTCGAACGTGAGCTCGATGCCCGAGGCGGACACCGTGATCGGGTCCTCGGTGTACGCCACCAAGTCGCCGCTGTCCGGGCCGTCGCCCAGGCCGTTGCCGTTGTCGTCGAGGAAGGCGACCAGGTACACCTCGGCCCCCTCGTGGTAGCCGAACATGAAGATGTCGGGCAGGCTCTTGAGCATGATGTCCATGCCGACCTCGGGATCGCCGATGGTCATCGTGCCGGGGTCGAAGTTCTCCGGCAGGAACACCCCCAGCGCGATGGTGTAGGGCGGCTCGGACGTGGCCGTGACCGCGCCGAAGTCGAGGGTCCCCTCGACCGTGCCGTCGTACTGCTCGGTGTCGTCGTCGTCGTCGTCCACGAAGTCGTCGTCGTCGTCCACGAAGTCGTCGTCGTCCACGAAGTCGTCGTCGTCCGTGGTGACGTCGTCGTCGTCGTCCGTGGCGTCGTCGTCGTCGTCGTCGTCCGACGCATCGTCGTCCCCCACGGGGAACTGGTCGTCGCACTCGCACGGACAGCCGGCGAGCGACCAGGCGAGCAGCAGGGACAGCATCGACAGCAGCAGGGTACGGATCATGGCAGGACCTCCTTCATCCTCCCGGGATCATAGGCGAGGATTCGCCGCGCTGGCCAGGGCACTGCGCCGCCCTGTGGTTGCCGCGGGGCGCGGCGGTGTTACCCTGTAGTCCGTGGCCAGCGCAGCGAATGAGCAGCGTCGGACGGTCGATCCGGCGGTCCCCAAGCCCTCCAAGGTGACGTTCATCGCCACGGAGCTGTGCAACATGCGCTGCCGCCACTGCTACTCGTGGAAGACCCGTGATCGCCGCACCCTGTCCACCGAGGTGATCCTCGACGCCATGGACGAGCTCGCCGCCTGGGTGGGCGAGTACAAGCTGTTCGTGGCCGGCGGCGAGCCCACCATCCGCAAGGACCTGGCCGAGATCATCCGGGTCGCATCCGAGGGCGGCTGCCTGGTGTCCATGGCGACCAACGGCTTCCTGCTGGACCGCAAGCGCACCGAGGAGCTTGTGGTGGCCGGCCTCGGCCACGTGGACGTGGCCCTGGACTCGCTCAACCCCGAGATCCACGACGCATTCCGCGGCCGCACGGGCACGCAGGAGCGGGCCTTGCGGGCCATCGAGTTCCTCGACTTCTACCGCCGCAAGCACGACCGGCAGCTGTTCATCAACGCCGCCGCGGTCGTGTCGGCGTGGAACTACGCCGAGCTGTGCGCGATGGCCCACTGGGCCCGGGCCAGGGGCTTCGGCAACCTGCTGTTGCAGCCGATCGTGCCGCCGTTCTGGTCCACCCACGACCGGGGCTGGCTGATGCGTTCGGACCTGTGGCCACGGGACATCGAGGGGGTGCACCGGGCGCTGGACGGGCTGATCCGGATCAAGCGGGCGGACGGCGCGGTGGACAACGCCGTGGAGCAGCTGCAGGGCATGAAGGACTACTTCTCCTGGGCGCCGCCCGCGCACGAGGAGGCCGTGGTGGACGAGGCGTTCGCGGGCGAGGGGGCAGAGCCCCTGCCGTTCGCCGAACCCACGGCCGACGAGCTGAAGCTGGAGCCGATGAAGCCCCAGCGGGAGGGCGACCAGGGCTTCGACGAGGCGAAGTGGGGCGACGGCTACGTGCACGGGGACCACAAGTACAGCGAGATGGGCCCCAAGCAGATCCTGTCCGCGCTGGACCTCGAGGAGGCGCCGGGGGGGGTGAAGCCCGAGCGTCTCGACCGCTGCCAGATCGGCTGGAAGGTGCTCAACATCAACCACGTGGGCGACGTGCGCCTGTGCCACGACATGCCGCCCATCGGCAACCTCAACCGCCAGAGCCTCTACGAGATCTGGACCTCGCCCCGGGCCATGCAGATGCGCGAGCTGATCGCCCACTGCCACGAGGGCTGCTACCTGCTCAACTGCAACTTCTGCGACTAGTTATTTCGCACACCCCTGGCCTCGCGCTGGAGCGCGAGGCCAGGGGTGTGCTTGAATAGTGCATCGAAGACACAGGAGCACCCATGAGCGGATCGGGTTCGTCCAGGCGGTGGGGCGGCGGCAAGCGCATCGACGGCACGGAGGAAGGCGTCACCAAGGTCGACACCGACCCCGCCCCCCCCTCCACCGGCGCCCCCATCGCCGCCACCTTCGAGGTCGTGGCGGGGCCGGACGAGGGCACGATCCACGTGCTGGAGGCCCCAGCCGGGATCCTCGGACGCGCCCCGGACGTGGACATCCGCTTCACCGACCCCACCATCTCGCGGGCTCACGTGCGCATCGACCTGCGCGGCGGCGTGTTCCACATCAAGGACCTGGGCAGCTCCAACGGCACCCGGGTCGACGGCCGCAACCTGCGGGGCCAGTCCACCCTGCGTCCGCACGCGCGGTTGCGGCTGGGCAAGCGCACGGAGGTGGAGTTCACCGCCGTGGACGAGCCCGCGCTGCGGCGCACCTACAAGCGCATGCACCTCGAGGAGCGCCTGGCCCTGGAGCGCAAGTACAGCCACGTGGTGGCCGAGAAGGCGCACCGTCTGCGCGGGGCCCTGGACGACGTGGAGCGCTTCGCCTCGGCCGCATCCCACGACCTGCGCGCACCCCTGCACACCATCGGCGCGCTCACCGAGCTGCTGGGCATGCAGTACCGCGGCCAGCTCGACGACAAGGCCGACGAGTACATCCGGCTGGTGGTGGAGGCCGTGCACCGCATGGACCGACTACTGACCGACCTGCGCGCCTACTCCCGTATCGGCTCGGACGAGACGCGGGAGGGCCTGGTGGATCTGGACGAGGTGCTGGACGACGTGCTGGATAATCTACGCGCCGCGCTGGACGACGCCGACGCCGAGGTGGCTCGGGGGACCCTGCCGACGGTGGTGGGCAACCGCAGCCAGATGGTGCAGCTGCTGCAGAACCTGATCGGCAACGCGGTCAAGTTCAAGGGACCGAGGCCGCTACGCATCGAGGTGCACTCCGACCGCGAGGGCGACGAGTGGATCGTGCGCGTGGCCGACAACGGCGTGGGCTTCGACCCCAAGTACGCCGACCAGATCTTCGAGGTGTTCAAGCGGGCCCACGCCGAGGGCCAGTTCCCGGGCACGGGCATGGGCCTGGCCATCGCCCACCGCATCGTGCAGCTGCACGGCGGCAGGATCCGGGCCGAGGCCGTGGTGGACGCCAGCGCCGTGTTCGAGGTGACGCTGCCATGCCGCGAGGGGGACATCGACGGCGCGCGTGACACCGTGGATCCGGACCTCGCGGACGAGATGACGGAGATGTGACGCGGCCTCAGCCGGTCGGGGCGCGCTCGACCTCGCGGAACACCGCCACCCCACCCCGCACCGAGCCGTCCCGGTACCGCAGGGGTGAGATGTTGGCCTCGACCACACTGCGGCGGCCTCCACCCGGGATGTCGAGCGTGATGCGCTCCTGCCGGGTCACCTCCCCGGCCAGGGCGAGGCGGTAGAAACGATCGGCCCCCACGAGGATCAACGACGGCAGCACCTCGAACGCGACCCTCCCGAACACGTCGTCGCGGCGCATCCCGGTGAGCCGCTCCATGCCCCCGTTCCACTCCAGGAACCGGCACTCGCGGTCGAAGGCGTGGATCCCGTCGAAGCTGCTGGCCACGACCCCCTCGACCAGCTCCTTGGCTCGCCGCACGTCCTCCTCGGCGCGGGCGCGCCGGGTCACGTCGCGCACGATGCCGCAGATGTCGCGCACCGCGCCGTCCTCGTCGCGCAACGGCACCTGCACGGTGTGGAACACGCGTGACTCGCCGCCCACCTCCAGGGCGCGCACCTCGCTGACCATCTCACCGGCAAAGGCCGCATCGTCCACCTCGCGCACCTGCGCGGCCCCCGCCTCGTCGAACAGCTCCTCGGGAACGCGGCCCAGCAGGTCCGCTGCGTCCACCCCGAACAGCGCGCACATGGCAGGGTTGACGTACGTGTAGCGGCGCTGGTCGTCCTTGCAGAAGATGTGGTCCCTGGCGGACTCGGCGATGGCACGGAAGCGCTGCTCGCTGCGGCGGAGCTGCTCCTCCAGCGTCAGGCGTGCGGCAGCCGGGTCGGCGCCGGGGTGCGGGGGAGACGCTGGTTCGTCCGTCATCGGCCGGGCAGCAGCACGATGTCCAGCCAGAAGCCCTCGATGCAGCGGGCGACCGTCAGGAACTTGTCCGCGTCGAGGGGCTTGCTGACATAGCAGTTGGCGTGATTGTGGTACGAGCGCCCCACGTCCGCCTCCTCCTCGGATGCGGTCAGCACCACCACCGGGATGGATCTCAGCTCTGGATCCGCCTTGAGCTCCGCCAGCACCTCGCGTCCGTCCTTGCCCGGCAGGTTGAGGTCGAGCAGGACCAGGTGAGGCCGCGGGGCGAATCCATGGGGGTCCTGCTGGCGCAGGAAGTCCATGGCCTCGTCACCGGACTCCACCACGTGCAGCGTGTTGCGCACCCGCGCACGCTCCATGGCCTTGCGCGTCAGGGTCACGTCCGCCGGGTTGTCCTCCACCAGCAGGATCTCGATCGGTCGCGAGAACTCGGAGCCGTGCACGGTTGGTCCTCCCCAGGGGTTGGCCGGGAGGATACACGCCGGCTCGTGTTCGGTCCACGGCTACGCTATAACGATCCACGGGAAGGGACGGGACGCACATGGACAAGCGACAGCCCCGGGCTGGCCGAGCACATCCACCACCGCCCGTGCTCGACGACGACACCGAGGTGGATCGCGGTGCAGTCGTACCCGCGGCCGGCGACCTGGCCGGTGCCTCCCTGGAGGTGGTCAAGGGAGACGACGCAGGCACGTTGTTCCTGCTGGGACTGGAGGGCGCGGTGGTCGGCCGCGGCCGGGAGGCGGACCTTCGCCTCGGCGATCCGACCATCTCGCGCCGCCACCTGCAGATCCGCTTCGAGGCCGGCGCGTACCTCGCCCGCGACCTCGGCAGCCCCAACGGCAGCCAGCTCGACGGGGAATCCCTCCGCGACTGGCAGCGCCTGCCCCCCCACGCCCGCATCCACCTGGGCCGCCGCACGGTCATCGAGTTCATGGCCCTGGACGAGACAGGTCTCGAGCGCACGTTCGAGTGGCAACACATCGGCGAGAAGCTGGCCGCGCAGCGCCAGCACTCGCGCATCCTCGCCGAGCAGGCCGAGGAGCTGCACGCAGCCGTGGCCGATCTGGAGCAGTTCGCGCGCGCCGCGGCCCACGACCTGGTCGAGCCCCTGCGCACCATCGACGGGTTCGCGGACCTGCTGGTCTCCGAACGGGGCGACGAGCTGGGCGAGGAGGGGCATCAGTACGTGGCCCACATCGCCCAGGCATCCCGACGCATGCAGGAGCTGCTGGCCGCCCTGCGACGCTTCTCGCGCTTGCAGTCCACCGACCCGGCCATGATCCGGGTCGACCTCGACGAGGTCCTCGACGACGCCCTGGCCGACCTGGCCACGTCGCTGGAGGAGGCGGGCGCAGTGGTACGCCGCGATCCGCTCCCGACGGTCGTGGGCGACCCGGATCTGCTCCGGCTGCTGTTCCAGAACCTGCTGTCGAATGCCATACGCTTCCGCGAGCCCGAGGTCTCGCCCACCATCCGAATCACCGCCAGGTCGGACGGCGACGCGCACGCCGTGACCGTTCGCGACGACGGCATCGGCCTGGACATGCAGCACGCGGAGCGCATCTTCGAGGTGTTCCGCAGGCTCGAGTCACGCTCCCGCTTCGAGGGGACCGGCATCGGCCTGGCAATCGCGAAACGGGTGGTGGAGCGGCACGGGGGCCGCATCGCGGTGATTTCTGCGCCCGGTGAGGGGGCCTCGTTCCGGTTCTGGCTGCCCGGCTCTGGTGCGTCCGCGACCCGGAGGCGGATCACGCTCGATCCGGAGGAGTGATCTACTTCTCCGCCGCCGCCCGCATCCGCGCCAGCTGCAGATCGTAGTCCGCGCGCGCGTCGAGGTAGCGGTGGTCGGTGGGGTCGGCCTCGCCCAGGATCTTCTCGTCCTCGGCCAGCTGCTTCTCGGCCGCAGCTCCATCGACGCCGGTGGCGTCCTCGCACAGGTCGGTCAGCAGGATGACCTTGTCCGGGCCCACCTGGGCGAAGCCGGCGCCGATCACGTAGAAATGGCTGGCGCCGCCGTGCTCGAACTTCAGCACACCGGCGCGCATGGCCGTCACGTAGGCCTCGTGATCGGGCAGCACGGTCATGTCGCCGTGGAAGCCCGGAGCGGTCACCGCCTCGACCGCGCCGTCGAACACGCGGGCCTGCGGCGTGATCACCTCCAGGGTGAAGGTGTCGGCCATCGGTTCAGCCCTCCAGCTCGGCGATCAGCTTCTCGGCCTTGGCCTGCACGTCCTCGATGGTGCCCACCATCAGGAAGGCCTGCTCGGGCAGCTCGTCGTGCTTGCCGGCCACGATCTCCTCGAAGCCCTTGATCGTGTCCTCGAGGTTCACGTACGTGCCCTTCATCCCGGTGAACGCCTCGGCCACGTGGAACGGCTGGCTCAGGAAGCGCTGGATCTTGCGGGCGCGGGACACGGTCAGCTTGTCCTCCTCGGACAGCTCGTCCATGCCCAGGATG
>CAZXHG010000270.1:0-13603 GCA_964639985.1 uncultured Rickettsiales bacterium
ACTGGTACTGGCCGAGGATGAAGTTGCCCTCGCGGGTCTTGCGCAGGAACGCGCGCTGGCGGTACGGGTCGAGCAGGTCGGCGAGCTGCTCGGACTGGCGGGGGTAGTAGGCCGACGCCTGCTGCAGCTGCAGCGTGGCCTCGTCGCGATGGCCGTTGCGCGCGTAGTGCACGCCCAGCAGAAGCTGGGCCGGGGCCGTGCTGTCGGGGTGCTTGCGGATGTAGTCACCGAGCAGCGCGTCCACCTCGCCGCCCTCGGAGCCCTGCTCGATCAGGGCCATCGCCTTGAGCAGGTGGGCCTCCTTCTCGTGGGGCGCCATGGCGATGGCCTCGTCCGCGGCCTCGATCACCGCGTCCCAGTTCTCCTCGTTGGCCGCGAGGTAGGCGCGGTCGCGCAGCACGCACAGGCGGTCCCAGCGCTCGACGTAGTCGTAGTACGTCTCGGCGTACTTCATCATCGACGCGATCAGCTCGGCCTCGAGGTCGGTGTGCATGTCCACGAGCCTGAGCTGGGCCTCGTGGCGGTCACGCAGCTCCTGCAGCTCGGCCTGGGCCTGGGCCTGATCCACGGACACGCCCCCCATGGTGCCCAGGGGGTTGACCGCGCCGTCCACGTCCACCACCGAGAGCATGGTCAGCAGCATCTCGCCGGTGTAGTTCCACATCTCCTCCTGGGCCTTCTGCTCGACCTGGACCGAGTACATCTCCAGCAGGGTGTTCAGCATCTCCCGCCGCGCCTCGAGCACCTCGGGCGCCACGCCGCGGTAGTCCTCGGCCGCCATCTGCACCAGGTAGTCCCGCAGCGACTCGTCCCGCTCCAGCGCGCCCTGGATCCCGGTGTCCATGCCGTGCAGCACGCGGATCGTCTTGTCGAGATCGTACGTCTCGCCGGCGTCGTCGGCCTCGTCCATGGCCTCGAACACGGGGGCGAACTCCTGCTGGGCCTGCTCGGAGTGCTCCTCGGCGCGCCGCTCGCGGACCACGTCCGCGACCACCATCAGACCGGCCACGGCTGCGACCAGCAGCACGATGCCCGCCATGCAGCCCTTGCGCATGGAGCCGCCCTTGACGGTCTCCTCGGCGCTGCTGTCCTGAACCCCGTGATCGTCGCTCATCATCACCTCGAAACCGCCGCGGATCGGTGGGCGGATGGGACCGATAGAGTATCATGCCGGCCCTGGAGAGCCCCATGACCCGGTCGATCCCTGTCTTCCTGCTGGCCTCGCTGGTCTGGTTCGGCTGCGCCGGGGGACCCGACGACCCGGTGGACGACGACGACACGGACGGCCCGGGCGAGCATCCCGAGACCCCCCACTGGTACTGCGTGTACGACGATGGGGAGGTCAGCGAGATCGGTGACGGTGGCTGGCACGTGCAGACCCATCACTATGCGCTCCAGGCGTGGACCAGCGAGGGGGACGCCAGGGAGCTGGGGCGCATGCTCGAGGCGGCGTTCGCGGCCGAGTCCGACTACTTCAGTGCATCTCCCGATCTCGCAGCCGGTGAGCTGCTGTCCGTGAAGGTGTTCGCCGACGCGGCCGGGTTCGAGGCCGGGCTGCTCGCCGACGGCGTGCAGCCGCCGGACGGGGCGGGGGGCTACTACTGGCCGCCCACCCGCACCGCCTACCTCTACGTGCAGCCCACCCGCTACTACACCCACGCGCTGACCCTCCACGAAGCGGCCCACCAGTTCCACTACCTCGCCCGGACCGGCAACGACTACCGCCCATCGTGGTATGCCGAGGGCGTGGCCGAGTACCTGGCCCACCACCACTGGGACGGTGAATGCCTCGCTGTGGGCATCCTGCCGCTGGTGACTCTCGAGGACTACGCCCAGCAAGCGCTGGACAGTGTCGACACCGTCGACCTGGCCAGCGTGGTCGACGGCACGGTGGGGTTGTCGCGGCCCCTCGGCTGGGCGCTGTACCGCTACCTGGAGCACGGCGAAGGGGGCTCGCTGGCGGACGGGTTCGCCACGTTCCGCGGGGAGATGGACGCCGGCCTGGACGATCCGCTCGCGCGGTTCGAGGAGCTGTTCGGCCCGGCCGCCGACCTCGAAGGTCCGCTGGCCTCGTTCGTCGAACAGCAGCAGGAGCCCATGGAGTACGTGTTCATCGAGTGGACGCACGTGGCGCCCACGCACCTCGACGGAGAGGCACACGGATGCCTGTCGTTCACCCCGGTGAAGGAGCCTCACGAGGGGTTCGAGGTGAGCTTCGACCTGTCTGCCGATCCGGAAGGATACGCGGGCGTGGTCGTCGGCTGGGACGACGCCGACGACTACGCTGTGTTGCTGGTCCGTGGCGACGGTGAGCTGTCCGTGTTCGCCAGCGAGGGTGGCGCCGTCGCCTGGGACCGGATCGGAGACGTGGTGCCGCCGGCCGACGGTCTCTTCGCGGTCGAGGTGGACCTCTCGGTCGATCCGACGGTCGTGTCGGTGGAGGACGTGCCCGTCGGGGTCGAAACGGCGGCGACGCCTACGGCGGGGCTGGCCGTGTACGACACGGCGATCCGATTCCTCGGGGTCGCCTGGTGGTGAGACCCGATCGGAACTCCACGAACATCGTGGTATTCTGCGCGGCGGAGAGCGAACGAATGAGTCATGGCAAGCTGATCCCGTTCCTGTTCACCCTGGCCCTGACCCTGGTGCTCGGCGCACACGTCGTCGCCCAGGAGGAGGAGGCCGATGGCGGCCCCGCCCCGGTCGATGAGGCCCCGGCCGAGGAAGCTCCGGCTGAGGAAGCTCCGGCCGAGGAGGCACCGGCGGAGGAGACCGAGGCCCCCGCGGAGGAGACTCCGACGGAGGAGACCGAGGCGCCTGCGGAGGAGGCCGATGACGGCCCCGCCCCCGCCGAGGCACCGCCCGCCGAGGAGCCCCCTGCCGAGGAGCCCCCTGCCGAGGAGCCCCCCGAGGCCCCGCCCGTCGAGGACACCTGGGAGGGTGGCGAGGGCGTGATCGTGCTGGACGGCTACGAGCAGAAGGTGCGGCGTGGCAGGCGCGGCGCTCCCAGCGAGATGGACGTGGTGTTCAACTTCCGCTCCACGTCCGACCGACCCATCTTCCAGTGGCGCGGTGACATCGTGTGGACCGGCTATGGCGTGGTGAAGCTGTACGTCAAGCCGTATCACCACGGCGTGGAGATGGGACCGGGCCAGCCGCTGACCATCGAGGGCACGTACCCCGACACCGGCTCGGCGTCGAGCCTGTACACCGTGCTCGCCCCCATGAAGCGAGCGGACTACGAGGTCACGCTGGAGAACGTCGAGGTGATGTACGAGCTGCCCGTGGTGGTGGAGGAGGTCATCGACCTGCCCGCACCCGAGGAGGTGATCACCGCCGAGCTGCTGGACCGCAAGTTCGGCCGCAACGGCGACATCATCAAGTGCTTCGTGGATGCCATCAACGCCGGCACCCAGTTCCCGCCCGCGCTGCACGTGGGCTTCACGGTGCACCCGGACGGGCACTTCAGCGACGGCGGCCTGGTGGAGGAGGAGTACCAGGGCACGACCCTCGACCAGTGCCTGCACGAGCAGGTGGGCCTGCTCGAGGTCGAGCCGTTCGCGTCGGAGGAGCCGATCAAGCTCAAGTATCCCTTCCGCTTCCAGTAGTCGCCGTAGTTCAGCGTAGCCTTCATTGTTCGCGTGGGGCCGTGCCTACACTGGTCCCATGCACCGTCTCCTCCTGCTGGTCCCCGCGCTCCTGCTCGTCGCCTGCGGCCAGATCGGCCTGCCCTGCCTGTCGAAGCTGGCCGTGATCACCGACATCGACGAGACCCTCACGATCCACGACGGCGAGTGGCTCGCCCAGATGGTCGACCCGGGCCACGATCCCCAGATGCGCCCGGACGCGGCCGAGATGCTGCGCCGGTACGACGACCGCTACTACACGGTGTTCTACGTGTCGGCGCGCCCGGAGGCGGCCAAGCTGTCCAATGGCACCCCGGCCCGGCAGGCGACGCAGTCCTGGCTGGAACTGCACGGCTTCCCCATCGACGACGGACGGCTGTTCCTGATGCCGGGCAACGGCTCGTTCAGCGACGACGCGATCGTGGACTACAAGGCCTCGGTGATCGAGGAGATCGAGCTGGCGGGCTGGCCCGTGGTCTACGCCTACGGCAACGCCGATACCGACGTGGACGCGTTCCGCCAGGCGGGCATCCCCGACGCCAGCATCTACCTCGTGGGGGACCTCGCCGGCGAGATGGGGGTCAACGCGGTGTTCGGCGACGAGGCGTTCGTGGTGCACTCCAACGAGCACCTGGCGAACGTACCGGACGCGGAGTGCGCCTACTGATCAGGTCAGCGTGACGATCACCGGGGCGTGGTCCGAGGGGTTGCCCGGGCCGGTGCCCTTCTTGCGCTCGTCGCGGTCCACCTCCAGCGTGGCCAGCCGCTCCACCACCGGACGCGTGCCCAGCGCCAGGTCGATGCGCAGCCCGCAGTCGCGCGGGAAGGCGCCGAAACGGTAGTCCCACCAGGTGAACAGCCCGGCCTCCTCGCTCAGTTCCCGCTGCAGGTCCAGCAGCCCCCACCTCGCGAGCCGCTGGAGCCGGTCACGCTCGGCATCCGTGCACAGGCACTGACCGGCCCACCGCGACACATCGTGTACGTCCCGGTCGTCCGGGGCGACGTTGAAGTCGCCGGCGACCACCAGGGGCTGGGACGGATCGTGGTTGGCGTCGAGCCACCCCGAGAGCGCGTCGAGCCACGAGAGCTTCAGGTCGTACTGCTCGTGTCCCACCTCGCGGCCGTTGATCACGTACACGCAGACCACCCGCACGTCGTCGAACGTGCCGCTGAGCACGCGGGCCTGCTCCGGGATCGGGTTGCCCTCGAAGCCCCGCAACGGCTCGAGCGCCGGCCTGCGGGACAGGATGGCCACGCCGTTGTACGTCTTCTGGCCGGCCGTGATGCTGTGGTAGCCCGCCTCGGACAGTACCTCGCGGGGGAACCCGTCGTCCGTGGTCTTGGTCTCCTGGAGGCAGACCACGTCCGGTTCGTGTCGGCGCAGCACGCCGATCACGCGCTCGAGCCGCGCGCGAATGGAGTTGACGTTCCAGGTGATGATCTTCATCCCGCTCCGCGTCAGGGTGTCCAGCCGTAGCTGACCGTGCCGTCCTCGTGGACCCAGACCCGCTGGTCGGCAGCGATCGGGCCGTCCACGGTGACCATGGCGCCGCCCGGGTAGTACACCCGGATCGCGTCCGCCTCCGCGGCCGCGCCGAGTCCGAAGGATAGCACCATCGAGTCCTGGCAGCCGGTCCCCGAGCCGCCGCTGACGTGGTGCATGGTGGTCTGGCCGCCCACGTCGACCTGCACCTGCGCGCCGATGGCGGCCCGGTTGGCCGTGACCCCGCCCAGGGGTCGGACCTGCAACCAGTGGTTGCCGGCTGCGGCGGTGTCGTTGCGGAACAGGTCGTAGGCCACCAGGTCCACGTCGCCGTCGTTGTCGTAGTCGGCCGCGGCGCTGCCCCACCCGTTGTGAACGATGGCGCCGGATTCGTAGTTGACCTGGGTGAAGGCCCCGGTCCCGTCGTTGAGGTACAGCTCCGAGAACCGGCCGTCGTAGACGCAGGTGACGAACAGATCCCAGTCACCATCGCTGTCGAAGTCGGCCACCGTGGGGTTGGAGTGGGTCTCGCGGTAGTGGATGCCCGCGTCCACGGCCACGTCCTCGAAGTTCTCGTCACCGTCGTTGCGCAGCACCATGGTCTTGTCGGAGAAGTCGTAGTAGCGGGGGTGGGCCAGGTTGGCCTGGATCAGGTCCCAGTCGCCGTCGTTCTCCAGGTCGATCCAGGCCGAGCCGATGGTGTGGCCATAGTAGGTGGTCCATCCGCCCACGTTGACCCCCTCACCGGCCAGGTTCCAGCCCACGGCCCGGTCCGCGACCTCGCCGTCGCCCAGGTTCTCGTAGGCCAGGTTGCGGTTGAGCACGTAGTTGGACACGAAGATGTCCACGTCCTGGTCCTGGTCCACGTCCACCGGGCTGACCCCGCGACCGGCCAGCATCATGCCGGTGAAGCCGTGCTCGTCGGCCCACTCGACGAACGTACCGTCCCCCTCGTTGTGCCAGAAACGGTCCGGGTAGTGCACGTAGGTGTCCCAGCAGTTGTGGTTGGCCATGTACAGGTCGATGTAGCCGTCGCTGTCGAGGTCGATCCAGGCCGCGCCCTCGGTGGGGGACCGCTCCTCCTCGGCCGTGGCATCGCACTCCACGTTGTCCTGGATGTCGTGGATGCCGGCCTCCAGGGTCACGTCGGTGAACGTGCCGTCGCACTCGTTGCGCAGCAGGATGTCGATGGTGGTGTAGCCGGTGCCCTGTCCGAAGTAGTCCAGGCAGCCGTCGTTGTCGTAGTCCCCCCACACGCCGCCGCCGCTGCCGTCGAGCACGTCGTCCAGGCCCGCGTCGGCCGACACGTCGGTGAAGGTGCCGTCGCCGTTGTTGCGGTACAGGGTCGGTCCGTTGGTCATCAGGTCGTCCCAGCCGTCGTTGTCGTAGTCCCCCCAGGCCACGCGGGAGGACGCGGACAGCGCCTCGTCGATCTGGAACCACTTGTCCTCGGCCGGGATGGTGTCGTGGTACTGCACCATCAACCGCACGGAGTAGTTGTACGGGAAGATCATCGAGATGCCGTTGTAGTACGTGTTCGGGTCTGCCTCGGGCAGGTTCCACGCCGAGTGGCAGGCGTCGTAGAGGTCGCACTCCTGGTAGGTGGTGGTGTCGAAGCGGAAGACCGGATCCCCGGGCTGTTCGTACAGGTGGGCGATGTGGAACAGCCCCGGGATGTCGACCTCGACGGGCTCGTCGAACACGTAGTCGACCCAGGCGCCCTCGTCATCGGGCGTCAGGCAGCGGTCCCCCTCCCACAGCGCCTCCCACTGCCAGAAGTCGAAGCCGTTGGAGCCGAAGTCGGGGTACGTGCCCAGGGTGACCGGCCGCTCGCCCTCGCCGGTGAGGTTGCCCCAGACGACCCGGGCTCCGTACACCGTGGCCGGCGCCAGCAGATCGAAGCGGACCGCCTCCCACATCCGTTGCTCGCCGATGTCGTAGGTGCCCTCGTAGCCGGCGATCTGCCAGCCCTGGTCCTGCATCTCCCCGCCGCCCTCGTCGGGGGTGTGAGCCAGCTCCTCGGCCTCCGCGGGGAACGTGCCAGCCGCCGTGTCGGCGCAGCCGACCGCGGAGTCGTCGTCGTCCCCCACGGCGCTGTCGTCGTCGTCGCCGATCGCCGTGTCGTCGTCACCGGTGTCGTCGTCGTCGTCCGTGGGGCAGCCGGCGCACAGCGCCAGCGCGAGCAGCCAGGACAGGGATCGCAGGTCGAGCATGGGGCCTCCCTCCTCGGGTAGAGGCCTGCAGTATCGCGCAGCGCGTCGCGGTGAGGCCAGGGAAACGCAGTCGCGGCGAAAGTCCACTTGACAGGTGGAGGATGGTCCGTGATAGTTCGGCCTAACGGAGGCGCGCTCGTGGCCGGTGGAAAGCTGAGGATCCTGCTGTTCGAGGACGAACCGCTCCTCCGGCAGTTGCTGGTCTCCCTCCTGGAGGGCAGGGGCTACGACGTGCTGGCCTTTGCCGAGCCGCTGCTCTGCCCGGTGTACGAGCAGGGCGGCACCTGCTCGTGCCCCGCCGGCCAGGCCTGCGGTGACATCCTGCTGACCGACGTGGAGATGCCGCGGGTGTCCGGCATCGAGATGATCGCCGATCAGCAGAGCGCGGGCTGCCGCACCGCCGCACACAACGTGGCCATCATGTCCGCGGGCTGGACGCCGGAGCGGCGCCAGCGCGCCCGCGAACTGGGCTGCCAGACCTTCGACAAGCCGTTCCGGGTGAGGGACATCATCCGCTGGCTCGACGAGTGCGAGCAGAGGGTCGAGCCGGGCCGCGCCCTTCGCGACCTGGAGTGAGCCTCAGCTGCTCTTGCCCTTGGCTGCGATCCAGATGGGATCGGCCTCCTGCAGCTCCCGGCGCAGCACCTTGCCCACCAGGGTCTTGGGCAGGTCGTCGCGGAACTCGAGGTGTCGCGGCACCTTGTAGTGCGTCATGTTCTCCTTGCACCAGGCCAGCAGCCGGGTCTCGCTGACGCTGCCCTCCTGCCCGGACCGGAGCACCACCCACGCCTTGATCACCTCGCCGGTCTCCCCGTCGGGCAGGCCGGCCACGGCCACCTCGGAGACGGCCTCGTGACCGCCCACTAGCTCCTCGACCTCCTTGGGGAACACCGAGTAGCCCTTGTACTTGATGAGCTGCTTCTTGCGGTCGTTGATCACGATCCGCCCGTGGCCGTCCATGAACCCGATGTCGCCGGTGAGCAGCCAGCGCTTGCCGTCGATCTCCTTGATCGTCTCGGCGGTCTCGTCGGGCCGGTCGAGGTACTCCTTCATCACCTGGGGGCCGGCCACGCAGATCTCGCCGCTCTCGCCCACCGGCACGTCCTCGGTTGCGGTCTCGATGTCCATGATCCGCCACTCGGTGGCCGGGAAGGGCAGGCCGATGGTGCCGAGCTTGCGGTTGCCCCAGAACGGCCCCGCGCTGACCACCGGTGAGCTCTCGGTGAGGCCGTAGCCCTCGACCAGCCTCGCGCCCGTGGCCCGCTCGAATGCCTCCTGGACCGGTCGGTGGAGGGGACCCGCGCCCGACACACACAGGGTGAACCTGCCGGCGAGGTCGTAGTTGCCGATGTCGGGGTACTCCGCGATCTTCTGGAACAGGATCTCCGCGCCCGCGTACAGCGATCCCTCCTCCTCCGGACCGAGGCGCATGATGGTGTCCAGCAGTTCCTCCACGGCCGGTGGCTTGGGGAACAGCAGCATCCACAACCCCGAGTGGATCGACACGTTCATCACGCAGGTCATGGCGAACGAGTGGAACAGGGGCAGCACGCCGATGTTCATCGCGCCGGGCGGCACCTTGTACAGCCAGTGGCGGCTCTGGATGGCGTTGGCCACGAGGTTGTGGTGGGTGAGCACCGCGGCCTTGGGCACGCCGGTGGTGCCCCCGGTCATGATGTAGGCGGCCGGGTCCTCCATCACGTCGATGTCGATCTCGGGCACGGACGGCTCCGTGCTCAGCAGATCGTTGAACGAGTGGGCCGTGGGCGGCAGCTTGCCCCTGGGGATCTTGCCCAGCAGCTTGCCGAGGAAGCGGCGGAACCCCAGCCCGTGGGCCAGGTCGGCGACGTTGGTGCCTACCACGAAGCGGACGTCGGTCTTCGCGATGATCGGCGCCACCGCCGACTCGTACAGCGCGTCGAGTACGACCAGCCCGCGGGCGTCGACCGTCCTGAGCTGGTGCAGGATCTCGCCGGGCTTGTACGTGGGGTTGACCCCGGTGGCGATGCCGCCGATGCGGGCGACGGCGTAGTAGGCGATCACGTACTGGAAGCTGTTGGGCAGCAGGATCGCGACCACGTCCCCCTTCTTGACGCCCAGCCCGTGCAGGGCGGTGGCGAAGCGGTCCACGAGGCCGTCGAGTTCGCGGTACGTCATGGTCGTGTCGAGGAACCATGCCGCCCTCTGGTCGCCGAACCTCGCGGCCGACTGCCGCAGCATCTCGCCCAGCGTGATCGCGGGCAGATCGATGTTGCGCGCGACCTCCTCGGGCCAGCCGGCCTCCTCGCTGAACCAGGGTCGGGACTCGTCGACGTGGAATTCGTTGCTCATGGTGCATCCCTCGCTCACACGGGCGCGGCCCCGCGGCCCCCAAGTCCTATCAGAGCGTCTGACCACTGACAATTTGACCGACGGGAGCGGCAGGGATGGCGAGCGGGGGGCCGAGCGAATAAAGTCATGCACGCTCCGTCCATGACGAGCACACCACCGGGAGAGAACGATGCTCCAGCGTTTCACCTGTGCCGCCACCCTGTTCCTGCTCACCCTCGGAGTGGTCGGCCCGGCCCGGGCCGGGCACGATCCCGCTGCCGCCCTGCAGGTCGTACTCGACGACCTCGACGTGATGGAGGCGCTGCTTTCGGGCACGGTCAGCGACGCCACCCGTCGTGAGCTGTTGAAGAAGGTCCAGTCCATGCGCACCGACGTGCGCGACGTCCAGCAGGTGATGCTGCGGGCGCACGGCAGCGCCAACGTCAGCGTTTCCACGGATCAGGGGCCGCTGGTGTCGATCACCATGGTGGAGGTGGACGAGCACGCGGCGCGGCCCCACGACCTCCCGATCGTGCCCCTGGAGCCGTTACCCATGGCGAGCGGGCCGTTCCTGCAGCTGACGGCGGCCATGGAGGCCGAGTCGTTCGACGACGGCAAGCTCGCGACCCTGCGCACGGCTGCCCATGGCAACCACTTCACGGTCAGCCAGGCCGCCACCCTGGTCGGGCTGCTCACGTTCAGCGACGGCAAGGTCGACACCGCGGTCGAGCTGTACCCCCGCGTGGTGGATCCGGAGAACTGGTACCAGATCTACGGCGTGTTCGACTTCGACAGCGACAAGGAGGAGCTACGGGAGCGGCTCGGCCTGTAGCCTCCCGTACACCTCCCGCACCACCTCTTCGGCGTACACCGCGTTGGAGTCCAGCGCCAGGTCGTAGTCCAGGTCGGTGCACGCCTCCACCGCGACCAGCGAATCGCCTGCCCGCTGCTGCTGGCGGTCGACCAGGTCGGTCAGCGCGCTCGCGGCGGCCTCCCGCCGGGGCCCCCGGTGCAGGGCCGCGCCGATGGCCTCCAGCACCACCCCCTGGTCCTCGCCGTCCAGCTCCAGTACCTCGACGTCGGCGTTCAGGCGCCTGGCCTGCCGGCGGTAGGTGTCCGCGATGCCCACCGTACCCAGGGGGAGTACGGAGGAACCGCCCTCTCGCTGGACGTGGTTCAGGACGGCCCCGGGCACCGTGGGGAATGCCAGCGAGACGGGGTCGTCGGCGAGTTCGGCGAGCGCCTCGGGCGCGGAGAACCGCTCCTCCAGCGCCCACGAGACCGGGGCCAGCGTGTTGCACGGCAGCAGCACCACGGCCTGGCGTCCCCCGCGCTCGACCGGTCCGCGCAGCGCCTCCAGGGCCAGCGTACCCAGCCGGGGGGTCACGTCTGCGGTGGCCGGTCCGCCGGGGAAGCCGACCAGCACGCGGTCGTCGAGCGGTCGGTCCCCGTACGGGGCCAGGAAGCGCGCCTTGACGTAGGGCAGATCCGCGATCAGCGACAGGGTCAGGCGGCGGTGTTCGTCGTAGAAGGCCGCGCCGTCGGGCAGGCTCGCCGTGATGTGCCTGCGCTCCGCGCGCGACAGGGCCGCGCAGAACCGGATCCCGGCGTCGCGGCCGAAGTCACCGAGCACCACGGCGTGTACGGTGGCGTCCATCGCCCCTCCCAGCTTGCGTTGTCGTGACACCGGTGCAAACTATCGTCGGCCCTGGTTGACGGCAAGCAACCGAGGCACCATCTTCACCCGGCAACCTGCCTCTGGAGATCCCGATGATTCCGACCCGAGACGAGCTGATCGCGCGCCTGGGTGGCGAGTTCGCCGCGGACGCGCTGCTGGACCACTTCTCCAACCCGGATCTGGAAGCGTACAGACCGGTGCTGTCGGCGCTGCTCGACCAGGGCGCCTGGGACCTGCTCGCGGACTCGTTCTACCAGGTGATGCCGTTCGGGACCGGCGGGCGACGCGGTCCGGTCGGCCTGGGCCCCAACCGCTTCAACCCCCACAACCTCGCGACCTCGGTGCAGGGGCACACCGAGTACATGCGCGCCATGTTCGGCGATGACCTGAGCGTGGTGGTCGCGTTCGACGTGCGCGAGTTCCAGGACCTGCGTGAGCTGTACCCCCGCGACGTGCCCAACCCGTTGCTGGGCTGGCGCAGCCGGGACTTCGCCCGGCTGGCCGCCGAGGTGTACGCGGCCAACGGCGTGCGCGTGTACATGCTCGACCCCGAGGGCGATGCGTTCACGTCGACCCCGGAGCTGAGCTTCGCCATCCGTGAGCTCGGCGCCAGTGGCGGGCTCAACGTGTCGGCGTCGCACAACCACCCCGACGACAACGGCGGCAAGTTCTACAACGTGCACGGTGGCCAGGAGGTGCCCCCGCAGGACGAGCGCATGGTCTCGATCGTGGAGGGCGTGCAGAGCTACGAGCGCATGCCGTTCGACGAGGCCGTGGCCGCCGGGCGGGTGACCCTGCTGGGGCCCGAGATGCACCGCGCCTACCTGGACCTGAACCTGGGGTTTGCCCGGCACCCCCAGATGCGGGACCTGCGCATCGTGTTCTCCAACCTGCACGGCGTGGGCGACCAGACCGCGGGCGAGATCCTGGCCGAGGCGGGCTTCGAGGTGCACATGGTGCCGTCGCAGCTGGCCCACGACGGCTCGTTCCCGGGTGCACCGTTCAACGCCCCCAACCCGGAATACCCTGCCGCGCTCGCCCCGGCCGAGGACGTCGCGCGGGACGAGGACGCCGACCTGGTGCTGGCCTGCGACCCGGACGCGGATCGCATCGGCGGGCTGAGCCGGGAGCCGGACGGGAGCTGGCGCTTCCTGGCCGGCAACGAGCTGGCCTGCCTGGTGGTGGACTTCCTGCTGCGGGACCGCGAGGGCTCGTCCGTGGCCATCACCACCGAGGTCACCACCGGCCTGTTCGGCCGGATCGCCCGCGGGCTCGGCGCCGAGGTGGTGGACCACCTGCTGGTGGGCTGCAAGTACATCGCCGAGATCGTGCGGGAGCTCGAGGAGGCGGGTCGCATCGACGAGTTCGTGATGGGCTGCGAGGAGTCGCACGGGTTCCTGCTGTCCCCGGACGTGCGGGACAAGGACGGCGGTGGCGTGGCGCTGGTGCTGGCGGAGATGGCCGCGCTGGAGAAGGCGCAGGGGTCGTCACTGGGCCAGCGGCTGCGGCGGCTGTACAAGGAGTTCGGGCCGGTGTTCAACGCGCAGGTGCCGCTGGTGATGCAGGGGGCGTCGGGCAAGAAGCGGATCGAGGCGATCCAGGCCGCGCTGCGGTCCGATCCGCCCACCGACGTGGGCGGGACGCCGGTCACCGCGTTCCACGACCGCCGGGATCCCGAGGGCGTGTTCGGGCCGATCGTCAGCGACACGGACGCGGCCGCGCGCAACGTGCTGGTGTTCCACCTCGGCGATCGCGAGCGGGTGGTGATCCGGCCGTCGGGCACGGAGCCCAAGACCAAGATCTACGTCGAGGTGATCGGCGAGCCGCTGGGGCTCGACGCGTCGGACGAGGCGCTGGACGCGGCCAACACGCGGATCCGCGAGCGGGCCGCCGAGCTGGCCGCGGCGATGACGGCCACGGCGCTGGCGCGGGTCGACATCGAGCTGCCGGCGTATGCGTTCGCCATGTCGCCGCTGGTGTCGATCGAGCACCGCCAGGACTTCTGCGACGCCTTCCTGCCCGAGCTGGAGCGGCGGGTGGCCGCGGGCGAGCCCACCGACCCCTGGATCGACGACCACCTCCGGCCCTACGGCAAGGGCGCCCGTGACATGGTGCGCGGCTCGGTCGACGCCTGGCTGGACGAGCTCCGGAAGACCGACGCTCCCCTCGCCGACCGGATCGCCGTGGCATTCTGACGACGTCGGTCGGGCGTCGTCAGGGCGGCCGTCTGCCGGAGATCCTCCTCGCGTCTCCGTCCCCGGGGCACGGTCCTCGGTCCGTCCCGGACCTCGTC
>CAZXHG010000271.1:0-13603 GCA_964639985.1 uncultured Rickettsiales bacterium
CCTTGATCACGGTGAGGATGCGCTCGAGGTTGCCCTCGGTGGAGCCGACCCACTTCTCGCGGAAGTTCTTGAACTTGACGCAGGTGAGGTCGCACTCGTTGGCGAACGCCTCGGCCACGAAGGTCTTGCCCGTGCCCATCGGCCCGACGAACAGCACCCCCATCGGGACCCGCGCGGAGCGGCCCTTCTTGACGTTGTCCGCCACCCGGTTCAGCGCCTGCTTGACCTCGATCAGCCCGCCGACCGACTTGAAGTCGTGCTCGGACTCGACGAACTCCAGCAGGCCGAAGCACTCCTGCTCGATGATGCGGCGCTTGGCGTCGGTGACCGTGTCGAAGGTGATCTTCCCGCCCGCCTGGCGTACCTGGCGGAAGATGCCCTCGATCTGCACCAGGGTCAGGCCCGCGGTGATGTCGGCCAGCCGCTTCGCGGCGATGCCGGGCTTGGGGTAGCTCTCCCGCAGGTGCTTGATGAATCGCAGCCGGGCGTCCAGGTCCGGCATCGGCACCTCGATGGTGGACAGCTGGGGGCAGTGCAGCACCTTGCGGTTGACGTCGCTGAGGTTCTCGGTGAGCAGCAGCACGAGGTTGTCGCTGCCGAGGATCGCCGGGTCCGAGGTCCAGCGCTGCAGGGTGACCAGGGACGAGCGGTCCTCGGTGCCCATGAACGACAGGTCCCCGCCCGGCACCACCGTCTCCACGTAGTCCATCACCAGCGCGCCGTGCTGGGACGGGTCGGTGACGAAGGTCTCGAGGATGGGGAACAGGTTGAGCGGGTCCTTGGGGAACTCGTCGACCTCGGGGCGGCCCTGCAGGATGCGGCGGGTGTTGACGGCGAGCTCGAACCGCTGGCGCATGCCCTTGCGGGCGAAGCGCAGGCCCCGGCTGTAGTCGTAGAACGCCACCACCTCCTTGGTGCGCGTCAGCATGCGCTCCAGGTAGGCCTCCAGGGGGGCGTAGCCGTCCTCGACCTCCACGAGGTCGCGCACATTGCCGTGCACGAGGAACAGCGAGGCCTCCTCGGCCAGGTAGCGGCGGCGGAGGGTCTCCGCCCACGGGGGGAAGGGCAGCTCTCCCTTGGGGGGGGTCGGCATACGTCTTCTTCCTCAGGTCTGGGGGTCAGGGGTCAGCTGGTGAAGGCGCGCACGAGATCATTCCACGTGACGAACACGAAGACCAGCAGCAGGAACAGCAGGCCAGCCCACACCAGCTTGCCCTGCACCTCCTCGCTCATGCGGCGGCCACGGATCTTCTCGTAGATCAGGAACAGCACGTGACCGCCGTCCGTGATCGGGATCGGCAGGAAGTTCACGACCGCCAGGTTGACGCTGATCAGCGCCAGCAGCAGCAGCAGGTCGCCCAGCCCCTGCTCGGCCGCCGAGTAGGTGACCGACAGGATCCCGACCGGTCCGGCGATCGTCTTGGGGCTGACCCGCCCCATGAACATGGCGCGGAAGCCCTTGACGAACTCGTCGAACAGCACGAACGGCTTCTCGATCGAGGGCCAGATCGCCTCGATCGGGCCGAGCTGGACCTGCTCCTGCTTGAGGTTGCCGAACACGCCGACCATGCCCCGGCGCTTGCCGCCTTCGTCGGGTGCCACCTGGAGACTCTTGGCCATGGAGGTGCCGTCGCGCACGAACTCCACGCGGACCCAGGCGCCCTCCATCGACTCGTCGGCGAAGTTGGCGAACAGGTGGTTCCACGAGTACAGCTCGATCTCCACGTCCTCGCCCGTGTCCGGGTCCTTGACCACCAGCGCCTCGAGGCGGTCGCCGGCCTCCAGACCGCCGGCTGCGGCCGGGCCCGCCGGATCGAGCCAGCCGACCACGATGCCGTCGGGCGCGCGGTGCACCGCGCCGATCACGGGCAGGCCCCACATGCCGATCGCCCAGTGCTGGGTGGCCACGGGCACAACGTCCAGGACCAGGTCGCGGTCCGCGCGCTGCACCGTGATCGGCAGGGGCTCGCCCGCCGGGGCGAACTCGATGGCCAGCCAGGCGTCGCGCCAGGACGCGACCGGCTGGCCGGCCACGGCCACGATCCGGTCCCCGGGGCGAAGCCCGGCGGCCGCCGCCGGCGAGTCCTCGAGGACGGCGTCGATCACGGCGGGCTGCCCTGGCCCGACGCCCAGGCCGCGGGTCGGCGCGTACGGGTCGTCCGATTCGTCGAGGATCAGCTGCAGGTCCAGCCGCTCGGTGGGCTCTCCCTGGTCGTCGAGGCGGTCCACGGTGAGCTGGATCGTCTCGCCGGCGAGCTGTCGTACGATGGAGCTGAAGTGGCTCCAGCTCTGCAGCTCGATGCCGTTCACCGACGCCAGCGTGTCCCCGCCCTCGAGGCCGGCCCGGGAGGCGGGTGAGTCTTCGAGGATGCCCGCGATCTGCAGCCCGATCGCGCGCTCGAAGTCCGGCACGTTGATCGGCTCGGACGGGTCCCGCAGCACGGGGATCTCGAGGGTGACGCGTTCGCCGTCCCGCAGGACGACCATCTCGACGTCCTCGCCGGGCGCCTGCAGGGCGTAGGCCATGAACATCTCGGTCCACGACTCGACGCGGTCGCCGCCCACGCTCTCGATCACATCGCCTCGGCGCAGGCCGGCCTGCAGCGAGTCGAAGCCCACCGAGCCCACCTCGGGCAGGTAGCGGTGGTAGCCGACGAGGTAGGCGCCGTAGCACAGCACGAACGCCAGCAGGAAGTTGGCGATCACCCCTGCGGAGATGATCTGCGCCCGCTGGCCGATGGTCCTGGACAGGAAGTGCCCCTCGGGGAACACCTCCGCGGCATCTCCCTCGGCATCCGCGGGCAGGTCCTCCTGGCCCAGCATCTTGACGTAGCCGCCCAGCGGGAACGCACCGATCACGTACTCGGTCCCGCCCATGTGCTTGCGGAACAGGCGGATGCCCCAGAAGTCGAAGCCGATGGCGAACTTGAGCACCTTGACGCCATTGGCCTTGGCCGCCAGGAAGTGTCCCAGCTCGTGGATGAAGATCAGACCGCCAAAGCCCAGCACGACCTCGGCGACGTAGAGGATCTTCTGCAGCATCAGCCCACCGGCATCCCTTCGCAGTGCATCAATATGGGGCTCCCGTCGGGGCAGGTCAAACCAACTGCCGGCGATTGCCTGTACACTTGGCCCCATGGGCATCTTCCGCCAGGTGTTCAGGACCACGCGTGGGATCGGGCGGGCGATCCTCGATGTGAATCGTCTGCGCGAGATCCTGATGGTGCTGATGAAGCACGGGTTCGGCCACCTGGTGGGCCACGTGATGCTCGGCGGCGCCATCGCCTACCAGGCGGGCCTGACCGACGACAAGGAGGGGGTGATCCGCCGCACGAGGCGCTCGCTGGCCATGCTGTTCGGCAGCTTCGCCGACCTGCTGACCACGATGATGGCGATGGTCGGCCTGTGGAAGCGGAGACGCAAGGAGGACGAGCAGCGTCCGCTCAAGGTCCGCGTCCGCGAGACCCTGATCGATCTCGGCCCCACCTTCGTCAAGGTGGGGCAGATCCTGTCCACGCGCCCCGACCTGATCCCCAACGACTGGTGCGACGAATTCTCCGGGCTGCAGGACAACGTCGATCCGCTGCCGCTGCACATCGTCGAGGACGAGATCACCGAGAACCTGGGGCAGCTCGGCGAGCTGGTCTACTCCTTCGACGAGGAGGTGCTGGCGAGCGCATCCATCGCCCAGGTCCACCGCGCCCGCGCCCTCGACGGCCGCGAGGTGGTGGTCAAGGTGCGCCGGCCCGGCGTGCAGCGGTCGATCGTGCGCGACCTGGAGATCATCAAGTTCCTCTCCACCGCGGTCGAGGCCCAGTTCCCCGAAGTGAAGATGGTGGACGCCAAGGGCATCCTCACCGAGATCGACAAGTCCGTGCGCGCCGAGACCGACTTCATGGTGGAGGCGGGCAACCTCAAGCGGATGGCCGAGAACTTCGAGGGGTTCGAGGGGGTGCACATCCCGGAGGTGATCGACGAGCTGACCGCCCCGGGCGTGCTGTGCATGGAGTACCTCGACGGGATCCCCATCCGGGAGGCCCGCGACGCCGGCTACGACATGGAGCGGGTGGGCAGGCTGTACCTCGAGGCCGCCTTCAAGATGCTGTTCGAGGACGGGTTCTTCCACGGCGACCTGCACCCGGGCAACGTGCTGGTGCTCAAGGACGGGTCCCTGGGGCTGCTCGACTTCGGCATGATCGGCCGCCTGTCCGAGGAGATGACCGATCAGATCGTGGGGGTCGTGCTGGGCCTGCAGCGGCGGGACTTCCGGATGATCTCGCACATCTTCTACGAGATCGCGATCAAGGAGACCCAGGTCGACTACCGGGCCTTCGAGCACGACGTGATGGAGATCATGGACACGATCTTCGTCGGCAAGGCCATGGCCGACATCCAGATCGGGGCGTTCCTGCGGGAGCTCGCGTCCGGGGTGATCCGTCATGGCGTGCGCATGCCGCCCTCGTTCACGATGCTGCTCAAGGCGCTGGTCACCACCGAGGGGCTGGCCAAGACGCTGATCCCGGAACTCAACCCGCTGGAGGTGATGACCCCCTACATCGAGAAGCTCGCCGCCCGCCGCTACTCCGGCGAGCGCCTGCAACGGGACCTGATGAACACGTTCGTCGCGTTCAACTCCGTGATCAACCGCGCGCCCACGGTGATCACCCAGGCGATGGACGACTACCAGGCCGGGCGCCTCCAGATCCCGATCCTGATGCAGACGCCCAAGGAGGAGCTGGAGCTTCGCGAGCGCTCGGTCAACCGCATCATCCTGTCCCTGATCGTGGTCGGCCTGGTGCTCGGCTCGGCCGTGGCCCTGCTGGATCACAGCCTGCGCCCGTTCGGCATCCCCCTGCTGTCCATGCTCGGCTTCGGGCTCGCATTCTCCACCTGGTGCATCCTGCTCTATGGCATCTGGCGCTCCGGCAGGATCTGAGCGGCGCGCCGCCGTGCGCCGTGCCCCCCGTTCGCCCCTGCGGCTCGTGGGCCGCAGCCTGCTCGCGCTGTTCCTCGTGGGCATGGCGATCTGGATCCTGCTCGACCTCAACCGGCGCGGGGAGAAGATGGCCCACGAGTCCCTGCACTGGGCCAGCGGCTTCGCCATCCCGGTGGTGGAGCCGCCGTCGGGGATCGCCACGGCCGGGGCGTTCTCCGAGGGCTACACGTCCGCGTCCACCGACGTGACCGTGCACGTGACCTCTACCACCCAGATCGATGCGCCCGAGGTGCGCGTGTTCCGCGACCGGGAGCTATGCGGCGACCAGGTGTGGCCCTATCCCCAGGGCGGCGGGCCGAGCGGCCTGGGCGACGCGCTGGTGTGGCTGGAGGGGATCACCAGCGGGTCGGTGCAGTACCCGATGGACCAGTCGATCTCCAACGGCGGCTGCTACCTCTACCCCAACACCCTGCTGACGGGCGTGGGCTCGACGCTGGTGCTGGAGAACTACCTGTACACCCAGGAGGTGTTCCGGGCCTCGCTGCTCGACGACGGTCAGGCCGTCACCCTCGACCAGTGGTCGATGGGGGACATGGATACGGTGAGCTACCAGGCCATGCGGCACGAGCTCCGGCTGGACGAGGCGGGGCTGCTCAAGGTGCAGTCGCTGCTGCGGCCCTGGGAGATCGCGTTCGTGCTCGTGTGCGAGCACGCCTACTGTGGATCGGCCGACTGGGAGGGCAAGGTCTACTTCACCGGCGTGCCGGACGGCGACTACACCCTGCACGCCTGGCACTACCGCACAGGCGAGATCACCCAGCCGATCCAGGTCGGGCCCCAGCTCCGCGGTCGGGACGTGACGATCAACTTCCCCTGAGGGCGGCAGGGCCCCGTGGAACCGCTGGCAACCCGGGCAAAGCGGGGGTAGAGTTCGTTCCCATGTCGGACAACCTCGAAGCGGCCATCGTGATCGTGCACCGCGACAAGCAGGGGCGAGAGTACACGTATCCCGTACGCGAGGCCGAGGTCCACATCGGCCGGGCCAGCACCAGCGACGTCTGCATCGTCAGCCAGTTCGTCTCGCGGCGACACGCACTGCTGCGGAGGCGGGGCGACGGCTGGATCTTCCAGGATCTGAACTCCACGTCGGGCTCCTACTTCCAGGGCACCCGCATCCGCGAGATCCCGCTGCCCTACAGCACCTGGGTCCACCTCGGCGCGCCGGGCGGCCATGCGGTCAAGGTGGAGCGGCGGGGCAACACCGCGGCCGAGCTGAAGCGGCTGGAGCCGGACACCGGCGCGACCATCCTGCAGACCGCGCACCTCGACGCGTCGCGCTACGCCCTGGGCGAGACCACCTCCAAGCAGCTCGACGCGGTCTCCACGCGTCGGCTGGGCAGCCTCTACGAGCTGTCGGCGAGCATGTCCAGCGCCCGGCGCCGCGAGCGGGTGTTCGATCTCGTGCTGGACTGCGTGATGGGCCAGCTGCCTGCGGAGCGGGCCGCGGTGATGGTGCAGGAGCCGGGCCAGGCCGAGCCCGCGCCCGTGGCCTTCCGCGTACCGCGGGACCACGCCGACAACTTCCTGCCGTCCCGGGTGCTGACCCGCCTGGTGATGCAGGACCAGGTCGGCATGGTCAGCCGCGACGCCCCGGGGGACGAGCGGTTCTTCGAGTCCGAGACCATCGCCTTCCAGGCCGTGCGCTCGGTGCTGGCCGCGCCCGTGACCAGCATGAAGCGGGTGTGGGGTGCGATCTACGTGGACACCCTCACGGTGCACACGCCGTACGACTCCGAGATGCTGGAGTTCATGCTCGCCCTGGGCCGGCAGCTGGGCCTGACGCTGGAGACGATCTACCTGCTGTCCGAGCAGAACGCGATGGTCGAGAGCCTGATGGAGGTCCTGTCCGCGAGCGTGGACGCGCGCGACGGGCTGACCGCCAACCACTCGCTCAACGTGGCGCGCTACGCCCGCGGCCTGGCCGAGCAGATGGGCTGGCCGCCCGAGGACTGCAAGCGGGTGTACTGGGCCGGACTGGTGCACGACTACGGCAAGATCGGGGTCGACGACCAGGTGCTGCGCAAGCCGGGCAAGCTCACCGACGACGAGTTCGAGGCGATCAAGCAGCACCCGCAGACGACCCATGACATCCTGGCCCGCATCCACTTCCCCGAGGGCCTCGAGGAGATCCCGTACATCGCCGCAGTGCACCACGAGCGCCTCGACGGCAAGGGCTACCCGTTCGGCCTCGCCGGCGACCAGTTCCCGATCGCGGGGCAGATCATCGGCATCGCCGACGTGTTCGATGCACTGACGCAGGTGCGCCACTACCGCACGCCCATGCCCATGGAACGGGTGCTGGCCATCCTCGAGGAGGGGCGCGGATCCCGCTGGCAGGGACACGTGCTCGACGCCTTCCTGGAGTACTTCGAGAGGGAGCTGCGGGTCCAGGTGATGCAGCAACCGTGGTACCAGCACAGGCCGGACCCGGGCGAATGAACCACGATCAGGACCCGGCGATCCGTTCGATCGTCACCCACCCGACCCCGGATATCGACGCCCTGCTGTCGGTGTACCTGCTGCGGCGCTATGGCACGGACCGCTTTGCAGGCGTCGACACGTGCGAGGTCCGGTTCATGTCGCCCGCGGCCGTGGAGACGGCGGGTGGGGCCGATCGGCTGGAGGGGGAGGGGCACCTGCTGGTCGATCTGGGCGGTGGCCGCTTCGACAACCACCCCACCGCCGACCAGGCGGGGGACCTGCGCGCGGCGGCCGCCGAGCTGGTGGCCGAGCACCTGGGGGTGCGACGTAGCCCGGAGCTGGACAAGCTGCTGTCGTTCTGTTCGCGTCAGGACCTCAAGGGCGAGTCGATCCGTAGTCGCGATCCGGTGGACCATGCGGTGGCGTTGCCCGCGATCGTGCACGGCCTCAACGAGATGTACCCCACCGACGGCGTGGCCGTGTACCGGGCCATCGAGCCGGTTTTCGACGCCATCGTCACCACCGAGGGGGCGTGGGGGCGAGCGTTGCAGGACGCCGAGCGCGCGCTCCGCGCCGAGGTGGGCGGCGCGATGGTGATGGTCATGGAGAGCTCGAGCCGGGCGGCCGCGCGCGCCGGCCGCTACCACGGCGCCGACCTGCTCGCGGTGCGGTACCAGCCCCACCAGTACGTGGCGTTCACCCTGCGGCGGCAGGGCCCGCTGTCGGCCATGACCATGGAGGGGCTGGCGTCCCGTGTCCGCCGGGCCGAGGCCGAGGTGCGCGGCGAGCCGGTGCGGGGGGATCTGCGCGCCGTGGGCATGCACGGTGGCTGGTTCCTTCACCAGTCGCGCAAGATCCTCAACAAGGGCTCACCCAAGGCGCCCGATGTGCCCCCCAGCCGCCTGTCCCTGGCCGACCTGCACGCGATCGCCGTGGAGGAGGTCCGTTCGATTCGGCGCAAGAAGCGGCACTGAGCCCCACTTCCCGGGCGTGTAGTTCCATTCCAACAGAAATGTCTTGAAGGCCTTGGGGGTCAGTCCAGGGAGGCTTCGAGGTCCTCGATCTTCTTGATCAGCACCATGGAGAAGCGGAGGAAGTCGGCCTCCGTGAGGATCCCGTCGAGCACGCCGCGGTCGTTGACCACCGGGAGGCAGCCGTAGCGGTTCTGCAGCAGGATCGCCGCGGCCTGCATCAGCGGCAGGCCTGGCGCCACGGTCTTGACGTCCACGTTCATGATGTCGCACACCTGCACTCGCGACATCATCTCCTGGCGCTCGTCCTCGCCGATGTCGGCCAGAGCGCTGATCGATGCGCGCAGCAGGTCGCGGTGGGTCACCAGCCCGACCAGCTCGCTGCCGCGGGTGACCGGGAGGTGGCGCACGCGGCCCAATCGCATCACCTGCTCCACCAGGTCCAGGGTCTCGTCCTCGTTGAGCGTGATGAGATCCGTGCTCATCACGTCGGCGACCTTCAGCTTCTCGCTCACGGGTTCCTCCCAGCAGAGCGTCTCCGAGGCTCATTCTCGCCTCATCCGGGTCACGGGGGCAAGGTGAAGGAGAAGGGGGTCTGGTCCGGGTGGTCGTACTCCCAGCGCTGGAATGCGGCGAGCACCTCCGCTGCAGTGGCCCCTTCGGCCACCACGTTGCCTTCGGGCGTGGCCTGGCCGAGGGCCACCTCGTCGAGGTGGTCCAGCCAGGCGTGGAAGTCCTCGCCGAACTGTTCGTGCTGGTTGGGGCTGTGGATGGCGCCGAACACCCACGGCAGATCGTCGATTTCCCCGGCTGGGGCCCGCTGGTGGGCAGTCCAGCGGTCCAGCAGCAGGCCGAGGATGCGCTCGTAGTCGGCCAGCTGACACGGGGCGCCATGGGCCTCGCTGCGGCCGATCTGCGCGGCGTGACCGAGGGTCACGTAGGAGGTCGACGGGTCCGCGGCCAGTTCCTCTCCTTCCACCGCCATGTCGGCCGGGCGGTAGGGGTGGTGGGGGTAGTGGCCGAGGTAGTCCCAGGCCACGGACTCGCGGGATCGGCCGCCCGGTTCGTTGACCGCCACCGAGGAGAGATCGAGGGTGAAGCCGTGCCGCTGCATCAGGGCGGCCATGTCGGCCATCGGCGCGTAGGCGCACACGGTGCGGTTGGTGTCTGCGGGCACGAGCTGGTCGACCATGGCGCGGTGGTCTGCCCACTGGGTGTCGGCCATGCCCGGATCGAAGATGTCCCCCCCCTCCCAGGCGAGGTGTCCGGCCCGGTACAGCGGGAAGACATAGGTGCCGACCTCGTGGCCCCGGTCCTGGAGGTCCGCGTACAAGGCGTGGTCGCCCAGGGACCACGCCCACTCGGCGTAGGGGCCGGACAGCATCATCGTCAGGCACAGCCCGTGCTGCTCGGCTGCCTCGGCCATCTCGGCCAGCGCATCACGGCGCTGCCAGTAGCGGTCTGCGTTGCCCACATCGGTCGCCGCGTGCACCACGAGCAGCAGCTGGATCGGCGGCTCGTACTGCACCTCGCCGACGGCGGGGCGGGCCAGCGACGCGCCCGCCAGGCGAAGCGCGTGGCCGTCCCCGCCGTCGTCCAGCAGCCGCACCCGCACGCCGTCCCGGGCGGGCACGATCGACGCCTCGATCCGCGTCCAGTCCGCGGCCGCGGGCAGGTCTGCGGCCAGGATCGTGCCCTCGTCGTCCACCGTCACCTCGAGCCGGCCGCTGCCGCCGCGGTGACGTAGCGACAGCTGGTGGCCCGACCCGGGGCTGACGGGCACCAGGATCTCGGCGCCGGCAGGCCCGCCCGCTGGCGCGCGAACGCGGAGTTCGCCCGCGACCGCGTCCAGGCCCGCCCCCCCGTGTGAGCGCCAGGCGTCACCCTCGACTGCGCCCGCGCCCGGCCAGCGCGCAAAACGGCCATCGACGATCTGTTCACGCCCGCCGGGGATCGGATCCGGGGCACAGGACGGTCCGAAACAGGCGAGCAGGACCGCGATCGAGACCGCCTTCACGGGCTGGCCGGGGAGGTGTATTCGCATCGAGTGGATGGTAGCGCAGGATTGTAAGAAAAACGCGTTATAGGTATATGTGCCCGATCGCGAGGGGAACGCGGACCGATGAACGGACGACGCAAGATCCTGATCTTCCTGCTGCTCACCCTGGGCTGCTCGCTGCTGCCCCAGGGGGCGGACGCCCGCTACTGGGCCATCCCCGGCATCAAGCCGCGCAGCGTCTCCATCGACCTCTTCGGGGGCTACCACGCCTTCATCCAGGAGGAGGAGAACTTCCAGAACAACGCGGTCGTCGGTGGACGCATCGGATACAACTTCTTCGAGTACGTGGGCCTCGAGGCCTCTGTCCGCTACGTGCCCACGCTGACGCACCAGGCGCAGCGCAAGGCGCACGTGCTGCTGCCCCACCTCGACCTGGTGTTCCACATGGGCAAGTGGCCAGCCGTGCCCTACCTGTCGGCGGGCGCCGGACTGCGCTACTTCCAGATCAAGCGGTCCAGCGAGGGGCAGTCCTCCGAGGACCGCGAGCTGCTGCAGCCGCGCAACCCGGACACGGACTTCGCGTGGGACATCGGCGGCGGGGTCAAGATCCTGTTCATCTCCCGGTTCGGCATGCGGATCGACGCCCGCTACACCATGGTCGTCGGCCCATCGACCACCGCCGAGGCCGTGATGGTGGACGGCACGCTGTCGGACCGCTGGGACAACCTGTCGGTGACGGCGGGGTTGTTCGTGCTCGCCGGCGGTCCTCCCGACGACCCGGACGGAGACGGGATCCCATCCAAGGTCGACGACTGCCCGGACGTACCCGAGGACTACGACGACTTCGAGGACTGGGACGGATGTCCGGAGGAGGACAACGACCAGGACGACTTCCTCGACTGGGAGGACGACTGTCCCAACCTCCCCGAGGACTACGACCACTACCACGACGACGACGGCTGTCCCGAGGAGGACAACGACCGCGACGGCGTGCCCGATCGCCACGACGACTGCCCGGACACCCCCGAGGACTGGGACGACTTCCAGGACGAGGACGGCTGCCCCGAGTACGACAACGACCGGGACGGGTTCCCGGACGAGGAGGACGACTGCCCGAACCACGCCGAGGACGAGGACGGGTTCGAGGACGCCGATGGGTGTCCCGAGACCGACAACGACCGCGACGGGTTCGTGGACGAGGAGGACCTCTGCCCCAACGATCCCGAGAACCCCAACGGGTTCCAGGACGAGGACGGCTGCCCGGACGAGGTGCCGCCCAACCTGACGAAGATCGTGGGCGTGATCCGCGGCATCAACTTCAAGGTGGACAGCGACGTGCTCAAGGAGTCGAGCTTCACCGTGCTGGACGAGGCCGCCGAGATCCTGCTCAAGTACGAGGAGATCTGCCTGGAGATCCAGGGCCACGCCAGCGCCGAGGGTGCCGAGGAGTACAACCTCGACCTGAGCCAGCGCCGCGCCGAGTCGGTGATGAACTACTTCATCGCCAAGGGCATCTCCGAGCGGCGACTGGTGGCCATCGGCTACGGCGAGAGCCGCCCCATCGCCGAGGACAGCCAGGACGGCCGGGTCCTCAACCGGCGCGTCGAGTTCCACATCATCACCGGAAGCGGCCAGTGAGTCGCTGAGTCGGCTTCCGTCCCCCCACACGCAGGAGCATCCATCGTGACCGACAACGCCGGAGAAGACCGGCCCGAATCGACCCAAGAGAGCGCATTCGACGAATCGAGGACCTGGGAGGACATCGGCGTCTCCGAGTCCGTCCGGCGGGCCCTCGCCGACATGGAGTACGAACGCCCGACCCCGGTGCAGGCCGAGAGCATCCCCAAGCTGCTGGCCGGCAAGGACCTGCTGGTGCGTAGCAAGACCGGCACGGGCAAGACCACCGCGTTCGCCATCCCGATCCTGGAGCGCATCCCCGACGGCGCCAACCAGGTGCGGGCGCTGGTGCTCGCCCCGACCCGCGAGCTGGCCATCCAGGTGTCCGAGGAGGTCGAGCGCCTCGGCGCGTATCGCAAGGTGCGGTCGACCGCCATCTACGGGGGCGTGGCCCTCGGCCCCCAGATCGACGCCCTCGAGGCCGGTGCGGAGGTGGTGGTGGGCACGCCGGGCCGCCTGCTGGACCACATCCGGCGCGGCAACCTCAAGCTCGATGGCTGCGTCATGGTCGGCCTCGACGAGGCGGACGAGATGCTGTCCATGGGCTTCCTCGAGGAGGTCAGCAGAATCCTGGACAACGTACCGCCCAGGCCGCAGATGCTGCTGTTCTCGGCCACGGTCGAGGCCAACCTGCGCTCCCTGGTGCAGAAGTACGCCAACGAGCCCGAGGACCTGTTCCTGTCCACGGACACCCGCACGGTGGAGGGGGTGGACCACGTCCTGTACGAGACCACGGACGAGTACCCCAAGCCCCGTCAGCTGATGACCATCCTCGACATCGAGAACCCGGAGTCGGGGATCATCTTCTGCACGACCCGCGAGGACGTGTCCATGCTCGGCACGTACCTGTCGCGACAGGGCATCGACGCCGAGTACATCAGCTCCGACCTCACCCAGAAGGCCCGCGAGCGGGTCATGGGTCGCATCAAGCGCGGTGAGATCAAGTACCTGGTCGCCACGGACATCGCGTCACGGGGCATCGACATCAGCGATCTGACCCACGTGATCAACTATGCGCTGCCCGAGGACCCGGCCTCCTACCTGCACCGGGTGGGCCGCACGGCCCGCATCGGCAAGACCGGCACCGCGGTCAGCCTGATGTCCGGCCGGGAGCTCGGCTGCCGCAAGACCCTGGAGAACACCTGGGGCATCGAGTTCGACGTGCGCAAGCTGCCCTCGGTGGACGAGGCGCGGCGCATGTGGGCCGATCGACACGTGGCCGAGATCGAGAAGGTGATGGAGACCGTCGCCTTCGACGCCTACGTCGCCCTCGCCCGGGAGATCCGGGAGCGGGACGACGGCGACCTGTTGCTGGCCACGGCCCTGCGCGGGTTCTTCCTGTGGTCGCGCATGGAGGCCCGCAAGGCCGCGGGCATCGAGATCGAGCACCAGGAGCGACGGGACCGCGGTCCGCGCCCCGGGGGTGGTGGCCGTGGCCGCGGCGGCGGTGGCCGCGGCGGCGGTGGCCGAGGCGGCGGTGGCCGAGGGGGCGGTGGCCGCGGTGGTCGTCACGGGGGCGGAGGCGGCGGCCGGGATCCC
>CAZXHG010000272.1:0-13497 GCA_964639985.1 uncultured Rickettsiales bacterium
CGTCTGCTTCGAGGCCTGTCCCACCAAGTGGGCCGCGGTCGAGATCAACTAGGAGGACGTCATGGCGACGATCAAGGTCAACAGCCCGACGTTCGGCGGCCACGAGATCCAGGCCGAGGAGAACGACAGCCTGCTGCAGGTGCTGCAGGACGCCGGCTACGAGGTCCCGCACCTGTGCTACCACGAGGCCGTGTCCGAGTACGGCGCGTGCCGTCTGTGCCTCGTGGAGGTGCTCAAGGGCCGCAAGCGCAAGCTGACCACGGCCTGTAACTACCCGGTCAAGGACGGCATCGAGGTGTTCATCGACACCGAGGCCGTGGTCAAGCACCGCAAGATGGTGCTCAAGCTGCTGCTGGGGCTGTGCCCCGGCTCGGCGTCGCTGCAGGAGATCGCGGCCGGCTTCGGGGTCACCCCCGACGACGTGCCGTTCGAGGGCGACGACAACGACTGCATCCTGTGTGGCCTGTGCGAGCGGGTCTGCCGGGAGGTGGTCGGCGTGGCCGCCATCACGTTCTGCGAGCGCGGCGACCGCAAGGAGGTCCGCCCGCCGTTCGGCGAGGCCGACACCTGCATCGCCTGCGGCGCGTGCGCCTATGTCTGCCCCGTGGACTGCATCCGCATCGAGGTGAAGGACGGCGTGAAGAACATCGTGCGCTGGGGCCGCGAGCTGCCGCTGCGCGACGACCCGCTCGCGGGCGCGCCGTTCGCTCCCGAGTTCATGCTGGAGCACTTCCGCAAGCTGACCAACCTGCCTGCCGACTTCTACGACAAGGCCCCCTGGTCCCACGTTCCCAAGAAGCGCTAGCCTGCGCTATCCTGCGCAGCGCATGAGATCCGCCCTCCTCGCGACCTGCCTGCTGCTCCTGCTCGGGGCGACCGTCGCCTGCCCCAACGACAGCGACGACTTCGACTTCGACGGTGACGGATACGATGACCAGGTGGACTGCGAGCCCGAGAACCCCCTGATAAATCCCGGTGCCCCGGAGGATTGCTCCGATGGCGTGGACAACGACTGCGACACCTTCTACGACGGCGACGACGAGGAGTGTGATGAGGGGGACGACGACACCCTCGGCGGCGATGACGCTGATGGCGACGGGTATTCCCCGTCCGACGGGGACTGCGACGACAACAACGCGGACGTGAATCCCTCGGTGGCGGACGATCTCTGCGACCTGCACGACAACGACTGCGACGGCTGCTGGAACGAGGACGACGTGCCCGTCGGTGTGGACGAGTTCGAGAACTGCTCGGACACCGTGCCGTACGACTTCGGTCTGCTCGGGGAGGGCGGCTACCCCGCGTTCGGCTACGTGGCCGGACCGGGTGACGTGGACGGCTACCAGTTCGATCTGGTCGAGGGGCCGGACACGGGCCAGGAGACGTTCCGCATCGAGGCGGACGTGAACAACGTCAACGATGGCCTCGACGTGCGGGTGCGCATCGTGCTGGTCGACGGCGTGCTGGGCCAGGACGTGGAACTGGTGAACATGGACGGCATGGGTCCGGACAGCCCCGAGGCCGCCCAGTACACCGGCGTCTACGGCATGGACAACACCGGCACGTACAAGGTCGAGGTGAGCGGCGTGGACGACACGTTCAACTGCGGCATGCAGTACTGGTTGACCGTCACGCTCACCGGGTGATCCGTCAGATCGTCGACGACCAGATCAAGCCTCCCGCCAGCAGGGTCCCGAGCATCGCCAGCGCCATCGCACCCGGCCGGAGCCAGCGGCTCGACCGCGCCCCGACCGTGGCCCGAGCCCGTACCCGGCTCTCCACCAGCGGCTCCCCGCAATCGGGGCAGTGATCGATGACCACGTGCTCGTCGAGGCACTGCGGGCACATCAGCGGCACCAGCGGGATGTGCACCTCGCCCAGGGTCCAGGGTCGACTCGCCATCTCCCACCTCCTCGACCGCCGTGCCCGGTGGCGGTCACGAGGGTGGTCGGGTTCGCGGGTCGCGGGTCACGGCGATGTGGGAGCCGTGTGTCGGGGCGCGGTCAGCGTTCGACCTCGCCCGAGTGCTCGCTGAGCCATTCGAATGCCATCTCCGGCAGGGTGTCCAGGGCGGAGGTGTCGTCCTCCCAGGCGCCGGCGTGGTCCGCGGTGATCTCCAGGTGCAGTTCCTGCATCCACGCGCCCAGATCCAGGGTGCCGGGCAGGTCGTCGAGGATCGCCTGCAGGTCCGAACCCATCCGGGCCGCGCTGGCGTAGCGCTGGTCGGGATGGGTCTGCCAGGCGCGCTGCAGGATCGGCACGAAGGCCGGCGCGCGCTGCTGGACCGTGTCGAGCGTGCCGGCCACGTCGCCGTCCAGCACGGCGTGCATGGTGGCGCGGTGGTCCTCGCCCTCGAACACCCGCTCCCCGGTGAGGACCTGGGCCAGCAGCGAGGCGAGGCTGAACAGGTCGGAGCGGCCGTCCAGCGCCTGGCCCTGCACCTGCTCGGGGCTCATGTACGAGGGCGTGCCCTTGGTCTGGCCCACGAACGAGCCCGACAGGTTGGACGTGGCCCGCGCCGTGCCGAAGTCCATGATCTTGACCGTGCCCCGCAAGGTCACCATCACGTTGGATGGCTTGAGGTCCCGGTGCACCACCTTGAGCAGGCGTCCGTGGGCGTCGGTGGCCGAGTGGGCGTGGTCCAGGCCAGCGCAGATCTGCACGCCGATGGCCGCCACGATCGCGTGGGGGAGCCCCTGGCCGGCCGGACCCGCGCGGTACAGCAGCTGGCTGACCGTGTACCCGGGCACCAGCTCCATGGCCACGTACCAGGTGTCGCTGATGCGGTCGAACTCGTGGATCTGCGCGATGTTGGGGTGGCGCAGGCAGGCTCCCAGCCGGGCCTCGTTGACGATCGATTGCCGCACGGCCTCGCTGCCCACCGCGTGACGGTTCAACAGCTTCAGCGCGACGTGGGTCTGGGGCGCCCCGGGATCGGCGCAGGCCGCGCGGTACACCACCGCGGCGCCGCCCTCGCCGATCACGTTGAGCAGCATGTAGGCCCCGAAGGGGCGTGGCAGATCCGGATCCACATACAGAGGATATCCCAATTGGCCGGTGAGTGCCTTTCCCACGAGCCACGAGCCCCCGCGTCGTGTATGGATCCCGGACCATGCTCGTACGCGCCGTGCTCCTGTTGATGTGTGCCCTGCTGCTGGCCGCCGGTTGCCCGCGGCACCGGCCGCCGGTCAGCGATCCCGACGACGACTCCGCGGATCCGGCGGACGACGACACCACGTCCTCGCCCCCGGACGACGACGACACCACCGGCCAGCCGGATGACGACGACGACACGGCCGGGTCGATCGAGCTGTACGGCTGCGCCTGGAACGCCGACGACCTCGACAACCTCCCCCTGGGCACGGAGGTCGGCCGCCGCGTGAGCTATCGCTTCAGGGCGCACGGCAGCGGCGCGGTGGAGGCGGTCTGGGCCTACCTGATCTTCCACGGTCCGGGCTACTTCGACGGCGACGGCGGCCACGTGCTCGTGGAGTTGAGCACGGACGACGGCTCCGCCGACCACCTGCCCTCGGACACCGTGTTGACCAGCGCACTGGTCACCGATCCGATGCTGCAGTGGAACCGGCGATTCGTGTTCGACGCGCCCGCCGACGTGGTCGAGGGCCAGCTGTACCACCTGGTGTTCTCCAACCCGGCGCCGGATCCGGCCAACGACTACGTGTCCCTTGACGGGCTGCACGTGGCCGCCAACGTGCCAGACGTGCAGCCCGTGGTGTCGGACACGGACCTGGGCACCCTGTACCGGCGGTACACCACCGATGACTGGGAGCTGCTGTACCAGGTCACGCCGATCTTCTCGCTGGAGTTCGCCGATGGCCACGCCCAGGGCCAGTGCTACATCGACGTGCGGGACGAGTTCGACTTCATCCACGTGGGGGGCGACGTGGCCGTGCGCGAGGTGTTCATGGTGTCGGACCACGACCGCGAGGTGGACACGGTGATGATCCGGCTGCAGCGCAGCGCGGGCGAGGGGGACCTGAACGTGCGGCTCAAGCCCGTGGGTGGGGAGGAGCTGGCGTCCATGTCCGTACCGGCCGCGTCCGTGGGCACGGGGGTCGACTGGGTCGAGGTCCCCCTGGGAGCTGCCCACACCCTCGCGGCAGGCACCACCTACGCCCTCGAACTCCTCGCGCCCGAGGGCACCACGTACACCGTTCCCCCGCTGCAGGACGGCATCTACTACGGCCTGGACTGCGACAACCTGTTCGCGGACGGCCACTTCCAGGCGCGCACGGACGGCAGCTGGGGCATGATCGACGACCGCACGGACTTCGAGATGCAGTTCTATTTCCCGGTCGCGACAGACCGGTAATAATCGAGCGTAACACCTCGGTGTTTGGGAACATGTGCCAGGCAGGGGTCGGCGGGAGCACCCCCTGGGGAGGAGGCACCATGGCCCGCGCCACATTCATCGCCCTGGGCATCCTGTTCGTCGGATGCCAGCTGGATCCGCTCACGTCGACCGATCGAGTGTCTGCGGCGGCCTTCGACTACGGTCCGGGCATCGCCATCGATCCCGCCGTGGACGAGGACGGCCTGTACGACGGCCACGGTGCCGTGTTCGAGCCTGGCCTGGCCGAGGTGCCGGGCTCGGGTCCCATCGACGTCGAGGATTTTTTCGGTTTCGACGTGTGGGATCTCAACGTGGTCGTGATCGAGGATCTCGGCTCGGCCGCGGACCCCTACGGCAGCGACTTCCAGGGCGCGGCCGCCGTGGGCGGTGACACCTGGCTGGCGAACTTCAGCCTCAACGACCTCGGCGGACCCACGGACACCTCGCTGTACGCCGGGGGGGACGTCTCCATCGTGGGCTCGGTCAGCAACGGCGGCATCGACGCCGCGGGCACCGTCGAGCTGCCCGGTGCGTCGGTGGACGGCTTCGTCGTGGGCGGCGGAGACCTGGACGGCCATGGGACGATCACCGGGGACGTGACCCTGGCCGGCCTGGACCTGGCGGGCTACAGCCTCACCATCGGCGGCTCCCTGCTGGAGAACGAACCGTACACGCCCTCGCTGGAGCTCTACACCCTCGGCGTGTACTTCGAGACCGTGGCCAACGTGGCCTCGCACAAGGCGGTGACCACCACCTGGTCCGACGCCTGGGGTGAGATCCAGCTCGAGGTGGTCTCCGGCATGAACGTCGTGGAGATCGACGCGGCCACCCTGAACGACGCCTGGGGCATCCAGGTCGAGGGGCCGGCGGACGCCTCCCTGTACATCAACGTGCCGGACGCGACCGCCGCCATGGACAGCCTGGTGTGGGAGTACAGCGGCGGCATCACCTCCGAGCGCGTGCTGCTGAACTACCACGACGCCACCTCCCTGGACCTCAGCGGCGGCGATCACGCGGTCAACATCCTGGCACCCTACGCCACGGTCACGTTCCCGTCGGGGCTGGTGTCGGGCAACCTGATCGCCTATAGCCTGCAGGGGGGCGGGCAGGTGAACCTGGGTGGGTTCTGCTGCAATCCGTGGGATGACAAGCACTGAGCGGGGGGATCGTCGGGTCCGTCGCCTGCGGCTCCTTGACCCGACATCTACGATTTCGATTCGTGGTACTCGTCCTCGGCGTTGACGTTCCACAGCGCCTCGCGATCCACGTGGCCGGCGGCGATCCCGTCCACGGCCACCATCGCGCTCAGCATGGAGTGATCCTGGTTGTTGTAGCGGTGCATGCCGTTGCGGCCCACCGGCACCAGGTTGTCGATGCGGTCCAGCCAGGCGCGCACCACGTCGAAGCTGTCGTACGTGCCGAAGTAGGCGGGGTAGGTGCGCGGTACGCGGATGACCGTGGTGTCGAGCACGTGCCTGCGGTCGATGACGCCGATCTGCTCGAGCTCCTCCACGGCGAGCTGCGCCACGCCCTCGTCGGGGCGGCGCCACAGGTCGTCGGACTCGTCGCAGAAGTACTCCAGGCCCAGCCACACCGTGTCCGGATCCGCGACCAGGTAGGGGCTCCAGTTGTTGAACACCTGCAGCCGTCCGAGCCGCACGCCACGGTCCTGGATGTAGATCCAGTTGTCCGGCACGATGTCGTTGACCGTGGGCCGGTCGGTCTCGTTGCGTAGCTGAAGCTCGCTGGCCAGCACGCCCACCGTGATGAAGTCCCGGTAGGGCAGTCCCGCGGCCACGTCCCGTACGGGCTGCGGCACGGCGTCGCTCATGCCCCGCACCAGCGCGCGCAGCGGCATGGTCGACACCACGTGGTCGGCCTCGAAGGCCTCGGTCTCGCCGGTGCGGGGATCCTCGGCGATCACGGCCTTCACGCGGCCGCCGTCCAGCGTCACGCCGGTCACGCGGCGATGGAAGCGCACCTCGCCGCCGGTCGCGGTCACCTGGTCGGCCACCCGCTCCCACAGCTGTCCCGGACCGAGCTTGGGGTACAGGAACTGCTCGATCAGTGACGTCTCCGTGTCCTTCTGCTCGACCGAACGATCGCGGGCGATGGTCTGCTTCAGCGCGTGCTTGACCGCGCCGGTGATGCTCAGCCCCTTGATCCGCTGCGCGCCCCACTCCGGCGGGATGTCGTGGCAGGGCACCCCCCACACCTTCTCGGTGTAGTCCTCGAAGAACGTGCGGTACAGCTCGCGGCCGAAGCGGTTGATCAGGAAGTCCTCCAGCGAGGCTTCCTCCCGGATCGGCATGGTGCGGGCGCGCAGGTAGCTCACCCCGATCCGCCCCACCCGCCTCGCGCCCAGGTTGGTCAGCGTGCGGGCCTTCAGCGAGATCGGGTAGTCGAAGAACCGGCCCAGGTAGTAGATGCGCGACAGCCGGCTGCGGACCAGCATCACGTCGTCGGCCTGCTCCGGGTCGGGTGCGGGCACCGTTCGCGCCTCGGGTTCGCCCAGGACGCGCTGCTGGCAGGTCTCGGCCAGGGGCACGTCGCGTCCCAGCGTCCGGTCGTCGCGTGCCGGCGCGCCCTGCAGCGGCAGGATGTTCTGCCACCAGTCCATCACCACGTCCGACTTGGAGAAGAAGCGGTGGCCGCCGATGTCCATGCGGTTGCCGCGGTACACGGCGGTCCGGGAGATCCCACCCACCTGGTCGCTCGCCTCGAGCACGAGGGGCACGACATCCGTACGGTCCAGCATCTCCCACGCGGCGGTCAGGCCCGCGGGCCCCGCACCGATCACGATTGCCGTTCGCCTGCTCACGCGAGCTCTCCTCTGCCGCGGGAACGATAGCGAATTTCTCGTTTTTGTGGTTGATTGGGCTAGCGCTCAGAGTTAGTCTTACCTAACAACGGCTCGCGTCGGCGGGGAACGGCGCGGTGGAGTACGGAGGGTGTCATGCGTCTGGCCCGGATCAGTCTGTTCGTTCTCGTCGGGGGGGGTCTCGGAGGAGCTGCGACGCCGGTTGATTCACTGGAGGAGAGCAGCCGATTGCTCGTGATGCTCACGCCGCCTGCGGACATCTCCCGCGCCCCAGGGCAGGAGATCGGACCGGTGGGCCCCTGACCGACGAGGACATCCGGTTGCTGGTGCTGTGGATGCGGAGCCAGCAGACGGTCCTATCGGTGGCGTTGCCCGGCGAGGCCGTGACCGGCGATCCGGACACGGCCCGGGAGGTCTACCGCGCCATGTGCGCGGCCTGCCACGGCAGCGACGGCCGGGGCGTGACCGCGGTCAGCCTCGACAACCCGGTGTTCCTCGAGACCGCCAGCGACGCCTACATCCGCCACACCATCGAGCACGGTCGAGCCGGCACGCCCATGCCCGCCTTCGGCACCCTCGTCGCCCCGCAGCAGCTGGACGACCTCACGACGCTGATCCGCGGCTGGGCCGCACCGGCCGCCGCCGAACTCGCAGCGCCATCGGCCCCCCACGGAGTGGTGGTGAACCCGGACGATCCCACGCCGGCGTTCTCACCGCTGCGGGAGGGGCGCTACGTACCTGCCGCCGAGGTCGCGGCTGCCCTGGACCACGGCGCGCGCCTGATCCTGCTCGACGCCCGCCCCCCGTCGGACTGGCGCGCGCTGCGAATCCCGGGCGCCGTGCCAGCGCCGTTCTACGACGTGGCCACGATCCGGGACCGGCTACCGCGGGATGGTACCTGGATCGTGTGCTACTGCGGCTGCCCCCACGCCGCGTCCGGCAAGGTGATGGACGCCCTGCGCGACGACGGCTTCGAGAACACCGCCGTGCTCGACGAGGGGGTCTTCGCGTGGCAGCAGCTGGGCTACCCTACGGCGAGCGGCGCGGGCGAAGGCGGGCGCTGACCAGGCCGGCTGCGCCCAGGAGCAGCCACGCCACGATCCCCACGGCCGAGCGGCCGTCGGACCGACAGCTACAGCCCTCCGCGTACTCGGGATCGTCGTCGTCCGCGGCGGTCGTGTCGTCGTCTGCGGCGGTCGTGTCGTCGTCCCCGGCGGCGGGATCCTCGACCGTGCCGGTGATCAGCACGCGCGCCGGCGAGCCCAGGGCGTGGAAGCCATAGGTCGTGGCCGTCGCCTCGATGACCAGCTCCTGATCGATCAGGTCCCCGGCGGTAGCCGGATCCAACGTCACGGTCAACGTGGCCGAACCCTGGCCCTGGTCCAGGTCCTCGAAATCGAGCTCCGATGCGGTCAGTCTTCCGTCGCTGATGGCCGTGGCGTCCGCGGCGCCCTCCATGGTGTAGCAGCCGTCGCCGCCATCATTGGTCACCGAGAGGGTCAGCTCGAGAGGCGCCGATCCCAGCTCCACCGTGCCGAAGTCCATCACCCAGGTCGAACCGCCGTCGTTCGTGCCGGTACCGGTGCGCTCCAGCTGCCGCTCTTCCGGGACCGCTCCCCGGCTGATGCGGATCTCGTCGATGTCGGCGTCCATCGGGGTCTCGTACAGGCCGGCTGCGTTGGGGTGCGCGCCCACCACCACGAGTCCCTGGTTGAACGTGTGTCCCTGGTCCACGAAATCGAACTCGTCCACCTGTTCGTCGAGCACGAATCGCGCGCGCTGCTGCTCGGTGTCCACGGTCACGGCCACGAAGTGCCAGTCGCTGTCCGTGATCTCCAGGTTGCTCAGCAGCGCCCACTGGCCAGCGGCGATGGTGTCCCCGAGGATCACCGCGAGCTCGTTGCCGGTGAATCCCTCGCTCTTGCCGAACGCGTTGGACGACAGCACGGCCGCGCCCGCCTGCACGAGAAGGGCGTACTCGATGGTCTCGTCCCCCTCGCCATGCTCCTTCTTGACCACCAGCCAGGCACGGTCCTGGGGCCCGGTCCCGGACGCCAGATCGTTGAGCCGTACCCACGCCTCGATGGTGAAGCTGCCCCCGGCGAACGACAGGCTGGGATGATAGGGCACGGTGAGGTACTGCTCGGCCACGGAGGCCAGGGAGAGAGCGAGCATGTTCGCGTCGCCGGTCTGGGGCACCGGCGAGCCGAACGTGTAGCTGCTGTACATCGGCCCGTTCATCGCCGTGGCGTGGTTGGCCACCGGGCTGCCCTCGTCGACCACCACCAGGGCCGTGTCGGTGGGATTGGCGCCGTCGTTGTCGAACCGCAGGTACAGCGCGGTGACCGCGCCAATGTCCTCCGGGAGTTCGCCGTCGAGCGTCGCATCGCCCGTCAGCCACAGCTGGGGCGGAGACCACCCGACGAGGGGAGTCGCGAGGAGCATCAGGAGCAGTACGCGAGTGGATGAACGCCGACGCATGGAGGTCCTCCCCGGATAGGAGCCCCGAGCCTACCACGGCGGATCTGAAACCCCTCTGAAACCTCGAGACAGCCCACACGACCCATGCTGGGATCGTCGCCGGCTGCTCGCGTGCTGCGGACAGGGCGACGGGAGGATTCGCCATGTCCAGGTTCGAGAGCTTCGTTTCGGTCTTCGTCTTTTCGGTGGTCTGTTCGTTCGTCACGGGGTGTCCGCCCGGCGCGGACATCGACCGCGACGGCAGCGACTCCGGCTCCTCCGGGGGTGAGGAGATCTGCACCAACACCTGCGCGTTCGCCGGGGACGGCGAGTGCGACGACTGCGGCGAGGGGTCGGACTACTCGGTGTGTGACATCGGGACCGACTGCGACGACTGCGGCGCGCGCACCGAGTACGACGAGTGCGAGGGCGGGTCGGGCGGCGGCGGTGGCGGCGGCGGTGGCGGCTGCACCTCCTACAGCTTCACCTGCCAGTACTGCTCCGGCAGCGGCACCTGCTCGGGTGACTGCCCCTCGTCGTGCTACAGCCTGTGCGAGGACGCGTGCGCGTCCGCCGGGTGCGGGTCGGTGATCAGCTGCTACTGAGTCCCGCCGGACCGTCTCCTCCCGAACAGCAGGTACTTGCGCGCGAAGAAGTTCCAGAAGTACACGATCCCGGTCGCCACGATCTTCGAGCCCATGTAGTGCAGGCCGACGAACTCGGTGACGCTCCACATGCACAGGTCGTTGATCCCCAGCCCGATCACGCCGATGCCGCCGAACAGGGCGAACTCCAGCCAGCGGCTGTCGAACCGGCGCTCCGAGAACACCCACACCACGCTGATCAGGTAGTTGGTCGTCAGGCCAAGGCCGAAGGCGATGGTGGCCGACACCAGGTAGTGCAGGCCGGCGTACTCCGTCAGCGCGAACAGGGAGCCGAAGTCGACCACGAAGGCGAACCCGCCGACGAAGGTGTAGCGGAACAGCTGGATCAGCGTGTTGTCGGTGGGATCGAAGAAGATCCGGCGGAGCAGGCGCGTGATCATGTCCCGTCACGATACCACCTCACATCTCCCTTGACTCGGGGACGGGTACGCCTGTAGTTAGTGGTGACTGACCAGTCAGTCACCGGAGAGAATCGTGCCACTGGACACCCTCGATCGCATCCCCGCCGAGAAACGCGACCGCATCCTCGCCGCGGCCGCGGCCGCCTTTGCCGAGCGCGGCTACGCCCAGACCGACATCGCCCTGATCGCCCGCGCCGCGGGCGTGGCCAAGGGCTCGATGTACAACTACTTCGAGAGCAAGGAGGCCCTGTACCGGCACGTGTGCAGCGAGGGCCTGCGCCGGTCCCGGGCCGAGGTCTGGGGCGGCGTACGGGACGACTGGGACGTGTACCAGGTGCTCCGCCACCTGTTCGAGCGGGGGGCCCTGTTCGCATGCGAGCACCCGGAGTTCGTGGCCCTGTACCTGGAGATTGGATCATCGGGCATGGCCACCTTCGCCGGCGAGCTGACGTACGAGGTGGAGCGCCCCACGGCCGAGAAGCTGGCCGCCCGGCTCGAGGCCGGCGTCGCCGCGGGCGCGGTGCGCGCCGACCTCGACGTGCGGCAGGCCGCCTACCTGATCAACGGGACCTACATCCTGTTCATGTCCTCGCTGGTGTCCGTGCACTTCGGGGTGCGCATGCGCGCCTACTTCGACATGCCCGATCCACTGACCGACGAGGCCGTGGCCAACCACATCGAACGCACCCTCAGTACCCTGGCGCTGCTGCTGAAGCCCTGCTGAAGCAGCCGGAGGAGAGACCATGACGAAGATGACCGGCGGCGAGCTGATCGCCCGCATGTTGAAGGCCGAGGGCGTGGAGACGGCCTTCGGGATCGTGGACGGCTCCTACCTGGCGTTGTGCGCGGGCATGCGCAGGCAGGGCATCGCGCTGTACACACCGCGGCACGAGACCATCGGCGCGCACATGGCCGGCGCCTACTCGCGCCTGACCGGTGAGCTGGGCGTGTTCATGGCGAGCAACGGCCCGGGCGTGGCCAACGTGCTGAGCGGTGCCGCGGTGGAAGCCGCCGAGGGGCACCGGGTGCTGCTGCTGACCAGCTGCCGGCGCACCGGGATCCACTACCCCAACCGCGGGGGCACGTACCAGGCGTTCGATCAGGTGGGCGTGATCGGTGCCATGGCCAAGTGGTCCGAGGCCGTGCACTCGGCCGACCGCATCGCCGAGCTGCTGCGCCAGGCGCTCCGCGCGTGCTACAGCGGCCGCCCCGGGCTGGTGCACCTGGACGTGCCCGAGAACCTGATCAACGGCGAGCTGGACGCGTCGACCGTGCTCGAGCCCCGGCAGTACCGCCGGATCGAACCGCTGGTGCCCTCCAGCGGCGCGGTCGAGGAGGCGGCGCGGCTGCTCACCCGCGCGAAGCTCCCCCTGATCCACGCCGGCGGCGGAGTGGTGCACGCGGCAGCCTACGAGGAACTGCAGGCGGTCGCCGAGCTGCTGCACGCGCCCGTGACCACGTCGTGGAGCGCGCGCGGCGTGCTGGACGAGGACCATCCGCTGGCGTGGCCCATGGTGCACGTCAAGTCCAACAACGAGGCGCGCAACGCCACGGACGTGGTGCTGTGCCTGGGCTCGCGCCTGGGGGAGACCGACTGGTGGGGCAAGGCGCCCTACTGGGCCACCCCGGACAAGCAGGCCCTGATCCAGGTGGACGTGGACGAGGCCACCCTCGGCCGCACCCGGGCCGTGGACCTGGGCGTGCAGGCGGACGTCAAGGTGTTCCTGCGGCAGCTGCACCAGGCGCTGACGGGCATGACCCAGCCCCTGGACAGCCGGCGCAAGGCCGTGGACAAGCTGGCCAGGGCCCAGGCAAAGGAGCGGGCGAAGCTGGACGCGAAGCTGGAGGACCGGGAGTCGCCCCTGCTCAGCGCGCACCTGTCGGACATCTGCGACAAGCTGTTCGAGCCGGACTCGGTGTTCGTGTTCGACGGCGGCAACACCACGGTCTGGGGCCAGTTCTTCCACCGCGCGAAGGTACCGAACACGGTGCTGACGACCTACCACATGGGGCACCTCGGCGCGGGCGTGGGGCAGGCCCTGGGTGCGGCCGTGGCGCGGCCGGGCCGGCCGGTGTGCTGCATCATCGGCGACGGCGCCTTCGGCATGCACCCCCAGGAGGTGGAGACCGCGGTGCGGCACGAGCTGCCGGTCATCTACCTGGTGGCCTGCGACTGCCAGTGGGGCATGGTCAAGATGACCCAGTCGATGGCGTTCAAGCCGCTGAAGATGATGCTGAGGAAGCAACTGGACGAGGGGGAGACGATCAACGCCGACCTGGGCGAGATCCGCTACGACGACCTGGCTCGTTCCATGGGCGCGCACGGGGACCGGGCCTCGTCCCCCGACGAGCTGATCTCCGCTGTCAAGAAGGCCATCGACCTCGGCGGCCCGGCCGTGATCCACGTGGACGTGGACCCGACCAAGCACCTGTGGGCGCCCGCGCTGATGCACTTCAAGGCCATGCACTCCGAGCCGAAGGGGAAGTAGGAGGGGACCATGGATCCCGTTGCTGTCGACCAGGTCCAGCTGAACTTCAGCCCGGCAGGGCTGTGGGTGATCAACATCACCATCGGCCTGATGATGTACGGCGTCGCCCTGGAGCTGAACCTGTCCGACTTCGTGCGGGTGCTGCGTGCCCCCCGCGCGCCGATCATCGGTCTCGTCGCCCAGTTCGTCCTGCTGCCGGCGGTCACCTTCGGCCTGATCCTGCTGATCGGGCCGATGCCCTCCATCGCCCTGGGCATGATCCTGGTGGCCGCCTGCCCCGGCGGCAACCTGTCCAACCTGATGACCT
>CAZXHG010000273.1:0-13463 GCA_964639985.1 uncultured Rickettsiales bacterium
GGACACGCCCAACTTCGTGGCCAACCGCATCGGCGTGTTCGGCATCATGTCCGTGTTCCACTGGATGGAGGAACTGGACGTCGGCGTGACCATGGCCGACAAGGTCTTCGGCCCGCCCATGGGCCGGCCCAAGTCCGCGGTCTTCCGCACCGCCGACATGGTCGGCCTCGACACCCTGGCCCACGTGATCCGCACCGTGGCCGACGGCTGCGAGGACGACCCGTGGCGCGAGCGGTTCACGGTACCCGAGTTCATGACCACCATGGTCGACCAGGGCCTGCTCGGCTCCAAGTCGGGCGCGGGCTTCTACAAGAAGACCAAGGTCGACGGCAAGAAGGCCATCCTGGCGATGAACCTCGAGACCATGGAGTTCGAGGCCCAGCCCAAGGTGCGGCTGGACTCCATCGGCATGGCCCGCGACAAGGACGACGTCGCCGGCAAGGTCAACACCATGGTCTGGGGCAAGGACATCGGCGCCCAGCTGGCCTGGAAGGTGTCGGCCGAGAGCTGCATCTACGCCGCCCAGCTGCTGGGTGAGATCGCCGACGACATCGTCAACATCGACCGCGGCATGCGCTGGGGCTTCGCCTACGAGGGCGGCCCGTTCCAGGCGTGGGACGCGATGGGTGTGCAGCGCTCGGTCGAGCGGATGGAGGACGAGGGCATGGACGTGCCCGACGTCGTTCGCACGCTGCTGACCAAGGGTGAGGGCAGCTGGTACGTTCGCCGCGACGGCATGGACCACTACTGGTGCGTGATCGACGAGGCCTACAAGCCGGTCCCGATCGCGTCGCGCCTGATCTTCCTGCCGTCGCTCAAGGAGCGCAGCAAGACAATCGACAAGAACATGGGCGCCACCCTGCTGGACATGGGTGACGGCGTGGGCTGCGTCGAGTTCCACACCAAGATGAACGCCATCGACCAGGACATCATCGCGATGCTGGACAAGGGCGTGCAGAAGGTCAACGACGGCGAGCTCGTCGGCCTGGTGGTGGGCAACGAGGACACCAACTTCTGCGTGGGCGCCAACATCGCCGCGGTGATGATGCTGGCGATGATGCGGCAGTTCGACAAGATCTCCGAGATGGTCGCAGCCCTGCAGGACAGCGCCATGGCCATGAAGTACTGCCGTGGCCCGGTGGTGACCGCGCCGCGGGGCATGGCCCTCGGCGGCGGCGCCGAGATCATGATGCACGGCACCAAGGTGCGCGCCGCGGGCGAGACCTACATCGGTCAGGTCGAGCTCGGCGTGGGCGTCATCCCGGCCGGCGGCGGCTGCAAGGAGCTGTGCTTCCGCTACTACGGCAGCACGCCCGACGGCGTGAAGGTGGACCTGTTCCCCCACATGCAGCGGATCTTCGAGATCATCGGCATGGCCAAGGTCGCCACGTCGGCCCAGGAGGGCCGCGAGCTCGGCTTCCTGCGCCCGTCCGACGCGATCACGATCAACCCCGACGCGGTCCTGGCCGACGCCAAGGCCGACGTGCTGGGCCTGGTCCAGATGGGCTACAGGCCGCCGCGCAAGCGCACGGTCAAGGTGCCGGGCTCGACCGGCATCGGGGCGCTCAACATCGGCATCCACACCATGGTGGGTGGCGGCTGGATCACCGAGTACGAGGGCTTCATGGGGCGCAAGCTGGCCCACGTGATCTGCGGCGGCAACGTGCCCTCGGGCACCGAACTGACCGAGCAGGACTTCCTCGATCTCGAGCGCGAGGCGTTCGTCAGCCTGTGCGGTGAACAAAAGACCATGGCCCGTATCCAGCACATGCTGGAAAAGGGCAAGCCCCTGCGGAACTAGCGGGCAGGAGGAGAAACCAGATGACCACAGGAGTCGTCGTCACTCACGCCCACCGTACGGCGGTGGGCAAAGCGATCCGCGGCACCCTGCGCGAGACGCGTCCCGACGAACTGCTCGGGGTGCTGATGCAGAAGTTCCTCGAGCGGATCCCCGAACTCGATCCAGCCACCATCGACGACATCATCATCGGGTGCGCGATGCCCGAGGCGGAGCAGGGGCTCAACGTGGCCCGCAACGCCGCGCTGCGCGCCGGCATCCCGGTGGTCGTGCCCGCGATGGTGATGAACCGCTTCTGCAGCTCCGGGCTGCAGACCCTGGCCACGGGCGCCTCCAAGATCGTGGCCGGCTGGGGGCAGATCTGCCTCACCGGCGGCGTGGAGTCGATGTCCATCGTGCCGATGGGCGGCCAGAAGCCCGCGCCCAACCCGTGGCTCTCCGAGAACTTCCCGGCGGCCTACGAGTCGATGGGCATGACCTCGGAGATCGTGGCCGAGCGCTACGAGGTCACCCGCGAGGACCAGGACGCCTTCGCGGTGCGGTCCAACAACAACGCGCTGGCCGCGATCGAGGGGGGCCGGTTCGCCGACGAGATCATCCCGATCGAGGTCACGGTGGGCGGCAAGACCCTCACCTTCGACACCGACGATGGTCCGCGCGCCTCCACCGTGGAGGGACTGGCCAGGCTCAAGACTCCGTTCAAGATGGGCGGCCGCTCCACGGCGGGCAACTCGTCCCAGACCTCGGACGGGGCCGCGCTGGAGCTGATCATGACCCGCGCGAAGGCCGAGGAACTCGGCCTGACCCCGATGGGCGAGCTGGTCACCTACCAGGTGTGCGGCTGCGAGCCCGACGAGATGGGCATCGGCCCGTCCCTGGCCATTCCCAAGGCGCTCGAGGCCGCCGGTCTGACGGCCGACGACATAGGCCTGTACGAGATCAACGAGGCCTTCGCCTCGCAGGCCCTGTACAGCGTGCGCAAGGTCGGCATCGACCCCGAGCGGGTCAACGTCAACGGCGGCGCCATCGCCCTGGGCCACCCCCTCGGCTGCACCGGCGCCAAGCTCACCGCCACCCTGCTGCACGAGATGAAGCGCCGCGACGTCGACTACGGCGTGGTCTCGATGTGCATCGGCGGCGGCATGGGCGCCGCCGCGATCTTCAAGCGCGGCTGAGCCCCCTGAACAACTCCGGCCCCGCGCTCTGCGCGGGGCCGGAGCCTCCTATTCGAACGACAAGTACTTCAACAGGTGCAGGTTCAGCGCATTGTCCACGTACCCCTGGATCCGCGGATCCAGCAAGCTCGCGCTCGCCGTGTTGTACAGCGGCACGATCGCCGCCTGCTCCAGCAGCCGCGCCTCGGCCTTGTTCAGCAACCGTGTGTTCGAACCGGGGTCCGCGGTCAGCTGCGCCTCGGTCACGAAGTCGTCGAAGATCGGGTCGTCGTAGCTGCCCGAGTTCATCGGGCTGCTGCTGAGGAAGATCTCCATGAAGTTGGAGGCGTCCGGGTAGTCCGCCGCCCACGCACCGCGGGCCACCTGGAAGTCGCCGGACTCCACCGTGCTGGAGTGGATGCGCCACTCCCGCTGGTACACGCGCGCGTCCACGCCCAGGTGTGCACGCCACTGCCGCGCCACCTCCTCCATGGCCGACACGTTGGCCGCCTGGTCGTCCACCGCGATCTCGATCACAGGCAGCCCGGCGCCGCCGGTGAAGCCCGCCTCGGTCAACAGCTCGCGTGCGCGCTCCAGGTTCGTGGTCAGCCCCTCGGCAGGGGTGTAGTTCGGCATGCCCGAGGGGACCAGCGACGTGGTGGGCATGCGTCGCCCGAGCGCTGCCACGGCAGCGCGATCGATGCCCTGTGCCAGGGCCTGCCGCACGCGCGGGTCGTCGAAGGGCGCGACCTCGGTGTTGAACACCAGGTAGCCCGTCACCAGCGAGGCATGGGTGTGGAATCCCAGCTCCCCCTCGGCAGCGGCCCATCGGTCACTGTCGAGCGCGTCGCCCGCGAACCCGGTCCAGTGCAGCTCTCTCGCTCGATAGGCCTCCACCAGCCCCTGGGCCGGTGGCTCGTTGAGCGCCACCACGCGTTCGATCTCGACGCCCGCGGCGTTCCAGTAGCGCGCGTTGCGCTGCATCACGTAGCGGTCCTCGTGGGACTCCACCAGCCGGAACGGGCCGTTGACCACCATGTTGCGCGGGTCGGTCCAGGCCCAGCCGTGGCGCTTGAGGCACTCGGACTGCACCGGCAGCATGACCGCGTCCGCGGCCAGCGACAGGAAGTAGGCCACGGGCGCGTCGAGGCGGACCACCAGGGTGTGGTTGTCCGGCGCGCTCACGCCCAGGGTGGAGGCGTCCGTGGTCTGGCCCATGTGCAGCGCCCGCGCGCCAGCGATGGGGTACAGCAGGTTGGCGTAGCTGGCCTGGGTGTCCGGGTTGAGCACCCGGTTCCACGCGGTGATGAAGTCCGCGGACACCACCGGTGTGTCGTCCGACCACCGCGCCTCCTCCCGCAGGTGGAACGTGTAGGTGCGGGCGTCGTCGCTGATCTCCCAGGACTCGGCCACGCCCGGCAGCACGGTCTGGCCGCTGGCATCCCACACGGTCAGGCCCTCGAGCAGGTTCTGCGCCAGGAACGCACCGTAGGTGTCGGTCAGCCGGGCCGGATCGAACGTCCGGGGCCGCGGACCGTTGAAGTACACGAACTCGCCCGATGGCTCGGGCAGGGTCCCGGTCTCGGGCGTGGTGCAGCCCGCGCAGGCGGCGAACGCCATCCAGCAGATCAGCCAGCGTTTCATGAGGCCTCCCGGGGCAAGCATAGCTCGGGCGCGTGGGCCTGTGCGCGCCTGGAGGTGCGGGCGTCGCGTGGGCAGGACCCCAGGCCTAGAACACGTTGTTGGCGGTCATGTTCGTGACGTTGGTGTGGTGGGTCGCCTCGAATATGCAGAAGTCGGTGTTGCCGTCGATGTCCGCCTGTCCCGTGGCCGTGAACCGTCGGCCCTGGGCCTCGGTCTCGACCATGTACTGGCCGCGCACGCGACCGTCGGGCAGCCAGCCCAGCATCACGAAGTCGTGATCGCTGTGGGCCCCGACCCCGAAGTCCGTGGCCATTCGGCCGGGGCTGGTGGCGGGAGTCAGCTCGCAATCCATGTAGGTGTCCCACTCGATCTCGTAGGCCACCTCGAGGCGCCGGATGCAGCCGAGGTTGGCGGGCAGCTCCGCCCGCTTGGCGCGCAGGGTCATGTGGTAGTAGTTGGGGCGGGCGATCGTGGCCAGCCGGCCCACTATCGCGACGGTGATCATCAGCTCGACGAGCGTGAACCCCCCGGCCCCTCGTGCGCGGTCCATCATTGCGCGAAAACCCAGCATCTGTGGACACTTTGGGCGATGCATCGGCGACTGTCAACGTGTGCCCGCGTCCGGTCGCCCGCACGCGGGCCCGTTTCTTGTGAAGGCCGGGTAAACTCGGTACCCTGGAATCTGGCTTGAATGCAGACGTGTGCCTCGCTGATGAGGCCGGGGGTCGATCGATGCCGAGACGAATCGCCGTATCCGCTGTCGTGGTCCTTCTCACCCTGTGCACCGGCGGGCTCGCCCGCGCCCAGGCGGATGCCCCGCGCGGGTGGTACATGGACGTCCAGCGCTACCACCCCACCTTCGACACGCTGGGGGGCTTCCAGGTGGAGTCGTCGGAGGTGCTGGAGCTGTGGCGCCCAGCATTCGGGCTGCACTTCAACTACGCCAACCGGCCGCTGGTGCAGTACGACGTCACCGACGGCAGCCGCGAGCTGGCCAACGCCCTGGTCGGCGACCTGATGGCCATGGACGTGTCCGCCGCGCTCGGGTTTCGCTATGCGGACCTGGGCATCATCGTGCCGGTCACCCTGGCCATGGTCGACAAGAGCAGTGGTGACCACTACGGCTACCCCGACTACGGCACGTACAGCGGTGTCGGCGACGTTCGCATCGGCGCCAAGGGCCGGTTCCTCGACCCGCGCTCCAACCCGGTCGGCCTCGGCCTGCTGCTGCCGGTCTCGCTGCCCTCGGGCAACGCCCACGTGTACAACGGCACCTGGGGTGCCAGCATCGCCCCGCAGTTCCTGGTCGAGACGATCCAGCTCGACGGCAAGTTCCACGCCGCGGTCAACGTGGGCCCCTACCTGACCCCGACCGTGGTCTACGAGTCGGTGGACGGCCGCGAGATCATTCGCAACGGCTCGGAGCTGCGCCTCGGCGCCCACGTGGGCTACCGGGTCGCGCCCGTGGCCGACGTCAGCGGCGAGATCATCGCCGCCTTCGGCCTCGGTGGCGAGGCCATGGACACCCGCAACCCGGTGGAGTGGCGCCTCGGCGGCCGCTTCCACCCCATGCCCAACAGCGCCCACGGGCTGACCCTGGACCTGGCGGTCGGTTCGGGCATGTCCGCGGGCATCGGCGCGCCAGCGTTCCGCCTGGTGTTCGGCGCCACCTTCATCCCGTCCACCGCCCCGGACGAGGACAAGGACAAGATCCCGGACGCCAAGGACGCGTGCCCCTACGAGGCCGAGGACAGGGACGGCTTCCAGGACGACGACGGCTGCCCCGAGCCGGACAACGACAACGACGGCGTGCTCGACGGCAACGACCAGTGCCCGGACGCCCTCGAGACGCCCAACGGGTTCGAGGACGGCGACGGCTGCCCGGACGAGGACCCGGACACCGACGGCGACGGCATCGCCAACGGCCTGGACGACTGCCCGGACGAGGCCGAGGACGTGGACGGCTTCCTGGACGACGACGGCTGCCCCGAGTGGGACAACGACAACGACGGCGTGCCCGACACCAACGACACCTGCCCGCAGAGCCAGGAGGTGTTCAACGGCGTGGACGACTGGGACGGCTGCGAGGACGAGGGGCCGATCGTGCTGGACCTGGAGGGTCGGGAGATCCGGCTGCTGGACTCCATCAACTTCCTGTCCAAGAAGGCCGTGCTCGAGGACGACGCCAAGGCCCTGCTCGACGCGGTCGCCACCCTGCTGATCGCGCGGCCGGACATCCTGCAGGTCGAGGTGCAGGTGCACACCGACGACCAGGGAGACGACGACTTCAACCTCCGCTTCTCCGACGCCCGCGCCCAGATCGTGCGGCTGTACCTGGTGGAGAAGGGCGTGCCCGAGGGCCGGCTGGTGGCCAAGGGCTACGGCGAGACCCAGCCCATCGCCGAGGGTACCTCGCGCAAGGTGCGCGAGGCCAACCGCCGCATCGAGTTCAAGATCCTCGACGTGGCATCCGACGCCGGCTTCTAGGTAGGTCGGGTCAAGGAGCAGAGCGACGGACCCGACACCCCGCTTCCCCTCCTCCTCCTCTCCTTGCCCTGACCCTATCCGCCACCCCTGCCCTCGCCGAGGCCATCGCCCACCGCCAGCTGGTGCGGGAGGCGGACGATGTGTTCGAGGAGCGGTACGCCGCGGCGAGTCGCCCCCGGATCACCGCGGTCGGCCCCCTCGGGATCGCCGGCGTCTGGTGATGCCTGCACGTTGACAGAGCGGCGATCGCACCTTTCACCGGCTATAATGTACCTGGCGGGGCGCGCGATTCGAAGGCTGCATGTCGGCAGACGACCCACGACAGCGCGCACTCACGGCCCGGCAGCTCGCGACCGAGACCGAGGCGCGGGCCCTGCGACTCTACGGCCGTTCGAAGAAGCAGACCGCGGCCCTGGGGCGGGCGCCGCCGGTTCGCCTGGAGGAGGCCCTGCGCACGGCCACCTGGACCGCCAGGCGGGCTCACCTGGACGCGCGCGTGGCCGTCACCCGGGCGCAGGGCGCGCTCGACCTGCTCGACGGTTCAGCGGACCTGGTGGTGGCCGACGCCATGGCCGACCGCGCCCTCAAGGCCGCCCACCACGCCCGCTGGTTGCTGCGGGCGGCACAGGACGCCATGGAACGTGTCGCGACGATCCGCGACGAGCTCGTCGAACTGGCCGCGCAGGCGGTGAGCCAGGACGACGAGCCATCCCTGGACCGCAAGACGAGGGAGTCGGGGTAGGAGGGAGCTGGCGAACCGGGCCGTTCGATAGGCAGAACCCTGGTCGTGGTGGTCGCGGGGCCGGGGAAGGGGAGGCGGAACGACCTTCGGTGAGGTGGCCCTCGGCAGCCGAGCCCGGCCGATGGCACGCGAACTCTCACCGCATCGCGCCCCAGCGTCGTTGTGGTGGATTCCGGGCCGTGGTATCCCTCTAGTAGGGAACACCCAGCAAATCGTATCGCTCGCTGCGGAGGAGGCCATGCGCCTGAGGGGTCCGTGGGTCGGATTTTCGCTTGTAGCTATCTGTCTGATTTGGGAGGGGGGATTCGGTGCCCGCCCCGCCGATGTGGAACGCGTCGACGCCGTGTTCGAGGCTGTGGACCGCGCGGTGTATGACCACCCCATCCACGCCTCGACGCCGCCCGATCTGCTCCAGGAGTTCAACGAGTGGTTGGGCGGGCTATGCGTTGCTTCGGCGCGGGAAATGGGGCTCAGCGATGAACTGGGCATACCCTCACGTCGTTTCAACTCCCAGCTCGCGGACTATGTCGCCGCCCAGGTGAATGCTGCTTGGCAAGCCTCGAACAAGGCCGAGCGGTTCAGTCGTCTGGTTGCCCTGATGCGGGAGATCGGCAATCGCTCGACCGCTGAAGCGTTGATAGCGCGCTACGTCGGCGTCCAGCCGGTAGGGAGCTATCTGGATGCTGCCTACGGGCCGCCAGTTGAAGCCGAGGCGTTGCCACGGGCTTCCAGTCAGATTTCGGTGACGAGCTCTGCGAGCGATTTGGCGATTCTGATAGAGGAGACGCAGGTCGCCGGCGAATACGGCGGTGCGGGGACGGGGAACCACCTGCTCGACGCCGGGGAGTGGGCGCGACTTCGTCTCGTCGTGGAGAATCGCAGCGATCGACCGTACTTCAGCTCGTCCGCGTGGGCGGTACCTGACAGCGATTGCGTCTGGACGAACCCGAGCAAGGAGTACCGGCTGACCGAGATGGAACAGGACGGCGGGCAGGCTTGGCTGTCGTTCTGGGTCTACCTCGCGGAGGCATGCGATGGGGACTACGAGGTCGTGGTGTCGGTCGAGGACACGCACCGTGCGGCGACCCGCCCGCAGAAAACGAGACTCCGGTTGGACCCTGTACGTGCTGTCGAATTCGACCTCACCCACACCTTCTTCGACACCGATGTACCCGGATTCAGTGACGGAAGCGATGCGCCGGGCCTGGAGCCGTCCATGCGCTTCGAGTTGGGGACGGGCGTGCGGGTCGATGGGGGTGCGGCTCGCGCAGCGCGCGTGAAGTACGGAGTCGTGGAAGGATTGCAGGGCCTCTTCGCCCAGCAATTCCATCGCAACGTGGACCAGATACGGGTGGCGTTCAATCGATTCGAGGCTGGCGACGACCTCGACATCGAGATCGTAGGTGAAGCGCCGTTCGAGCAGGAACTCCGGCGGTACGGCTATGCCCAGCAGTCCTGGTACAGCTCGGAAGATGGAGGCGTGATCTGGTTCGCTGTGGATGTCGAGCTGGATCTCGCCTCGCCCGATCCGCCCACCGAAGTCGTCGAAGAGGAGGTTGTCGAAGAGGTCCCGGTGTTGACGTTGCAGCACATCGACTACCTCGGCGCCTTGGTCAAGAAGCACATCAGGCTGGTGACGCGCCCGGCTACCCCGGAGATCAGCGGTGCGCTCGATGCCACGGATGGCTACGAAGTGATCTTCGATGACTCGGCGTTCATGGAGGAGTTGGCGGTCCTGCTGCGGCCGACCGAGGAGACGACCGAGCCGGGGCCAGGACGCCCGGATACGCTGTCCTACCGCTATCGCCGGTATATACCGCTGGACCTGCCCGCTGTCGTGGCAGCCGCACCACCGCCACCTCCTCCTCCACCGCCTGCGCCCGTCGAGTACGTGCCCGAGCCTGAGCCGTTCGTCGAGGCGGAGCCGGTGAAGTGGGGTCTGTACGTTGGCCTTGGCGGGGGCATCGGCTGGGTCCGAGCGGATCGCACGTTCAACTCCGGAGTGAACGGTACAGTCATCCCACCGGGAGTGTACGGCCGCGTGCTCGGCGGTGTGGGGGTGTTCCGGTGGGGGCTGGAGGTCGCGTACAACTACGTCAACACCGAGAATTGGGAGCTATCCCAGACTGACGTGCTCACCGGCCCCGCGGCTGCTCTGCCGGCCGGTGGTGCGGTGTTGATCGAGCCTCGATTGTTCTTTGGTGGTCAGAATCGGACCGTGCCCAGTCTGCTGCCTACGTCAGCCATCAGCGACCACCAGAGGAGGTCGTTCGCTTTCGAGATCGGATGTGCCCTGCGTTTCCGGATCATCGATCAGATCGGATTCGTGGTTGATCCGGCCTATGTGATTTCGGCGGCGGGCCCCTGGGGACCCAGCCGCGAGTACCAGTATCTCGGTGGGCATCTCAGACTCGTTGCCGGCATCTCGTTCGGCAAGCACGGTTGGTAGAGGCAGCCGTACCTTCGTGGAGGAGAGCATGTGGAAACTGATGTTTGTACTTGTGGCCGTGGGGCTCGGAGTCGTCGCCGGTTGCGACACCAGCGTCGAGGAAGACACGTGTAGCTGCGAGGACGTGGCCGACAACGCAGATCGCATCGCGGTTCTGGAAGCTGGCGCAGGGGATAGTAGCGATCGGGTCGATGAACTCGAAAGCGAGGTGGAGGCGCTGTCGAACGCGCTGGACGAGATGTCGACCTCGCTGGACGACTTGTCCGCGTCAGTTGAGGACCTGGAGGCGGGCGTGGCTCGGCAGTACCTCGTCGATGATCCGGTCACCAACGAGTTCTTCGATAGCTGCGGGTGGACGACCTTCGTTGAGGACGCGCAGTGCTTCCTGGTCGCGGCATCGAGGTATTGCCGTGACAAGGAATACAGCGGCGGATTCCTGATCGAGGCCAGTCAGGCCAACGACCAAATCGCGGTCGTTTGCCTGTAGGTCGGCGAGTCACTCTCCGGCCATATCTGAGCCCTGGTGTGTTGGGCCGCCCATCTTCTCCGCGTCGACCACGAGTACCGCGTGATCCGATAGAGCACCCGGCACACCAGCGAAGGCGTACCCCCCTACCTCGGTCACGTACCTCGTGCACGTAGCTACCAGCCCCGGCGATAGCAGCGCGTGATCGATGCGCGAGGTGTGGCCGGTCTTCCCCAAGTAGCTCCAGCCCTCGGTGGGCGAGACGACGGTCCAGCCGTCGGTCACGTAGCTCACGAGCAGTCTGCCGCGCCAGTTGCGCGTGGCTGGGTCGGCGTTCATGTCACCAATGACGACCGTGGGCCGCTGACCCCATTCAGGCGCCTGCTCTCGCAGCCACTCTCGGTACTCGTGCTCACCCTGGGTGTCGCCGCGCACGAACATCGGGATGCGCAACCCGACCACGTGCATCGGGGGCGTGACCACGTGCAGCAGGTTGGGCGGCACCTGCGGCCGCGACCCCGGCGGCGTGATGTACCCGCGGCGCGACGGCGTGCGCGTGGCGACCAGCACCTGATTCTGGCGCTCGACCCGGTCGGACATGTGCACCCTGGCGAAGCCTGCGTCGCCCAGGTCGGCCACGACTCGTTCGTGGTCGGGGCCGGGCACGTACTCGGTGAGCACGAGCACGTCAGGTCCGAGGGAGAGCAGCGCGTCGATCGCTGCCTTCGGCACCGACCGTTGACGGATCTGGTGGGCGATGTTCCAGGCCGCGAGACGCAAACTCACGGTCGTCTCGTCCGTCTCCGCATTGCCCGTGCTCGGCTCATCTGCTGAGTCGTCGTACCCATCCACCGTGCCTGGGACTACTATACAGCCGCTAGTCGAGCGTCTCTTTGACAGCCACTGCGGCACCGGCTGCTACCCCTGCAATCGGACCGGCGGCACCAATAAGAAGTCCTCCCGCACCCACGGTGACGCCGACCGTCGCCCGCTCCACCTGCTTGCTGCGCGCCTTCCCCGTCTTGCACCACGTCGCGAAGTGTTCACAGTTGTTGGTTCTGAGGCTGTACTTCCGCTCGCCGAGTCGGCGTCTCGCCCGTTTCACGACCTCCTCGGGGGAGTAGACTTCGTCTTCGTACTCCACGATGCGGATGTTGGCCATCGGCTGTTTGTCGGTGAATTCCAGGAGTGAAGCCACCTTGACCTCTGCCTTCCATTGTCTGTAGTAGCTATCGTGGTAGTGGATGACCTTCCCGTTGCCGATGTAGATGCCGTGATGCCCGTACACTAGCCAGCGCGACACGATGCGGATGTGGTCGCCCACGGCCAGCGGCCTGTTTTTTTGTTCGATCCGCTGGACTTCGTACTCCTCCACCCCCCGTCCTGGCCCGGAGTCCAGTGGCACCTTGCACCAAGGACAGCGAGCTCCCGTCGGCAGCTCGGTGAACCGAGCGCCACATTGCGAGCAGTGGAAGCGCAATCGGGGCTCGTGAACGACGACGGAGGCTTGCTGCCGAGTGGTTTTGGTCGGCGGAGTGCGTGACGGACGACTCCTTAGGTTTTTCCCACACCCTGGGACGTTGCACTGCCAAAAACCAGGGAAACCGGCAGGATAGATCTTTCCGCACTCTGGGCAGAAGAAGATGGTGGCCCCTGGGGGTTCCTTCTCCAGTGCCCGCGCCGACCGCTGCGAACCGGCAGACGGTACGCCTCGGTGCAGGTCGCCTCCGCAGCCCGGTTCCTGGCAGTGCCAGAAGCCGGGATAGGATTTGCCGTAGCGGACGCCGCATTCCCTACAGACGAACTCAAAGCTAGCCGGGTCCCGAGTAGCCGAGCGGCTCGGGCCGCCGCTGTCTGACTGATGTGGGCATTGGTCTGGTTCACCCTTCCGCAGATTTCCGCTGCAGCCAGACCGCCTGCACTTGAACGTACCGGGGTACTTCGTGCCGTAGACCTCTCCACACTCCGGACAGAAAAAGACAGGCTCCATGAGAAACTCCTCCCCGCCTGCTTCCGCACACAGGCTAGGTCAGGCAGTCTACCCCGAAGCCCGATGAGCTTGAAATCCCACGCGCGCGTTCCGGTATCTAGGGGCCGAGCGAAGCTGTTTCGCGTTCTGGGCTGTCCCACCGCTGCCACGAGTCCGCCGCCGTTCAGGCTGAGTCGACCAGCCACTCCGAGAAGCCGACCCGCCCGGTACCGCGGACCTCGGTGAACAGCTCACCGGCCTTGGCGGACAGGAACAGGCGGTACTTGCCATCGGAGCGGTCGAACCGGACCGCGTGGTCCCGCAGCCACGGCCGCGGCACGCCGAGGACGTGGAATCCGTTTCCATCCTCGCGCTCGCACACGAAGACCAGCTTGCCAGGGCCGTCGAGCTTCTGCTCCGCGAGGGTGATCGCCCAGGCCGAGCGTTTGGTCCATGACTTCGATGGCGGGAAGAACCGGGACGTGGCCACCGGGGTTGGCCGACACCGCAGGCCCGCAGCCGTGATGCCCAGGACTCACCGCAGCTCGGGATCGCGCAGTTGCTCGCGCAGGTAGGTGATCGCCCTCGTCCGGATGGTCATCGTGCGCCTCCCTCGCTGGTAGGATGGGTGGACGGCTGCGGCGGCGTCAACCGTGCCGTCTGGTACACTCTCCGTGATGGGGGACGCGGACTGAGCGAGGGGACACTCGCCGCAGTCCACGACAACAGACCATGGACCAGGAGCCGATAGTGC
>CAZXHG010000274.1:0-13333 GCA_964639985.1 uncultured Rickettsiales bacterium
GTCGCTGGCGTCGTCGTCATCGTCGTCATCCCCCGATGAGCACCCCCCGAGGGCGAGCCCCAACCCGAGGACCACCGTCCAGAACCACCTGAATTCGCGCATGCCAGGTTCCTCCGCGACCGGAGTATACCGATCGCGTCCGCAACAGCGGACAGGAATGACTGCTCGGGCCGCGTCCAGGGGACTACCCTACGGTCGTCGTCGCGGAGGACACCATGCACACCACCGACGTGATCAACGGGGAGCTGCTGCTCTGACCGGGCCTACTCCGCGGCCGGCACCACCGAGTCCAGGGCATCGATCACCGGCTGGGGCTCCGGCCAGATGCTGAGGTGCTGCTCCAGGTGCAGGAACCGCTCCTCCGCCGATGACGCGGCTTGCGTACAGGGCTCTGGCGAGCCGTTGACGTACCGCCCCTGGGCGTTGGTCGTGCCGCAGTAGCGGCGGTCGACCACGGCGCCGGGGAAGTCGTTGCACGAGGTGACGTACTCGCCCGGGTAGGCGTCCATCAGCGCCTGCGCGAACAACGCCACCGGCGTCCCCTCGTCCGAATCCTCGTGCGTGCCGTTGGACACGCTGATGCCGCTGTAGGGGAAGCCGTGCACGGACATCACCCAGTGGCTGGCGAAGTGGTCGCCCAGCGCCTCGTGGGCCACCTGGTAGTGGCTGTCGACCACGTGCGCCATGTCCGACTCACGGTAGTCCTCGTCCCCGGCCAGGCAGACCAGGGTCGAGCCGCTGCACCCTGACGGCGTGGCGTTGGCGCAGCGGTGGGTGCCGGTCACGATCAGGGCCCGCGCGCCGAGCTGCTCGAAGGCGAGCAGGCATTCGTCGAGCACGCCGTACTCCAGCCAGGCGTGAGGTGTGCCCAGGATCAGGGGGCGGGCCTCGCCGGTGCGCAGCACGATCCAGGCCCCGCCCTCGCCGTCCGCCTCGGGCCGCCACAGCACGATCTCGGCCTCGTCCCCCTCGCCGCGACACAGCCGGTAGCCAGCATCCCCCGCCAGGTCCAGCGCCTCCTCGCCGTCGCCGTCGAGCAGGCTCCGGATCGAGCCCCGCATCGCGTCGAGCTCTGCGCTGGTGGGAATCTCGTAGTCCTCGCTGTCGCTCAGCGGTGGGTCGATGCCGTCGATGTGCAGGTCGGCGGTGGGATCGCTCGCGCACACGGGCAACGCCGCGAGGGGATCGTCACTGCCTGTGTCGTCGTCCACCGGATCGTCCCCCGGGCACCCCCACAGGAGCACGCAGGTCAGCGACATCCACGGCAGCCAGGTTCGTCTCATGGCCCGCATGGTAGCGCGTTTGGACCCGCCCCACCCCGGGGGCTTCCCCTTCCCTTTCCCCGATCGAGCGGCTATCTCTACGATCCGGCGGGCGCCGCGCCCGCGCGAGGAGATCTCATGACCCCACGCACCGATCTGCTGCGCCACCTGCTCATCGCCCTGGCGGTGATCTCCCTGCTCGTCACCGGCCTGGCCTGCGAGGGGGACGACGACGACGACAGCGCCGCGACGGACGACGACGACGACACGAGCGTCGTCGACCAGTGGGTCGTGGGCACGGTGATCGACACCGAGGGGACCGGCGTGCTCGCCACCACCCCCGGGCCGTGGGGCGACGACCTGCTCGTCATCCGGGTCCAGGGCTCGCAGTACGAGATGGGCTACCAGTACGGGCGCCTGCTGGGACCGTACCTGCTGGACCTGTGGTGGACGTACATCGGCGAGATCGGCGAGGAGCTGGGGGCCACCGACCCGGAGCAGGCCGACGAGGTCGTGGGCGCCCTGCTGGACCAGATCTGGGGCCACTTCGAGCCGCACACACCCACCGAGCACCTCGACCTGCTGCAGGGGATCGCGGACGGCATGCACGCCGGCGGCCACGAGTACGGGTCGGGCGACGTGAACACGACCACGTTCATCCGCCGGCTGGTGGGCTTCGCCGAGCTGGCCGTGTCCTCGCACCTCGACGGCGACGACATCATCGGGCTGGCCAACCTGGTCAGCCAGGGCTACAGCGACGAGCTGCTGGACTACTACGGCCGCCAGGCCGACGCCTCGTCGAGCCAGACCGCCGACGAGCTCGCCGCGGCGCTCGAGGCCATCATCGACCCGTCCGACGTGCCGGGCGAGCCCGGACTGTTCAACTGCTCCTCCTACGCCGCGTGGGGCGACCGCACCGAGGGCGGCGCGCTGTACGGCACCCGCAACATGGACTTCTCCGCGGGCACCGGCATCTACAGGTACGGCAACGTGGCCGCGTTCGTGCCCGACGAGGGGATCCCGTTCGTGACCGTGTCGTGGGCGGGCATGACCCTGGGCGGCCTGGCGGGCATCAACCGCGAGGGCGTCAGCATCGGCAACGCCCAGTCGTCCACGCCCATGGAGCGACTGGCCACCGAGTCGGCCCTGCTGCGCGGCAGCCGGGTGCTGCAGCACGCCACGGACGTGGAGTCGGCGCTGGAGGTGCTGGAGCAGGCCCCGACCGTGGGCGTGGCCGGCGTGCTGGGCTGGGGCGATCCGGCGGGTGGCGGCGCGGCCGCCGAGGCCGCGGCCTTCGAGATGAACGGCGTGTCCCTGGCCGTGATGCGCAACCGCCACGACTGCTCGGTGGACACCACCCTGTACCGCTACACCTACGAGGGGGACGTGGACACGGTGCTGACCGACGCGGACAGCCCGGAGCTGGCCAACCTCGAGCAGGACGCGGTCGAGATCGACGGCGAGGCCGGCGTGCGCTACTTCGCCTGCAACGATCCCTGCGCGTCGGCCGAGGACCTGATCGTCGACGCCCACGGCCGCTACACCGAGGTCGCGGGCCCCGAGGACGGCATGCCCGTGCAGACCGGCTTCACCTCGGACTGCGCGGTGTTCCGCGGCGACTCGGCGCTCAACTACGGCGTGCGCATCCACCAGTCCGCCTCCCAGGGCCCGTTCAGCGGCGACGGCACGGGCCTGATGAACTACTCGGGCGCCTACCGCGAGCGGTACAAGCCCTTCTGGGAGATGACCGAGGCCTATGCCGCGGGCGAGGCCTACGAGGCCTGGGACGCCACGGTGATCGAGGACAACGGCGGCACGCCGATGCCCATCGGCCTCGACGAGGTCGAGATGATGTCCCGCGTGACCGGGGCCCGCACGAGCAACGTGTGGGACCTGGCCTTCGACGCCACCAACCTCGTGATCCGCGTGTCGTACGAGAGCGGCACCGGCGACGACTGGGTCGGCGCGCACGAGCAGCCGTCCTTCCTCGAGATCGAGCTCGAGGACCTGTTCCTGCTCGACGACTGAGTCCGCCGCGGACCCACCCCGCACCCGTCCGCGCCCGATGCGGTATACCCTTGTCGAGGTGGGCGACTCGACCCGACGCGCGTCCCCTGACGGACGCCCCGTGAGCGCGATCCCGGGCTCTGCCGGTGCCCGGCTGTGGGCTACCCTGCTCGCCGTTGCCGGCGCGCTTTTCGCCCTGCACCCCGTGCACGAGAGCGACCCGTTCTGGCACCTCGCCCAGGGCAGGGCCGCGCTGGCGAGCGGGTCGCGGGTGGTGCCCGAGCCCATGGCATTCCTGGAGTTCGGGGCGGATGCGGTCGTGCCCGAGTGGCTGTGGAGCGTGGGCACGTACCTGGCCTGGCAGGTGGGAGGCTGGCCGATCCTGGTGCTGCTCACCTCGGCCGTGGCCGCGGCCACGGCCCTGGCCCTGGTGGGTCTCGCCCGCCAGGGTGAGCCCGGCCGACCCCACCCGGCCATGGCCGCCGTGGCGCTGGTCACTGCGCTCGCCCTCGGTCTGGCCATGGCGCGTCTCCGCGTGCGGCCCCAGGCGATGTTCATGCTGCTGCTGCCCCTGTTCATCGCCCTGGCCCGGCAGTGGCGCACCGCCCACGGCCAGCAGCGGTGGGTCGTGGGGGCGTGCCTCATCGCCGTTCAGCTGCTGTGGGTCCAGGTCCACGGCAGCTTCGTGCTGGGCCCGGTGGTCTTCGCCCTGCAGGGGATACCCCTGCGGCTGGACCTGCGGGAGCGCACCCCCGACCTGCTGGTGTTGGCCGCGCTCGTCGGGGCCCTGGCCACCAGCGCGTACGGGCTGCACCTGCCCGCGTACATCCTCGATCACGCGGGCGGGTACGCCGCGGGCCACGTCGCGGACATGCAGCCGCCGACCTGGGCGTCGTTCGATCCGTCGCGCAGCCCCTACGGCGCCGGGTACGTTGCGCTGTGGGGCATCGCGCTGGGCGGCATGGTGGCGGCCCGCCGGCTGTGGACCCGCGACTTGCTGCTGGCGCTGTTCGGCGTGCTGCTGTTCGCCACCGCGGTGCGGTTCGTGTCCGCGGCCGCGATCCTGGCCGTACCACTGGCCGTGCAGGGCGGCACCGCGCTGCACACCTCCCTGGCACGCCAGCGCGCCACGACCGTCATCGCCGTGCTGCTGGCCGCGCTGTTCCTGGTGTCGGTGGGCCGCGCCACGGACCGGCGGCGGGGCCCCCTGCTGGCGTGGGGGCTGGCCGAAGGCTACCACCCCGAGGCAGCGGCCGCGTGGCTGGGTACCCAGCGGCCCGACCTGCGCGTGGTGGCCAGCATGCCCGCAGGCGCCCAGATCGGCTTCTGGCTCGACGGGCGCGCCCGCGTACTGCTCGACACGAGGGTCCCCCTGCACTACGGCGACGCGGAGTACCTGGTGGCCCGTTCCCTGCTGGAACGGGCCGAGGCCTTCCCGCGCGCGCTGGATCGCTTCGATCCCGACGCGCTCGTGCTGGAACGCCACTCCACGGCGTGCGACGCGGTCCCGGCGGGATGGGTGCCCGTGGTGATCGAGGCGAAGCACACCACGTTCGTCCCCGGGGGACAGGGCCTGCCCCTGTACGGCCTGGAGCCCTGCGGCACGGACTACATCGCGCCCGGATTCTGCGCCGACGGGGTGGGCGAAGCCGAGATCGGCCGCCTCGCCGAGCTCGGCGAGTCCCCGTTCCTCACCTGGCTGCGCGCAGAGCACGAGGTACGGTGTGACGGAGATCCCCAGCAGGCGCTGGCCCTGGTGCCACCAGCGCGCGCCAGCCGGTCGTTCGCCGGTGCCGCGCGCCGCACCCGCGCTCGCGCCCTGGTCGCGGGCGGGCGGCCGCGCGAGGCCGTGGACCTGCTCACACCCGCCGTCCGCGAAGGCAGCCTGGCGGACGTCGCCGTGGCCGGCCCGGTGCTGCTCGGGGACGACTGGCCCCGGGACGAGGCCCGTGCACTGCTCGAGCAGGCCGTGACGAGCCTGGACGACGCCGCGCCTTCCACGCTCCGGGCCGACCTGGCGTGGCTCTGCACGGAGCTCGGCGACGCCGAGTGCGCACACGTGCACGGATTCGGCGCCGCCGCCCTGGGGGACCGGGCCGCAGCCGAGCCCTTGCTGTGGCTCGCACGGCACCATCCGGATCCGCTCGTGCGGGAGCAGGCCGTGGCCTGGCTGGGCGTGCTGGACCGGGAGGCTCAGGGCCCCTGAGCCGGGGACACCGCCGGCTGGAGCGGGGCCACCGTCGGCCGGACCGGCAGCACCTCGAGCCCGACCAGGCCCTCGAGCACCGCCCCGGCCGCCACCCCGTGCCCGGCCACAGTCCAGTGGGGGTCGTCGTCCAGGCAGGTGGGGAACACGTCGGTCTGCTGGAAGGCGGGCAACGCCGAGAGCACCGGATACGGTAGCGCGGGCGCGACCTCCTCGAAGAACCGGAACGGCTCCAGCACGTGCGGCCCGAGGGGCTCGTAGGCGCCGCGCTCCCAGCTGGCCGGTGATTCCCGGTCGCTGTACTGGTAGCACCGCGGCATCACCACCAGCACGAAGTCCGCACCGAGCTCGTCCCGGCTCCACGCGTGGATCCCGTCGAGGTTGCCCAGCGTGGCCTCCATGAGCGCGCGCGACCGCTCCAGGGACTGGTTGGTGACGAAGAACCGCTCGGCCGGGAACCCGTACACCCGCAGGTGCAGGCCGCGCAGCGGCGGCAGCGTCAGCACCTGGCGCACCCCCCAGAAGGTGACCGGCGCCACGCCGACCAGGTGATAGATGCCGCGCCGGTGCAGCAGCCGCTCGTACTTGAGGTCGTCCCCGAAGTCGGTCATGTCCAGCCCGAGCACGACCAGGTCGGGATGGTAGCGATCACCGAGGTCCCGCAGCAGACGCAGCGACAGCAGCGGCGACGACGACACCCAGCCCATGTTGACCACCCGCACCGGCGCCAGGTCGGCGCGGCCGCGCACCCGCTGTTCGAGCTGCTGCGGCCAGGCCTCGTGGTCCTGCACGCCCGTCCCGAAGGTGAACGAGTCCCCCAGGGCCAGGACGTTGAACGAGGCCGCCGTGAACTCGCCGGAGTCGAACTGGCAACGGATCCCGTCGGCGTTGACGTCGTCGCCGTTGGGCTCGAGGCGATGATCGACGTCGTTCACGAAGTACGGCGTGCCGCCGAACACGAGCCACCGGCCCACCAGCTCCAGCAGGACCCAGCCGACCAGGGCCGCCCCCGCCGCCAGGGCGATCCTGCGTCCGGTGCGACGGCCGCGTCTCGGTCCCTCGTGCGTCACGCGGCCATGTTACCCCCTTCTCCCCGCGGCCACCCCGGGGTCTGCTATCCTCGGCCCGCCAGCGAGCCGCAGGTCCCGTCCCGACCTGGGCGCGGAGGCTGCATGCACCGTCGCAACTCGGGTGAACGCACGGATGGATCCCCGCGACCCGCCGTGGTCGTGGGCATCGCGTCGCTGCTGTTGTTGCTGCTGTGGCTGGTGGGCAACTCCCAGAACTTCATGTACGCCGAGGACTCCCTGCCCGCGGCGGTGTCCGCGTGGCAGGGTGTGGACGTGCAGGTCCACCACCTCGCGATCCACCCCATGCACGGGGTGATCGTGCTGCTGGGGCTGACCGGCGAGGGGGGGCTGCTGGCCACCATCGCCCTGTTCAAGCTGTACGTGGCGCTGCTGGGGGTGGTGGGGGTGGCCGCGGTGGGCGCGCTCGTGCACCGCTGGACCGGCTCCCTGGCCGCAGCCCTGGCGGGCATGGCCTGTACGGCATTCACCCACGGGTACTGGGCATACGCCATCGTCACGGACATCTACGTGCCCGCGATCGCCCTGGCCACGGTGTCGCTGGCGGCCGCGGATCGTGCCACGGCCTCCACCCACCCCGTGCGCTGGCTGCTCGTGGCGGCGCTGGCCGCCGTGGGTGCCGTGCTGCACCACCAGGCGCTCCTCCCCCTCGCCGCGGCGATCACCGGTGTCCTGCTCGTCGCCGGCGGACCCACCCGGGGCAGCCGCATCACCCGCGCTGCCCTGTACGGGCTGCCGATCGCCGGGCTGCTCGGCCTGGCCTACGGCGCGGCGTGGCTGGTGGCGCGGCCCGACCACGGCGCGCTGACCTTCGTGCTGGGATACGGCGCGTGGCTGCAGCGGCTGCCCTACGAGCAGCTGCAACCGGCCACGCCCCTTTACGCGGGGGTCGGCCTGGTCCGCGCGGTGGTCTTCACCGACTACGCGCAGGCGCTGCCCGGGGCGCGCGAGGCGCTCGCCACGGTGTTCCCGCTGAAGCTCACGTTCGACGACTGGTACCTGCTGAAGGACCTGCCGCGCGGGTTGCTCCTGGGCCAGATCCCGCTGACCGCGATCGCCGCTGGCGCCCTGCTGGCCTCGGCAATGGCGGGGATCCGCCGGATGGCGCGCGCCGAGCAGGTGCCTGCCGGGCTGTGGATGCTGCTGGGCTGGGCCGGGCTGCAGGCGGCGGTCACCGTGCTGTGGGAGCCGACGTCCAACGAGTTCTGGCTGTGGGCGCTGCCCTGCGCCGGCGTGCTGGCAGGGTGCGCGCCCCTGTGCCTGACCCCGGCCCGCATCCCGATCGCCGCGGTGGTGGCGGGCGCGCTGCTCGTCTCCAACGCCCCCGGCGTCTCCCGCTACTGGTCCGATGGCGGGTGCGTGTACCAGATCAACAAGCGCTACCACGACCACGCTGGCGAGGCCGACCTGGTGCTGACCGCCGACTTCCACCAGCTGCGCTACTTCCGTCACCTGTACCCCTGTGACGCACCCATGCTGGACTACCCTGTGGGGGCGTTCGACCAGCAGGATCCCCGCCTCCAGGAGCAGCTCGCCCGGGTGGCCGAGGAGGACGGAGCCGTGTGGCTCGATCCCCTGCTCGGCATGCCGGCGGCCGAGGAACTGGCGCTGCTGGAGTTCATGACCGGACTGCGTCCCGAGGCCGTGACCCGCGAGCTGATGGCGCTGGAGCAGCAGTGCATGGAGCAGGGCACGCCCCTGTACGCGGTACGGCGGCTGGGCGCGGACGCGGTCCCGTTCCAGGTCCGTCCCCTGGAGCTGCACGCGGTCTGGGTCACCCCCGGGGCGGGGGACTGATCCGGCTCAGGGCGTGTCGTCGATCCACAGGCGCAGCTCGTAGTCCAGGCCGTCCGCGCCCGTGTACCCCACCACCCAGGCGTAGCACTCGGTGTTCGGCGGCAGGGGCACGATCGAGGTGCCCTGCTCGGGATAGTTGAGCCAGGCCGTGTCCTCGGTGGGGATCACCGTGTACCAGGCCTCGGGGTTCTTCGCGTCGCCGTACCAGCACAGGAACAGCCAGTCGAGGTCGGCGTAGGGGTCGGGCCAGTGCAGCGAGCCGCTCACGTACCCGGGTCCCTGGGTGAAGAAGTGGTACGTGTCGCTGTCCCCTTCCCATGTATCCTGCACGATGGTCTCGAGGTCGCCGGTGACCAGGTCGGACAGCCCCGATCCGCTGATCAGATCCTCGCACTCGGTGGCCTCGGCGTAGGGCGGAGACTCGGTGTAGTCGCTGTCGTTGGGCTCGCTGTCGGCGCAGGTGTAGCCGGAGTCCGCCGGCGGCGGGTCCGCGTCACTTGACCAGGTCTCGCCCCCGGAGAGCTGCCCCCAGTCGTCCGAGCCCCAGCACTCGATGTCGCCGTCCACGGTCAGCGCACAGGCGTGCTCCTCGCCAGCGTCGAGCTGCACGAAGTCGCCCGACGGCGGATCGGTGCCGTCCGGTTCGTCGCCCCAGCACTCGATGTCGCCATTGTCGCGTATCCCGCAGGTGAAGTTGCCGAAGCCCGCAGCCACGGCCACGAACGCGTAGTCCGGTGGATCGCACTCGCTGGAGAAGGTGGGCGGCGTGCAGCCCCAGCAGTCCACGTCCCCATCCGATCCCACGGCGCAGCCGTGCTCGCGCCCCACGGACAGGTGGACGTAGTTGCCGTCCGGGACGGTGCCGAGTTCCGCGCCCCAGCACTCGATGGTGCCGTCCGCGAGCAGGCCACAGCTGGTGCCCATGCCCCCGTCGACCAGGGTGAATTCGCCCTGTGGCGCTGCGGACTGGCCGTCCCCGTCGTCGCCCCAGCAGGTGGCCGCGCCGGCCGCGTCGAGGGCGCAGGTGTGGCCGCGCCCGCTGGCCAGCTGGTCGAAGGTGCCGGTGGGTGCCTCGCACGCGGCCACGCCGGCCATCTCGAAGCAGCCCCAGCAGGTCACCGTGCCGTCGTCGAGCAAGCCGCAGTTGTGGTCCCAGCCGCTGCCCACCGTGGTGAAGGTACCGGACGGATCGGCGGTCACCCCGGCGTCGGCCAGACCCCAGCACTCGACCGAGCCGTCGCCGTGCACACCGCAGGTATGGAAGTCGCCGGTCGCGACCTGGAGCCACTCCCCCACCGGGGTGGTGTCATCGTCGTCGCCCGCCGAGTCGTCATCGTCGCCCGCCGAGTCGTCGTCGTCATCATCCGCGGTGGTGTCGTCGTCGTCGGCCGCGGTGGTGTCATCGTCGGCCGCGTCGGTCGGGCAGCCAGCCAGCACGAGCAGGGCGGCCGCGACCAGCAGCCAGGTCGGGCATGTGGTGTGCATGGTGTTCCCCTCGTTGTCCTTCCAGCGTGCAGCAATCACCCGCCCTTGGCCAGTCGATCGTACAGCACCACCGTGCCGACCGCGGCCACGTTGAGCGAGAACGCGGACGGGATCGCGACGAGGTCATCGCACTGCTCCAGCACCGGCGGGGTCAGCCCGTCGATCTCCGAGCCGAGCAGGTACACGGCGTGGCGCGGGTGCTCGTAGCCCGGCAGGGGGTGCGCCCCCTCGGCCGCCTCCACGCCGACCAGCCGCGCCACGGGCATGGCCTCGCGCAGCTCCTCCACCGAGCGGAAGGTCAGGTAGGGCACGTGCTCCCAGCTGCGGCCCACGTCCTCGGGCCGACCCAGGGCGGGATCCGCGGCCACCAGATCCCGGCGGGCCTCGGGTGGGAAGCGGTCGCGGATGGTGAAGATGAACGAGGCCCCGAACACCTGCGCCGAGCGCCACAGCACGCCGAGGTTGGCGACCCGCTTGGGCTGTAACACGCCGATCCCGAAGTGACGGCCATCGGCCGCGGCGCGGTCCCGGGGTCCTCGCGTCATGCGCTCGCCTCCCTGCGGGCTTCGTACCACGCACGACCCGCGCGGGGAAGCGATCCGCGCCCCGTCCCGGCGGGCCCGGGCGCGGGGTAACTGCGAGGTAACTGGTGAATCCGCGCGCGAACCACTAGGATCATCCGCGGTCCAGCTCCGGGGAGGACCGATGTGCGACTGACCTGTGCGGTTTGGGTTCTCGCGCTCGCCCTGAGCTTTCAGCATCCCGCTCACGCCGACGAGGGCCCATCGCCCTACGACGGCGTGGAGCGCTTCGATGGCCTGTACGTCTGGGTCGGCGGCGACGCCGAGCAGCAGTCACGCCTCGACGCGATCGAGACCGTGGTCGCGGAGATGAGCCGCGTCATCCGCGGGACGGCGCGTCGGCGTCTGCGCGCAGCCACCCACATCTCGGAGATCTTCGACATCGCCGTACAGGGCGACGAGATCACGATCAGCATCGACGACGGCCGCTCGTGGACGACGCCCCTGGACGGCACGCCGATCCTGTTCGAGCACCAGGGCGAGCCCATGACCATGGCGCGCCGGTGGCTGAACGGCACGATCTACGCCGTGGGACGGCAGAAGGTGGGCGCAGGCACCTACGTGTTCCGGCTCTCCGAGGACGGCGAGGTCCTCCACGTCGCGTTCTCCATGGACAGCGACCGCATGCCCATGCCGGTGAGGTTCGACACCACATACCGCCGGCAGTGACGGGCTGCGCCTCTCCTTCACCACAGCGTTCATCCAGCGGGTGGGCGCCCGCATAGGATGGTCGTGTGGGAGGGAGCCCCGCGAGGAGGACACCATGGATTCCACCTTCGTCCGCTGCAGCTGGCTGGTCCTCGTCGCCGTTTCGCTGCTGCTCGGCGCGTCCTGCTCGGACTACGACGTGTGGGAGGACGGCGGCGACGACCCATACCTCGGCGACGACGACGATGACGACACCGACGGTAGCGGCGAGGCTGACGACGATACGGGCTGGGGCCAGGACGACGACGACGACACCGGCCCCGGCCAGGACGACGACGACGATGACACCGGTCCCGGCCAGGACGACGACGACGGCGACGACGACGACGCTGGCGACGATGGCGACGACGATGATGATGACGATGACGACGCCGAGGACGAGGACTGCCCCAACGGCGTCTCGGCCACGGTCACCGACTCGGACGGCGACGGCTGGGTGGTGATCACGACGTCGGACACCGAGGACTGGGCCATCATCAACGTACCCGTGGACGGCGTGTACGAGATCTACGACAGCCAGCTCGCCGAGAGCGGCAGCAGCCAGATGAACGAGAGCGGCTACATCACGGTGACCAACTCGGTGAACCCCAGCGGCTACCCGGTGTCACCCAACTGCGGCCTGTACTACGTGGTGGGGGATTCGGACAACAACGGCACCCCGGCCTCATCGATCTACGTGGGCACCTTCTCGATGATGGCCGGCGAGGACAACCTCCTGACCCTGCACCACTACTGCCCGATGTACCAGGACGGCCACTGCACCTCGTTCCACAACGGCGATCCCAACACGGGCTCCGGCTGCAACACCAGCAACGCAAACTCGCTGCACATGGACCTGGACGGCATCTGCATCGTGCACTGGTGATCCGAGGCGGGCGTGGCCGCGTCCGAGGCTAGAAACCGTCCCAGTCGTCGTCCGGATCCCCGCTCGAACGGAACAGCTCTCGCTGCTCCAGCGCCCACCCGGCGAGGTCCGCCAGCTCCACGTCAGAGCCCCGCGAGATCAACTGGAGCAGATCCCCCGCGGCCGGGCTCTCCATGAAGGCCAGCGACTCCACGGCGACGAGGCGCAGGGAGCGCTCGAACGCCGGCGTGCCGGCCACGCGCATCAGCTCCGGGCAGGCCTGGGGCAGGCTGCAGCGGCCGGCCGCCCGGATCGCCTCCCGCCGCACGTCGATGTCGCCGTCCTCCAGGGCCTCGAGGATCGAGGGCTCGTGCCCGTCGAGCCAGCCCATGCAGAACACCGCCGTGGTCCGCCAGCCGGCGTCCCCGGACGCGAACGCAGCGCGAGCTGCGCCGTCGAGCCACGGCTCCGGCGCGCGGACCGCCGCCTCGATCGCGCGCCGCCGGACCAGGTCCGGCACCTCGGCGCTGCAGTAGACCTGGTGCAGCGCCTTGCGCACCTCCACGAACAGGTAGCGACTCAGGGGGAGGTCCTCGTCGAACCCCAGGGCCACCTCCTCGGCGTCGCACTCCTCCAGCGCCGGTCCGAATGAGGTCGCGGCCGCAGCACGCACGCCCGGGTCGCCGTCCCCGCGCAGCACCCGCAGCAGCTCGCCGCCCACCTCGTCGTCCATCACCCCCGCTGCGTGTCCAGCGGCCAGCCCACGGACCTCGGCCCGGTCGTCGCGGAGGGCCTGCAGCACCATCAGCCGCGTGTCCTCCGGCCACTCCCATTCGGGCATGTCGGCCATCATCCGCAGGATCTCGAGGTGTCCCATCCCGTGTAGGATACGTCTTTCTCCGGGGAACGCCCATGGGTCACGCCAGCTATCGAGAGCGCGCCGGATTCTACGATCGGATCTACGCGTGGAAGGACTACGCGACCGAGGCGAAGCGCCTCCGCATGCTGCTGCTGAACGCTGGCGTCGCGCCGGGTGCCCGCGTCCTCGAGGTCGCCTGCGGGACCGGGCGCCACATGGAACACCTGGTCGACGATTTCGAGCTGAGCGGCACGGATCTCAACGAGGGCATGCTCGAGATCGCCCGCGAGCGGCTGCCGGACGTGTCGTTCTTCACCGCGGACATGGCCGACCTGAGCGTGGATCAGCCCTTCGACGCCCTGCTGTGCCTGTTCTCGTCCATCGGCTACATGACCGACGTGGACCGGCTGCGGCAGGCGACGGCCTCCTTTGCCGGGGCGCTGGTCCCCGGTGGCGTGGTCGTGATCGAGCCGTGGATCTTCCGGGAGGACTTCGT
>CAZXHG010000275.1:0-13292 GCA_964639985.1 uncultured Rickettsiales bacterium
GGGAGCCCTACCTGGACCTCGACCACCGTGCCGATCACCACGCGCACCATGTGCTTGAGGAAGCCGCTACCGACCAGGTCGACGTCCAGGTAGGGCTCCCCACCGACGCGGATCGCAGCCACCCGCAGGTCCTTGACCGGATCGCGATTGGGGCAGTCCGCGGCGCGGAAGGCGCTGAAGTCGTGTTCCCCGCACAGGTGGCCCAGGGCCTCGGCCATGGCGGCCACGTCGAGCTCGCCCCACAGGTGCCAGCAGCGGTTGCGACGCAGCACCGGCCGGCCCGCGCGGCGCAGGATGCGGTAGCGGTAGTGCTTTCCGGTGGCGTCGTACCGGGGGTGGAAGGACGGGGACGCGTCCTGCACCCCCACGGCGGCCACGTCGCGCGGGAGTATCCCGTTGAGGCCGCGCAGGATGCGCCCGGTCGACAGCTCGCTGTCGGTCCGCGCGGTGCACACCTGGGCCAGGGCGTGCACGCCCGCGTCGGTGCGGCCCGCACACATCACCCGGATCGGGTGGCGCAGCAGCACCTCCAGCGCCCGCTCCACCTCCCCCTGCACGGTGCGACGATCCGGCTGGACCTGCCAGCCGTGGAACTGGTGGCCGTCGTACTCCAGGGTGAGGCGGAGGGTGCGGCGTTCGCCGTTCATCGCCCGGTCCGGCGGCGCAGCAGCCACAGCAGCGCGGCCAGTCCCAGCGGCAGGGCCGCGCCCCGCGCGGCGGTGGTGGTCCCGCAGGTCCCGCAGTAGCCGAGGTCGTCCCCCGAGCCGCTCGTGGGCTCGGGCTCGTCGCACACGGTCTCCGACCAGGGGCCCACCTGCCCCCCCTCGTCGACCGCGTAGATGGCCACGCAGTACTCCACGCCGTTGGTCAGGTCCTCCAGCGTGTAGCTGGCGTCCACGCCGGTGTCGTCGTGGGACGCGGTCGCCGGGGAGGTGTGCACCACGCCCGCGCCGATCACCGAGAACTCCGGCGCGCCGGTGGACTCGTCGAAGTACGAATCGGCAAACGGGATCAGGTAGTGGGAGATGTCCGCCTCGTCGTTGGTCGTCCACTGCACGTACAGCTTGCCGTCGCCGAACCCGAGCGACAGGTCGGCCACCGCGTCCGGCGGCGTGTCGAGGTAGACCGTGCCCGAGTCGCGGCCGGTGTACCCGTCGGCCGTGGCGAACACGAACAGGCGGTTGTCGCCCTCGGCGAGGTCGTCCCCCGGGATCTCTACCTGCACGGTCTCGCCCGCCTCGGCCACGCCGTCGTAGCTCGACAGGTGGGTGCCGGACATGTCGATATCGCCGCCCACGAAGATGTCGTAGCTGCAGTCCTCGTCCACGGTGAAGGTCAGGGTGGTGGACTCACCCTCGTACAGCTCCGCCGGGTCGAGGGAGGAGATCTCCACCCAGGGACCGGCCCCGATCACGAACAGCGACTCGTCCGCACCGCCCACGTAGACGTACCCGTCGTCCGCCGAGGAGCCGGCGAGATCCCCGCTCACGCTCGCGCCGAGGTCGATCTCCACCTCGGGATCGCCGCCGGTGAACGGGATCACGCTCACCAGGCCGGCGTCGTCGGCCACGTAGAACCAGGTGCTGTCCGCGGTGGGCACGGCGTCGAAGGCTGCGGGCGTACCCAGGTCGGTGGCCAGGGTCATGTAGCTGGAGTCCCCGGTGAGGTAGTACTGGATCAGCAGGCCGCTGCTCTCCACCAGGTAGGCGTACCCCTCGTCCACCAGGGCCATGTCGGTGAAGGAGCCGAGCCCCATCAGCGTGTAGGTGGACAGGTAGTACAGCCCGCCGCTGTCGTACATCTTGGTCACCCGCCCCTGGTCGTTGCCCATGACCAGGTAGGTGCCCAGCGGCGTGGCTCCCACGCTCTCGGAGGTGTAGATGCTGGTCAGCGGGAAGTCCGTGAGCGCGTCCACGTCCTCGGTGGACAGGTCCAGGCTGTGCACGATGGACTCGCCGTCCGAGTCCTCCACCGCGAAGAGGGTGCCGCCGTCGGTGACGCCGATGCCGGCCAGGGAGCCCGTGCCCAGCTCGTAGCTGCCTGCCGCGGCCTCCACCACCGGCACGGAGCTGTCATCGAGCTCGATGGCGGCCACGGTGCCGTCCCCACAGCCGAGGTAGAACCGCGGCGCGTCGTCCACGCGGGCGAATGCGATGGAGGTGGCCGTGCCACAGGCCGACGACGACAGGGGGGTGGCGCCGAAGTCGGCGGTGTCCACCACGTGCAAGGCCCCGTCCGAGCCGGCGATGCCCACCAGGCGGTCGTCGTCGCTCACGGCGAGGGCCACCGGCGTGGTGCCGAGGTCCAGCACCGCTCGCAGGTCCTGCGGCTGGGCGGTGGCCACAGCCGGCGCCAGCCACAGCGCCACGGCGATGAGCGCGCGTCTCACCAGGACTCCTCCTGTAGCAGTTCGGCGATCTGTACCGCGTTGAGGGCCGCCCCCTTGCGCATGTTGTCCGCCACGATCCACAGGTTGAGCACGTCGTCGCGGAACGGGTCGTTCCGCACCCGCCCCACGAACACCGCGTCCTTGCCCGTGGCGTGCACCGGCATCGGGTAGACACCCCGCGCCGGGTCGTCGAGCACCTCCACGCCGGGCGCCTCCGCGAGGATCTCCCGCGCCCGGTCCGCGTCGATCGGGACCTCGGTCTGCAGGGACACGGACTCGCCGTGGCCGCAGAACACCGGCACGCGGACCGCGGTGGGCGTGACCTCGAGATCGGGCATGCGGAGGATGCGGCGGGTCTCCGAGACCAGCTTCCACTCCTCGGTGGTGTAGCCGTCGGCCCGGAACTCCCCGATCTGGGGCAGGCAGTTGAACGCCATCTGGTGGGGGTGGACCTCCGGCTCGATGGGCAGGCCGTTGAGCAGCCTCCCCACCTGGCCGCTGAGCTCGCGGATCGCCCGGTTGCCCGCGCCGGAGACCGACTGGAACGTGGTCACCACCACCCGGCGCAGCCCCACCTCGTCGGCCAGGGGCTTGAGCGCCACCACCAGCTGGATGGTGGAGCAGTTGGGGTTGGCGATGATGCCGGTCTCGCGGTAGTGGGCCAGCTCGCCGGGGTTGACCTCGGGCACCACCAGCGGCACGGCCGGGTCGTCGCGCCAGGCCGACGAGTTGTCGATCACGATGCAGCCCGCGTCCGCGGCCAGGGGCGCCAGCTCGCGGCTGGGCCCGGCGCCGGCCGAGAACAGGGCCAGGTCGACCTCCTCGAACACGGCCGGGTCGAGCGCGTCCACCGGGCAGTCGCGCCCGCGCACGGTCAGGGCGGTGCCGATCGAGCGCTCTGTGGCCAGCAGCCGCAGTGCGCCGAACGGGAAGTCCCGCTGCTGCAGCACAGCCACCATCTCGCGTCCCACGGCGCCACTGGCGCCGACCACGGCCACGGTCAGGCCGCCATCATGTCTCTGCATCGTCGTCTCCGGTGGGGGGGAGCACGCCGATCACGGTCTCGCCGGCGCGCGTCTTGTCGCCGGGCTGGACCCGGATCTCGGTGCCTGGGGGGAGGTAGAGTTCGACCCGGCTGCCGAAGCGGATCAGGCCGTAGCGCTGGCCACGCGCGAGGCGATCGCCCTCGGACGGCCAGTTGACGATCCGACGGGCGATGAGACCCGCGATCTGGACAACGGTCAGGATCCGTCCCTGGTCGTCGACGATCGTCAGGCCGGAACGCTCGTTGTCCTCGCTGGCCTTGTCCAGGCTCGCCACCAGGAACCTGCCCGGCACGTAGCGGTGCTTCGTGATGCGGCCGCTGATCGGCGAGCGGTTGACGTGCACGTCGCGCACGTCCATGAAGATGCTCACCTTCACGCAATCGCCGTTGCCCCACTGCGTGTCGTTGTGCGCCACCGCGTCCAGCAGGCGGCCGTCCGCGGGCGAGATGACCAGATCCGGGCCGTCGGGGGTGTGGCGCTCGGGGTTGCGGAAGAACCAGAGCACGGCGAACGTGACCGCGAACAGGGCCAGGGCCACCCAGCACATGGGCTGGATGCCCGCGCCCACGGCCAGGGCCGCGGCCAGGCCGGCCGCCAGGAAGGGTGGCAGGATGAAGGGGATGCCCTCGCGCGCGATGATCCCGTTGTTGCGGTCGCTACTCATGATGTCGGCGGCGCATCATACGCCGCCGCGCGCGCGAGGCCAACGGTCGCGTCAGGCGCGGTGCTCGGCCAGGATCTGCTCGAGGCGGTCGCGACCGGCGAGCTTGCGCTTCTTGAGCGTGCGCTGTTCGAGGGCCTCGTCGGGGGTGAGGTAGACGAGCTTGCCCAGGGCGTCGAGGCGCTCCTCGAGTTCGTCATGCTCGCTGAGCAGGCATCCGAGTTCGTGGTCGTCCGTGGCCAGACCCTGGAGCAGGGTCAGATCCTTGCTGTCCATGCACGGTCTCCGTTGGGGGTGGTGGGGCGATCGCGGTGCGGGGGGAGAGGCCCCCTGTTTCCGGCATCCCTCATCGAGTTCAACGTAGGCCGGGGGTGGGGGGGTGTCAAGGATGGGGACGCTGCTCCGCCTGGCTGGGTCTGAGATAGCGCGGCTCCAGCTCTCCGTCGGCTGGCGCCTCCCCCGCCTTCACCCGCCGCACCAGGTCCAGCGCCGTGGCCGCCACGCCCGGGGCGTCGCCTGCCCCGGGCGCCAGTTCGAACAGCTCACCCAATCGCTCGCGGAACCGATCGGCGTACAGCCGCGCTCCGCCGCCGCAGGCCAGCAGCCGCCTCCCGGCCAGCTGCTCGTCCAGCAGCGCCGCGAAGTCCTCCGGCGCGGCCGCCATCGGCGCCACGAGCGCCTCCGCCCCCTGCCACGCGGCGCCGTAGACCTCGCCCTTGCGCGCGTCGAGCAGCGGCACCACCACCTCGCCCGTGGCCACTAGCGCCTGGGCCCGCACCCACAGCGAGCCGTACCCGAACACAGGGATCCCGGCCGCGCGCGCGAGCCCATCCATGGTCGCGATGCCCACCCGGATCCCCGTGAACGATCCCGGCCCGACCACCACACCCACCGCGTCGAGGTCGGTCGCCGACCACCCCAGCCGTTGCAGGTGCCGGTCGATGGCCGGCAGCAGGATCGCCGAGTGCCCCTTGTGGGTCCGACAGCTCAGCGTGGACACCACCCACTCGCCATGGGCCAGCGCCAGCGCCTCGGTGCGCGAGGCCGTGTCCACGACCAGCACGCGGGGGCCGGACGGTTCAGCTGGTGGCGGGGATGACGAGGGCGACATAGAGGTAGACCACCGGGATGGAGAACATCACGCTGTCCACGCGGTCGAGGATCCCGCCGTGGCCCGGCAGGAACGACCCCGAGTCCTTGACCTTGTAGGTGCGCTTGAACACCGACTCCACCAGATCCCCGACCACTCCGGCGCTGTCCCCCAGGATCCCGAGCACCACGCAGTCCACGACCCGCATCTCGGGGAAGAACAGCAGCTTGAACAGCGACGCCCACAGGATCGCCAGCATGATCCCGCCGGCGAATCCCTCCCAGGTCTTCTTGGGCGAGATCAGGGGCGACATCTTGTGCCGGCCGAAGGCCCGCCCCGCGAAGTACCCGCCGATATCGCCGCACCAGCCCAGCCCGAAGGCCAGCCACATCCAGCCCGCGCCGCCCTCGACCGAGCGTAGCAGCGGCAGGAACCCGATCAGCCCGCCCACGTACAGGATCCCGATCAGCATCCGGGCTGACCGGTCGGCCAGTCCCTCGGTCTCCTTCGCCGTGAACAGTATCCATAGCGTGGAGGCGAGGATGCACAGGCACAGGGCCACGGCCAGCAGCTGGAACCGGCCCATGCCCACGGCCACGCACACCAGCACGGTCAGCAACACGGCCAGCGGCATGGTGCCCCACGGCCGCTGCGGCAGCGCCATGGCCACGAACTCGCGCGCGGCGATCACCACGCCGAATACGGCCAGCGCCAGCACGCCCCAGAACCCGCCGAACAGCAGGATCGGGACCAGGATCAGGAATGCGATGAGGCCCGACTGCAGCCGGACCCGGGTACCGCTCGGGCCTGCGGGGGGCGCCTGGGGTGTGTCGCTCACAGGCGCTCAGACCTCGAGGATCTCGGCTTCCTTGCGCTTGACGATGTCGTCAACCGCCTTGCAGTGCTCGTCGGTCATCTCCTGGACCCTCTTGACGGCGATCTTGGAGTCGTCTTCGGAGATCTCGCCCTCCTTGGACATGCCGACGAACAGGTCGTTGTACTCGCGGCGGATCCGCCGGATCTGCTGCTTGCCGTCCTCACCCATGCGGGACACCTGGCGGGTCAGCTCGCGGCGGCGCTCCCCGGTCAGCTCCGGGATCGGTAGTCGCACGACCTTGCCGTCATTGACCGGGTTGAGGCCCAGGTCGCTGGCCTGGATCGCCTTCTCGATGGCGCCGAGCACGGTCTTGTCCCACGGCACCACCACGATCAGGCGGGGCTCCGGGATCGACAGCTTGGCCACCTGGTTCAGCGGGCTGGCCTGCCCGTAGTAGTCGACCCGGATGCCGTCGAGCAACGCCAGCGAGGCCCGACCGGTGCGGATGCGGCCCAGGTCGCGCTGGAACGCCTCCACGCCGCCCTTCATCTCGTCGAGGCACTCTTCGATGTACTCCTGCATCGCAGCTACCCTCCCACGGTCGTCCCGAGGCTCTCGCCCCGGAGGACACCCATGATAGCCCCCTCGGTGAAAAGGTCGAAGACCCGAATCGGGAGGTCGTTCTCCCGACACAGCGTGACCGCCGTGAGGTCCATCACCCGCAGCTGGCGTTCGACCACCTGGTCGTAGGTCAGGTGGTCGAACCTCACCGCGTCGTCGTGCTCGGCCGGATCCTTGTCGTAGACGCCGTCGACCTTGGTCGCCTTGAGCAGCACCTGCGCGCCGATCTCCACCGCCCGCAGGCTGGCCGCCGTATCGGTGGAGAAGTACGGGTTGCCCGTGCCCGCGGCGAACACGACCACGCCGCCCTCGTCGAGGGTGCGGATCGCCAGGTCGCGAGAGAAGGTCTCGGCGAATGCGCCCACAGGCACGGCCGACAGAACGCGGGCGGGCACGCCCTGCTGGGTCAGCGCCTCGGCCAGGGCCAGGGCGTTGATGCAGGTGGCGAGCATGCCCATGTGATCGGCGCGGACCCGGTCCATGCCGCGGGCGGCGCCGGCCACGCCGCGGAAGAAGTTGCCGCCGCCGACAACGAGGCCGAACTGCACACCGGCGGCGTGCACCTCGGCGAGCTGCGAGGCCACCGAGGTGAGCATGGCCGGCTCGATGCCGAACGCCTGCTGGCCCTGCAGCGCCTCGCCGCTGATCTTGATCAACACGCGCCGGTAGACCGGCGCGTTCGCGTCGGAGGGCGCCATCCGGGTCACCCGATCTGCTTGGCCACCTCGGCCGCCAGGTCATCGACGCGCTTCTCCAGGCCCTCGCCCAGCTCGTAGCGCACGAAGCGGCGGATCGAGATGTTCTCACCGATCTTGGCGACCAGCTCCGTGAGGACCTCCTGCGTCTTGCGGTCCTGGTCCTTGACCCACGGCTGCTCGAGCAGGCAGACCTCGCCGAAGTACTTGTTGAGCCTGCCCTCGACCATCCGGTCGACGATCTTCTCGGGCTTGCCCTCCTCGAGGGCGCGCTCGCGCTGGATCTGGCGCTCCTTGTCGATCTCGGCCGCGGTGATGTCCTCGCGCTTGACGTGGGACGGGCTGAACGCCGCGATGTGCAGGGCCACGTCGTGCACGAACGCCTTGAAGTCGTCGGTGCCGGCCACGAAGTCGGTCTCGCAGTTGACCTCGATGAGCACGCCCACGCGGCCGCCGCCGTGGATGTAGGCGTGCACGGCGCCCTCGCTGGTGATCCGTCCGGCCTTCTTCTTGGCCGCGGCCAGGCCCTTCTTGCGCAGGAAGTCCACGGCCGCGTCCATGTCGCCGTCGCTCGCGTCGAGCGCCTTCTTGCAGTCCGCGATGCCGGCCCCCGTGGCCGTCCTCAGGTTCTTGATGTCCGCCGCGCTGATCCCCATCTCGGTATCTCCTCGTGCGAGCCGAGGTGCGTCCGTCGGGCTCGCGTCGTGTTCTTCGCGTTGGCTGTCCGTGGCGCCCGCAGGCGCCTACTCCGCTGTCGGCTCGGCCGGCTCCTCGGCGGGCTCGGCCGGCTCCTCGGCGGGCTCGGCCACGGCCTCCTCGGCGGGCTCCGCTGCCGGCTCCGCCGCCGGAGCCTCGGCCGGCTCTGCCGCCGGAGCCTCGGCCTCGGCCTCGGCCTCGGCCTCGGTCTGCTCGCCCTTGACCACCACCACCGGACCGGGCCCGGCGACTGGCGCCGGCGCGGCGGCCTCGGTCGTGTTCCCGTCGCGGTAGGAGCGGGTCATGTTCTTGGCCATGTTGCCGCCCTCGAGGCAGGCGTCGGCGATCTTGGCCGCGAACAGCCGGATCGACTTCAGGGCGTCGTCGTTGCCCGGCACCACGTAGTCGATGTTGTCCGGGTCGCAGTTGGTGTCCACCACGGCGATGATCGGGATCTTGAGCTTGCGCGCCTCGTTGACCGCGATCTTCTCCTTGCGGGGATCGACGATGAACACCGCGTCGGGCAGCTTCTTCATCTCCTGGATCCCGCCCAGGCTCTTCTTCAGCTTGGCGATCTCGCGCTCGTAGCCGAGGGCCTCCTTCTTGGTCAGAAAGCTGAACTTGCCGTCGTCGCGCGCCTGCTCGAGATAGGTCAGCCGCTCGATGGACTGCTTGATCGTCGTGAAGTTGGTCAGCGTGCCGCCCAGCCAGCGGTTGGTGACGTGGAACATCTGGGCGCGACTGGCCTCCTCGCGGATGATCTCCTGGGCCTGGCGCTTGGTGCCCACGAACAGCACCTTGCCGTTGCGGGACACGGTGCCGCTGACGAACTTGCAGGCGCGCACGAGCGACGTGGCGGTCTGCTGCAGGTGGATGATGTGGATGCCGTTCTTGGAGCCGAATATGAACGGCGACATCTTGGGGTTCCAGCGCTTGGACTGGTGCCCGAAGTGTACGCCCGCCTCGAGCAGCTCGCGCAGGGATACGGTCGTCATGATGAAGGTCCTCCGTGGTTCGTCGGGGATCGAGTCCCCGCCTCCGCCCCGCGGCCTGTCGGCCGGGATCCTGGCCACGTGGGCCACCACGGGATCCGGGGGGCGTGTGTTCTCGCGAGACCGACTACCGGTACCGCGGCGGTCGCGTAGATACCACGAAGCTCGGCCGGACGCAATGGCGCGGGCGCGAGGATTCGGAAGGCCGGCGAGGTCAGGGGTCGGAGGGCGTACGACGGCCGGCCGTGCCCTGCACCAGGATCCAGACGATCGGCTCGTCCGCCGGGCCGGTGGGCTGCAGCGTGACCTCCACGCCGAGCACGGTGTCGGCTCCCATCTCGAGGGCGTTGCGCGCCAGCTCCTCCAGCGCGCGACGGTAGCGAGCGCCGAATGCGCGCACACGGCGCCGGGCCTGGGTCTTGTCCCCTCCTCCGAGCCGGCAGAAGTGGTGGGTCACCATGCCCATGGGCTCGAAGGTGCTGGCCGGCAGGGACGGGAGGTTGCTCACCACCACGTCCTTCAGCGGATTGCGATCCGGATCGGTCCCTCCGGCGCCCGCGGGGGGGACGATGGAACTCTCCAGTGGATCCGGGGACATCGACGGTTCGGCGACCGCGTCGGGCGGGATCTCGGGGAGCGCCGCGGGCACGCGGCGCGCGATCGGCACCTCCATCTCCATGGACATGCCCGTCGCGCCCGCGTCATCGGCGAGCGGCTCCTCGTCGGCGCCGGGCTCGTCCGGCGGCGGGACAACGCTCTCGTCCTCGTCGCCCACCGAGATGTGCAGGACGACCGACTCGTCCTCCTCGTCGAGGGAGCCCGTGTCGTCGTCCGGGTCTCCCGGCAACGCCACCTCGCCGTCGGCGAGGTCCTCGAAGCCCCCGGTGTGCGACTCCTCGTCCGGGTCACCGGGGAGGGCCACCTCACCGTCCGCGAGTTCGTCGAATGCGTCCGATTCCGGGGGTAGCTCGGCCTCTCCACCCTCCCCTGCGGAGGGGATCTCGGCGCTCACGACCTGTGGCGGCGTGGTGCTGGAGTCGACTTCGGTGGCCGCTGCCGCGTCCTCCGGGCGGGCCCAGACCGAGCTGGACGTGCCAGCCTCCTGCTCGACGCCGCGCGCGAATCGATGTGGATCCTTCGCCGGTGCGGCATCCCCGTCGTCCATGCCGTACGCCGCCAGGTTCTGCGGGGACTCGGCGGGGTCGCCGACCCCGTCGGCGACCCCGGGCGGCATCGAGATCAGCGTCGCCTCCTCGGACTTGCGAGGCGCCTTGCGGGTCACCTTGATGGAGAAGCGGTTGCCGCAGTCGCCGCAGTTGATACGCAGCTTGCCCCGGCCGGTGCGGCGGGTCTCGTCGATCTCGATCGGGGTACCGCACTGCGGGCAGTTGACGCGTATCACGGGGGGGCAGCTCCTCGTCGCCAGTCGTCCATTCTACCAGCACGCGCGGTCCACCGCCTCCGTGTGGGGGGCGGGCGACGAGGGTGGTGGAGGGAGCGGTCAGCGGGAGCGGTCGCCGGAGGACGAGTCGCCGTCCTGCACGGCAACGTCCTGACCGAGCTTCAGCTCCTTCTTCGTCACCTGGACGGCGAAGCGGTTGCCACAGGCGTCACAGGTCATGCGGAGCTGGCCGCGACCAGCACGACGGCCCTTGTCCACGGGTGTATCGGATTGACAGTTCGGGCACTTCACGGTCTGCACGTCGTCCCCCAGAAGCCATTGGGTCGAGGTCGCATGATAACTCGAACCCGGGGAGCAGTGTAGCTCGTGGTGCAATCGGGACCTGCAGATGTCAGGTGCCGGCGGCCATCTCCTTGCGCATGTGGCACTTCTTGTACTTCTTGCCGCTACCGCACGGACAGGGGTCGTTGCGGCCGACCTTGCGGTGCTCCCTGCGGACCGTGGTCTGCTTGACCGCCGCGCCGCCCGCGCCCTGGGCGATGAGCTTCTGCCGCGCTTCCTGCGCCTTGCGGCGCTCCTCGAGCCGCGCGATGGTGCCCTCGGTCAGGGTGTCGTGCATCATCGGCTGGAAGATGCGGCTGACGGCCCGCTCGTCCCACAGGTCCATCATCATGCCGAACATCTCGAACCCCTCCTTCTTGTACTCGAGGAGGGGATTGCGCTGGCCGTAGCCCCGTAGCCCGATGCCACCGCGCAGGTGGTCCATGGCCTTGAGGTGGTCCTTCCACAGGTTGTCGATGCCTTCGAGCAGCATGGTGCGCTCGAACGCGCCGAGCTGACGCTCCGCGTCGATGGTCAGGTCGTCCTCGTCCGTGCGCCCCTGGTCCACGTGGTGCCGCACCACCGACTCCACGAAGATGCGGGCGTGCTTGTCGTAGGCGCCCTCCACCTGGTCGACGAGGTCGTCGACGAACCCGTTGCGGCCCAGGTCGGCGAACCGCTCGGCGTCCACCTCCAGGCGCATGCCGAACACCCGCTGCAGCTCGTCGGTGATCGCGTCGGTGTCCACCTCCTTGGCCGCAGCCCGGGCCTCGATCAGGGTGTCGCAGACGCCCTCGATCACGTTGCCTGCCATGTCGACGATCATCTCGCGGACCTGCTCGCCGTCGAGCACCCGCTGGCGGATGCCGTAGACCGCATCCCGCTGCTGGCTCATCACGTCGTCGTACTCGAGCAGGTTCTTGCGGATGCCGAAGTTGTGGCCCTCCACCTTCTTCTGGGCGTTCTCCACGGACTTGGACAGCCACTTGTGCTCGATGGGGACGTCGTCCTCCATGCCCAGCCGCTCCATCATGCCCACGATCTTCTCGGAGCCAAAGATACGCAGCAGGTCGTCCTCCAGCGACAGGAAGAACCGCGACGATCCCGGGTCGCCCTGGCGGCCGGCGCGGCCGCGAAGCTGGTTGTCGATGCGCCGCGACTCGTGCCGCTCCGTCCCCACGATGTGCAGCCCGCCCCCGGCCAGGACCCGTTCCTTGGCCGCCGCGCACTCCTCGATCGACGTGGCGAGCACGCCCTGGAACCGGGCCTCGTACGCCTCGTCGGACTCGCCCTCGTCCTTGGGACCCACGCGCGCCCGGGTCAGCCCCTCGGGGTTGCCGCCGAGCAGGATGTCGGTGCCGCGGCCGGCCATGTTGGTCGACAGGGTGATCGAGCCCTCGGCCCCGGCCTGGGCCACGATGTCCGCCTCCCGCAGGTGGTGCTTGGCGTTTAGCACGTTGTGCTGCATGCCGCGGCGTTTGAGCAGCTTGCTCAGCAGCTCGGACTTCTCCACGGAGACCGTGCCCACCAGGACCGGCCGCCCCGCCTCCCGCATGTCGGCGATCTCGCGGATCACGGCGCGGAACTTCTGTTCCTCGGTCTTGTAGATCTGGTCGTCCCAGTCCTTGCGCACGCACTCCTTGTTGGTGGGGACGATCACCACCTCGAGCTTGTAGATCTTCTCGAACTCCGCGGCCTCGGTGTCCGCGGTGCCGGTCATGCCGCCGAGCTTGTTGTACTTGAGGAAGTACTTCTGGAAGGTGATCGTGGCCAGGGTCTGGTTGGGATCGTCGACCGACAGCCCCTCCTTGGCCTCCACGGCCTCGTGCAGCCCGTCGCTCCAGCGCCGCCCCGGCATCAGGCGGCCGGTGAACGGGTCCACGATCATCACCTTGCCTTCCTTGACCACGTAGTCCTTGTCGCACTTGAACAGGGTGTGCGCCTTGAGCGCCTGGTCGACGAGGTGGAGCAGCTCGATGTTGGTCGGGTCGTAGAGGTTGTCCACGCCGATCATGCGCTCGAGCTTGTCCATGCCCTCCTCGGTGAGGGACGCGGCCCGCGCCTCCTCGTCGAGGGTGTAGTCGATCTCCTTCTGCAGCCGCGGGATGCAGGCGCTGACGTCCTCGTACCGTGACTCGTTGTCGTTGGAGGGTCCGCTGATGATCAGCGGCGTGCGCGCCTCGTCCACCAGGATCGAGTCGACCTCGTCGACGATGGCGAAGTTCAGGTCGCGCTGCACGATCATGCCCAGATCGGTCTTCATGTTGTCGCGCAGGTAGTCGAAGCCGAACTCGTTGTTGGTGCCGTAGGTGATGTCCGCGGAGTAGGCCATCTGCTTCTCGCGGTGCTTCTGGCCGTGCTGGATGGTGCCCACGGTCAGACCCATGAACCGGTAGAGGCGACCCATCCACTCCGCGTCGCGGCTGGCGAGGTAGTCGTTGACCGTGACGAGGTGGCAGCCTCGCCCGGTGAGCGCGTTGAGGTACAGCGGCAGGGTGGCGACCAGCGTCTTGCCCTCACCGGTCCGCATCTCCGCGATGCGGCCCTGGTGCAGCACGACGC
>CAZXHG010000276.1:0-13060 GCA_964639985.1 uncultured Rickettsiales bacterium
TCTCGCTAGCAGGAAGATGAGCGTTTCCCAGCTACCGTTCGGGCTGGCCCCGAGCACCGCGATACCATACGAGCCCGGCGGTATCACAGGCTTCACCAGGGGGACCAGAGCACCGGGCGGGACGAGGTGTCGGTGAGGGCCGATTGGAGGTGCGGGGACTGTCGCGCCAAGGTCGCTGGTCGAAGCGCCTTCTCGCATGCATGCGGCTCTCGCGGACTGGTACGATGCGATCGACCTCCTGGAGGGGACACGCATGGGACGCATCCTCGAAACGCCGCCATCTGACCGCCGAGTCCTGGTCATCCAACCTGCGGACAAGGCCGAGGTGCGCACGTCGGCCGTCAACTGGCCGCAGGTGGCAGCAGCCGGACTGGGTGTGGTCGCACACGGGAATCTCGCCCTGTGGGGCGCGGTCGAGGCGGTGAAGTGGCTGCGAAAGCCCTCCAAGGAAGATCCTACCCCGGCGGTCAGGTACTTCGCGGCCACGGTGGCAGAGGCGTCCACGGAGCTTCAACTCACCGCGGGGCATCCGATCCTGGACCACGCCTACGCGATGCACCCGCTCGTCAGCGACAGGTACATCACGCTCGCCTCGTTCCATCGGTACCTGTTCGAGGAGAAGGTCAACGAGTTGATGAACCTCATCGCATCCCTCGGCGCGACGCGGGCGAAGGTGGTCTGCCAGAAGGGCTACCGCAAGTCCGTCGGTGCAGAGGCCGGGGGTGTTGATCCGACCACAGGAGCCTCGGCCGGCGGAAGCGTCAAGGCGACATCCAGCGGGCACCAGCACGCGATCATAGAGGAGCACTTCGCGCCGCGTGGCGAGCCGCGCCTGCCCGATGACCTCGTTTGGTTCGGCAACGAGCAGAGCTGGCAGGCCCTCGCGAAGCGACGGTTGTCCTTCGGCACCAAGACGTTCAAGACCTCGCTGTCGTACGAGGACAACTTCGGGGTCGACGCCAGCCTCAAGGTCGGCCTGGAAGAGTGCAACTTCAAGATCGGCGGCTCCTTCTCCGACTTCGAGTCGACGTTGTGGGAGTTCGAGGGGGAGTTCGCGGACCTGTGATCGACGGGATCACGGAACAGGCCCAGCGGCATCGCAGGTTCATGCGGGAGTCGATGTGTCGAGCGTCTGGCGTAGTCAGCGCGAAGGGCGGCGGGCCCGTCACAGCGAGGGCAGGGGGTCGTGATCCCCTACGATTTCTTGAGCGCGGTCAGTCGTCGGTCCTTGGCAGCCTCGATCTGGCCGATCGCGTCCAGGACGGCATCGAGGGCCATACCCGCCGTGTCGATGGCCATTCGGGCGCTCGGTGAAGACACGGCGAGTACCTGACTTCGTGTGCGGTAGTAGGCGACAACAAACACGACGGCAAACGCAAAGCCGATGAGTATGGGCACAAGCCCGCCGTCCTGGATGCTCGCCAGCGTACCCGCAGCGAAGAAAACCGCCGCGAGAACGAGGAACACCGGCTTGGTCCGCTTCACGATCTCGCACCCGGAAACGTGTTCGAGCATGATGCTGACGACACTGCCTGAGCCGCCGCTGACGGAGTTGAACCGCACCTTGTGCGAGGTGAGCAGGAACACGCCCGCGTTGGACTCCAGCAGGGTTTCTTCTTCCGGTATCAAACTCGACATTTACCCTCCCTGTCGGCCCGTGTGCTTCGCGGTCCCATCGGGGAACGACCGCAGGCCGCGGCGTCGTGAGCAACGACCAGCACCCCAGGGAACCGCATCTGGTCGAAGCCTACCGTCGAAGCAGTCGCGGACACAATCGCGCCGTGGCGTTCAGGGGCTGGCGCGGAGTAGTCGGAGGCGCAGTCGCTCCACTGCGTACCTCTTGGTCGTGAAAGTCAGCCCTTGCGGCACCTCGCCCGTCTCGACCCGCGCCAGGGAGGGGGCCCAGCGCGGGCCGCAAACGGACGACGTCTCGTCAGGGTGATCACGTGTTCACCCCCGTTGGTGCGGGACCGAGGACCAGGGTCAGGGCGAAGGCGCTGCGATGGCGGTAACGGGCCACGGTGGGATCGTTGCAGGGCGGGATCGGGGCGAGGCGCACGGGGGAGGTGGCGCGGATCACGACGAGCGGGCGGACGATCGTGGCGAGGGCGCGCAAGGATCATATTTATGTGCCGAATCCCGAGCGCGAGAACTTGAGGAATCGCAGCGAGGCGCGCGAACGAGCAACGGGTAAAACAGGGCCCCCGGCCCTCGTGTTGTGCTGTGTTTGTCTGGGTCGTGTCGGGTGGTCCAGCAACAGCGCAATCCGGCAACGCGACACGACAACACGACGACGCAGCACACCCCCACCCGGGGCCGGGGGGGCTTGTATTACCCGTTCACACTCCCTTGTCCCCGGTCCATCACCCTCCGCCCCACGTCGCACCGATCTCCGAGTCCGCAACAACCAGCCCCCGGGTCCCCGGGCACACCTCCTCCAGCGCCTCGATCATCAGCGCCTGTACCCGTTCCGCAACGTCGTCCGCCACATCCGCGCGTGCCTCGACGACCACGGCATCGTGCATCGGCATGATGATCTCGGCTCCTGTCTCCGCCAGCGTCCCCTCGGCCCGCTCGATCACCAGCCGCAGCGCATCCGCCTCGACGGCCTGGGCCACTCGCGCGATCGTCCGGCGCAGGCGCTTGTCCCGGTTCTCGTCGGTCGGCATCGTGATCCTTCGGCCCCGCGGCGAGGTCCAGCAGTCGATCTCTGCCCAGCTCTCCCGCCACGCGACCAGCTGCGCGAACTGCGCATCGAACGCATCGCGCAGCGTCACGGCCTGAGCCAGCTCCAGGTCGACACCGGCCTCGGCAGCCCGCTGCACGAGCTTCGGCGGCTTGGCCAGGAAGACCAGCGGCAACAGCAGGCGCTTGCCGACCTTGCGCGGATCCTCGGCCCCTGGCGCCCAGGTCTGACCCAGTTGCCGATAGAGATCAGGCGCGCCCGGCGCGAACGCCGCGAGCAGGGCGGGATCCCCGGACAGCGCGGCCAGGATCCGCGGCTGGCAGCTCGACCAGTCCACGGTCACGATCACCTTGCCCGGCGGAGCCACGAACGCGGCGCGCAGCTCCCTTTTCACCTGCTGAACCGCCACTTGATGCGCGTGGATCCGGCCCGCGGCGTCCGTGGACCACCAGCCGACCCGGACGCGCCCGAATGGGGCCTGCCGCAGGATCTCGGCTTCGTGCGAGGCCAGGGTCGCCAGCTTGGCCAGGGTGTTCTTCCAGATGATGAGGTTGCCACCGCGGTACTCGTCGATCAGCTGCGTGCGGTAGGACCGGGACAGCGCAGCGAACATCTGCCCGTCGATCGGCATACCGCGCTGACGGATCTCTTCGAGCACGGTCCCGGCCTCCGCGATCTCCGACGGGAGCAACGGGTACGGTCCCTCGGGTTCGGGCAGGCGGATCATCCAGTCCTTGACGTGGAGGACGGATCGATACGGCTTCAACCGGCCCAGGGCTGTGCGGCCGTTCAGCGAGTCGAGCACGTCGGTGATCTCGCCCGCGTCGGTGACGCCAGTCTCCAGCTCGACGCCGAGCGAGCGGAACGCGTGGGGTGCAGCCGAGCTGGTCAGGGTCACGCCCTGGACGATCCTCGTGCCCTCGTGTTCGCCGTCCTCGACGGTGCACAGCAGCTCGACCCTCGACGGAGTCCTGGCGTACCGCCAGCCGTTCACCCTGATCGTGCAGGGGGGCTCGCCTGTGCCGCGGGCCATGTCGATCGTCCTGGGCAAGTACCGAGGGGACCTGTGCCGGCTCGCTGCGCCGATCGGCAGCTGTGGCCACAGCCACGCGATCTGGCCGTCGTCCAGGCCCGCGAAGAGGAAGTGCTTGATCACCGCGAGATCCGCCGCGTCACGTGTTCCGTACCGGCCCCCCTTGCGCCACCCTTCGACGGTCAGCCGCTTCGCCCACCCGGGCAGCTGCGTCACCAGGGCGTCGAGCTGGTTCTGCGCCAGGGGGACCGCACTCGGGAGCAGGCGTCTGCGCGGTCGGCTCGCGCGTTCTTCATCGGAGATCGGATCCGCACCCACGGCGTCGAGCGCGGCGTCGATCTCGGCCAAGGTCGTCGTGTCATCCGCCTCGACCAGCATGACCACGGGCGTCGGGGTCAGCACGAAGCCGATCCACGCCATCGAGCCAACGATCGGGACAGCGCGGTGAGGTTCGGTAGTCACCTTGGATCCGCTGAAGATCTCCAGTCGTCGGGCCACTATCCAGGCATCGTCCGGATCCGCACCCGGGTCGAGGCGAATCACGACGTCCGCGGCGTGGTCGAGGTCGGTGCCGATCAGGTCGAAGGCCTTCCTGCCCGCGGGGGCCAGCTGCTGCAGCACGGCCATCAGGCGAGTCACCGCCTCGGCCCTCCCGGGATCGACCTCGACCGCAATCTTCTCGACCCGATCGACCCAGCCGACGCCGCTGCGCGGCTCGGTCCTCGGATTCAGCCCCATGGTCAGGGTCGAGGGGATCGTGGCGTTGATCTCCATCACCTCGTCGAGCACGAGCTGCTGCTCTGCGGGAAAAGCTGGCGAGACGAAGCGGCGGAAGATCGTGCCGACGTCGCGGTCGAGGGCCATCACGCGGATCTCGAAGAAGCGGGCGTGGGTGGTCATGGCGTCGGCTCTCGGCGTGCTGGGTCGGTCGCGCGCGTTTTCATTTTTCTCTTGGGGGGGAGGACGGCCGCACTGACGAACTGACGAACTGACGAACTGATCGCGAGTGCGTGGTGCGCAGCATCAGCGCAGCACCACGCACTCGCGGGAACTACTATCCTATCCGTTCCGTCCGACCTCGAATCCCGGAACCCCTTGGAATCATTGAGTTTCGAGTTCTTCCTATTAGGACGCACTCGGGGGCGTATATAGGATCCTCTCGGGGACGTATATAGGAACAACTTTCTCAAGACCCGGCCTTGCCCTGCCCGCGCCGCTTCCGGGGACGCCCACTGCGGCCTTTCAGCGAGCGCTGGCCCCCCGCCTTGATGAACTCCCACGCATCGCAGTGAGCCTCTCCCAGGGCGTAGCGATCGTGCCCGATCCGTTGCAGGAACGCAGGCGCATCGTCTCCGTCTCGGCTCCACGCATCCGGCGCCTTCGAGATCGTGGAATCCCGCAGCTTCTTGATCGGGTGCCCCAGCTTGAGCCAGTCCTCCGCGGACAGCAGTATCCCGTCGTCCGTCACGGCCTCCACTGCACGTGTCCGCATCTCAACGAGCACGCGCAGCTGCAACGACGCCAGGAGGCCATGCACGCTGCGAGCGCCGAACATGGGCGGCAGACCGACCACGGGCACGATCGGCTCGCTCCGGCGGCGCACCTGCTTGGCAAAGTTGGGCAACAGCGGCGGTAGAACGGTGATCTCGACCAGCGGCTCGGAGCGCGGACCTCGTTCGTCCCGCCAGCGTAGCGAGATCAGACGCCCGCTGGACAGGTCCGGCAGCCAGAAGCGCATCGCGTCGAGCGCGTGCACGATCTCCTTCAACGTGGTGCTGTCGGCGTTCGACTTCCCGCCCACGCGCTCGCGCAGGTCGATCCATCCGCGGGTGCGCAGGAACATGTACTCGGGGATCCGTTCCCGGTGTCGGCGGTGTGCTTCCCGGACCACCCATCGGATGAACCGGTGCGCCATGAGCGAGTGCAGCTTCTTGATCCCAGACTGGACAAGGTTGGCCGCCACTCCAGCGTCAACCACGGGGATGTCCGGCATGCCTGGATCGAGCACGGCCACGCGGCTGCCGTCCGCGCCCACGAGGACCTCCTGGTCGTCGACCTGTTCCTGGTGCAGCGATCCGAAGTACATGCGCTCCACGTCGGTCATGACGAACTTGGCCAGCCCGGGGTGCTTCGAGTCGATCGCCTTCTTCTCCTGGACGGCGATCTCCTTGATCTCCGCGTCCCACAGCAGCTTGGCGATACCGCGCAGCGCCGGGTACTCGTCGTGGCCATCAGGGCCGTGGCGGAGCCAGTCGTCCCACAGCGCGTCGGGGCTGGTCTCACCGGCTTGGTGATGCGTCCAGCGGGCAGCGGCCCTTCTCCGCACTCCTTCGGCGGCGTTCCACGATCCATCGCCGAGGCCCGCGTACGTCTCGAACCAATCGGCGAGCAGCGCATCTTGGCGGAGTACCTCACGGCCGTCTTGCAGCGTCGTGGCTTCGGTCATGCCGTCCACGGAGGCCGGGGGATCTCCGTCCATGCCGACGGCCACCCGGAGTGCCGCGACTTGACGGGCCAGCGCCTTGGCGTACCGGGCGCGTGTGGCCTCGGCGAACTCCGTGTGACCGCTGGCCCACTCGGCCAGCTCGTCGCCCGCGCGCCCGCTCTCAACGAGCACGTCGTGCACGATCTGCAGAGCTTGCGGAGTCGGTGTCTCCCGGTCCCCGCCGGCCACAGCGGCGACCGTGGACCACAGCGCCTGGACGATGGCCATTGAGGTGGTGGGCGCAGGGGTCATAGCAGCGGATCCTTGTCGGGGTCGTAGTCGTCGGTCTCGGGCACGGTGGGGGCATCGGCCTTGGGCTTGGCCGGCTTCGAGGAGGTTGACGTGGCATCGGGCGAGCCCACGGCCTTTGGAGAGCCCTTCGCTGCTCCCTGGGAGGCGGTCGACGGTCCTGGGGACGCCGGTTTCGCGGGCACCACACAGACTTGCCCCTGGCCATCGAAGTACGTGGCGCCGGGCGGCAGCTTCGACACGGGGTAGTCGTAGTATTGGTTGCCGTCCCACTCGAAGGTGACGTAGCCGCTGCGCCCGGCGCGGATCTTGGCCACGGCCATGGACACCACGACCCGCCCCTTCTGGGTCGGCTTGATCGGCGATCTCGACGGTTCGATCAAGAAGACGTGCAGATGATCGGACGAGTACTCGATTTCGCCCGATTCTTTGCCCGTGCCGACCAACATCTCGGGGCTCTGCTCCACGAGGTTGTTCGTTGTCGTCTTCTTGCCCGTCTTCGGATCTACCTTCACCTCGGGCACGAAGCGCCCACCACGGAGCGTCTCGTAGTGTTCTCTCGCGGACGAGGAAACCAGCATGACGACAGCGTCCAGATCACGGGCGATAGTCCGCGCAGCGTAGGCGTTCTTCTGGATCCTCTCGCGCAGAGGTTCGTTGGGCGCGTCGCCTGTCGGGCCGACGATCTGCAGGAAGTCCAGTACCATCATCATGGGGCGAGTTGGCTCTCCATCATCGTCCTGGAGAAGCCAGCGGTACTCGCGGTGCATCGCCTTGCAAAGTCTGCTCAGGTTGGCGGGAGTCAGCTCGTACGGCGAGGCCTCCATGATGTGCAGTGGGGTGTGTGCGTGACGCGGCACAATAGTCGCGCGCGCCTTGTGGACCTCACCCAGGTCGGCACCGATCGAGAGACGGCTCCAGAAGATGTCCGCCCAGATCCCAGCAATCCGCGCCACGACGTCGGTGTTGTCCAACTCCAGGCCCATGTAGATGACGGGGAAGCCGTGGGCCGCGGCGTGATCGCAAGCCTGGAGCGCCCACTGCGTTTTTCCGACGCCAGTGCCACCGACTTCAACCGTCATTCCGGGCCACAATCCCCCGCCCGGCAAGGCGTTTTCCAATCCCTTCCACGGCACGGACAAGGGGATCTCGTCGCCGAGGGCCCGCCTCGTCATTCGGTCGAACGCAGCGTCGCTGATGTCGCCGAACCGATGGACATCGAAGCTCTCGAACGTCTTGGTGTCGAGGTCTGCTTGGGGCGCGAGGTCCGCCTTGGCGTCGTACGCCGGCAAGGCGCTGTTGGCCACCACGCAGGAAGTCGGCCCGAACACCGGAAGACGTACGGGCTGGCACATCTCGCGGACCGTGCACGGACGCAGGACCCCACTCACGCCCTGGATCAACTTGTCGTACTCGCCGGGCGAGACCGGCTCGCGCAAGGGCATCAGCACGCGCCATCGCGGCATGGGGTCTTCCGCCGTGGCGCCGTACCACGCGACGTGGGCGTATCCGGCGAACCGTCGCGTGATCTGCTCGTGATCCACCTGCGTCCCGTCGACCTGGGTCCACATCACCGCGGTCAGCTTCAGCAGGTGGGCGACGTCGGCTACCCGGTTTCTGAAAGTGCCGGGGATGAAGCCGAGGTCCGGCGTGCTCGCGAGGGTCAGCGCATGTTCTGTGGTGAACGTTTCGACGATGCGCCCCATCTGCTCGGCCATGGTCCCATCGACACGCGCCGCGATCCGGCTAGAGCCGGCGTCCTGAAGAACAGTCAGCGACAACTGGGGCTCCTCTTGCGGTGCGATGCAGATGGGCACGGTCGGCCCGGAAGTAGGCGGCACAAGGCTCGGCGCGGCTTGCTCGGCGGTGGAGACGTTGAGCGCGGGCGGTGGTGGCGGCAGCGTGATCACCTGACCCATGACCGGACCCGTGGCGATCTCATCCGTATTCGTGGGCGGTGGCGGGCTGGCGATGATGGCGCCCGTCTGCACCTGCGGAACGACCGCGCTCCGCGGCTGCGGCGTCGGGTTGTAGCACGATCCGAACATCTCGTCGTTGAGACGGTTGTCGGCCTCGGCCATCTCGGCGCGGTAGGCCTGTTCGTCGAAGTCATGGGACATGCGATTCTCCTTCGGGGATTCGATCGGCCCGCGCGGTAGCGAGCCAGATAGGGATGTTGTTCTCGCGCACGGGCGTGCGCGTTCCTGCTCTCGATTGTTGTTCGTGACGCCCGACCCTGCGCACCCCCGCCGCGGCGAGTAGCACGGACCGGTGCTGGACCCGCGGAACTGCGGACCCGGCGGCGCCGCGGCGGGGGTGGCGTCTTCGATCTGGTGGGCGGGACCGGCGTCACGGAGCGACAGCAACGCCTGCGGCCGGCCGGTGATCGACACGGGGACCAGGATCACGACCAGGAGCACCGCGGCCTGGACGGACGTACAGCCGGAACCCCACCGCGTCATGGCGACGAGATCCCGGATGCGGGCCTGAGCCCCGAACATCTACTCGACCTCGTGGCCGAGCGCGGTGATCAGGTACTCCGGATCGAGCACGACGCCGTCGATGAAGCACCAGCTGTCGTTGGCCTCGCTCGGAACGGGCGCACGCTGTGGCTCGCCCAACTCCTCCCAGTCCAGCACCTCCGCGCCCTTCAGTCCCAAGGCCAAGATCATGCGGACCAGCTTCTCGTACTGCTCGCGCTTGAGGGGGGACGCGAACGGGATGAAAACGCGTACACGCGCCATGCGGCGGCCGGCGGGCTTGCAGTACCACCCGACGTGCGGCATCCGGAGGTCGCTGACGACCATCTCCCTCGTCGCGACGTGCCCCCGGACCTGGATCAAGACCATGCCGGTCGCGAGCACAACTTCACCCCGGTCGTCTCGCACCGTAGGGCTCCAAGCGCAGCGCGGATTGAGGAACCCGAGGTCGTGACAGTCCGGCGCGGTCAGCTTGAACACCGTGTCCAGCGCTTGCTGCACCATCATCTCGATCTGCCTCCCGGGGCTGTTCCCGTACTTGCGCCAGACGGTCAGCACGGTCGGCGTGCTCTGCGGCTGCGGCCGATGGAGGTCCGATTCCACGGCCGCGGGATCGTCGGGCCACCCGAGGTACGCACGTGGTTCGAGGTCATCGGCATCCTTCTCTGCGGCACCGATATTCTCCGGCTCAAAGCGGATGCCTGGCTGCCTCGCCCAGGCGCGGCCGAGTTCGATGCGCATCTCCATCGTGAGTTGCGATGTATCGCTCAGGCAGTCATCCCAGTCGTCGGTGGTCATGACGAGGCCTTTCCCGGCTCGCAGCCGGTCATCGGGTTCGGGGTGACGTCCCGGGCCGAAGTGGCCACGGAGATCGTCGAGGGGGCACAGGGGGGTGCCGCAGCGGACCGGCCCGCACAGGAGCGCGAATTGGTCCGCCGGAGGGAGCACGCCGCGACGACGTGCTGACGGGAGGAGGGATTCGGGGTAGGATTGCTCATCAGCTTCGTGGGGCCTGACGCATCGGCATGGCAGTGCCGCGTCGGGCTCTACGCGTTCTGGCTGCTCTCCTCGGCGGCCTTCCGCTCGACGCGCTCGGCAGCTGCCAGCACGCGGTGTGGATCGAACACGGGGCCGTTGACGTTGCAGTCGCGCTTGTAGCAGGACCATCCGCCCTCGAACGGTTCGCGGCGTGGCTTGACCTGCTCGTCCAGCGGGACCACCTCGAAGGGCATGTGCGGGTCCGCGTTCATCACCTCGCGCAGCGTCTCGAACTCCGCGGGACCGATGGCCGGATAGGACGACGCGAGCGGCAGCAAGACCTCGACCGTGACCCCGGGGTTCTCCTCGTCCCCCTCGTCGTCGTCGCGGGTCTTGAACCACACGTAGTGGATCGCGCCATTGAGCAGGTGGTTGATCTCGCGGAGCGAGGGCTTCTCCGTGGTCACCCAGCGCAGGAACACGCCACCCATGACCTCGACGAGGTTGGGGTGCGCGACACCGCCGGCCAGCTTGGCCGCGCTCCAAGCGTAGGAGTCGGTGAAGTGGCGAAGTACGCGATGTCCGTGGTGTGCGTGGATGGTGTCGAGGAACAACATGAAGTTGGTGACGGCCACGGCCCTACCAACGCCGTGGAAGTCCTCCAGTAGGTCGAACCACTCCGTGATCAGGATGGCGGGGTCGCACTCCTGCTCGCACTCCTCGCCCAACTCGAACAGTGCCTCGCGGCGATCCTCCTCAGCGAACCAATCGACCGCGGACAGCATCACCTTGCTTTCGCAGTCCTCGAAGGGCCCCTCCTCGTCGTAGGGGTTGTCCGGCGGCTCCCAAGCACGCACCTCAGGCTTGGGGGTCTCGATGGCGATGTTGTCCATAGGATTCCTCTCCGGCAGGCCATCGCCCACCTCGTGATTGCCGGGGCGGGATCCATCCCCGTCCGACGGGTCGATCACGCTGTCACCCCCGGAGCTGTGGGCCTCCTCGGACGCTTGCAGCGCGACTTCGAGTTCGCCAAGGGCCTCGATGCACCGAAGGATCGTCCGGTCCTGCAGCGATGCGTCCGGCGCGGGGTCGGGCCGGGGCGAATCCGGCGGGTCGACGCCGTGGCGCTGGTTCGTGTGATCGGTCATGTCGTCACCTCGTTCTTTCTGGCGACCATGTCGCCGTCGGTGTTCGAGGAGCGCCACATCGGCGCCCCTGGGGGGGATGTGCAACCGCGTGACGGAGTCGACCTGTGAGGTGACCCACGCGGTCGTTGACACGCGCGCTGGAATTGCACCCGCCGATGCGGAAGAAGAACGCGAGGCCGCCGTCGCCGCGGACCAGGGGCTCCGTCGCGATCCCTGGTGCTGACCGCACGGCGACGGCGGCCCTCGCCCGACCACGTAACGGGCGCCGACGAAGGTCAGCTGCCCGTGTTCGTGGAGGGGCACCGCCTCGACCAGCCGCGCCGTGGCCAAGAAGAAACCGCAGGGGCCGACCGAGGCGGGCGAGACGGTGTCGTCGGTGTCGTCCCGCGTGGTGTTGTTGAACGCGTCCACGCGCGAGAAGCTGGACTCCGGCGCGGCCATGGCCTGCGTGGTCTCGCCCAGGATGTCGAGCACCGGGGCCCCGGCCCGGCCGGGCACGAAGATGATCGACGCGGCCAGCATCAACACGGCCAGCAAGGCGGTCACGACCACGGTCATGGTGCGGATCGTGGCCTGCGCCAGCAGTCGGGCGATGCGCCGCAGTCGGATCTGAGGTGAGCGGTCGGTCAAGGGCTCGCCCCCGCGGCAGACGCGTCGGCGTCGGCTCCCCGTGCCGCGCCCACCGGTCGGATGGTCCACAGCTCGGACTCGGCGCGCCCGGCCAACAGCTCGACCTGCAGCAGCGCGCGCCGCACACGTGGCGACACTGGCTTCTTCTGATCGAGCAGCAGAGACAGGTGCTGCCGGCAGACATTGATCTCCTCGGCCAGCCAGTTCTGGGTGCGATGGTTGCGATCCAACAGTTCACGGATGAAGTTCCCGTTCAGGCGGTAGTCAAGGCGACGATAGGGCATGGATTTCCTCCTCCGGCGACTGGATCTGCCACGACGATACCCCCGCGATGTTCGAGAGCAAACGTAATTATGAATAATTGCAACATGTTGCGAGAATTTCTCTTACTAGGAGAGAGAATCTCTCTCCATCAGACCGATATCAGGTTTTTTACTTGCTCGCATTCTCCTGTGGACCCCTGTGGCAACTTATGCAAACTTTGGAAATGTATTTCGCACACCGCAGGAGTGGAGGAGCCCAGACCATGGTCGACAGAACCAAGACATCGAGACCGCTCGGCCGAGGTCGTCCCCGTGGCGCGAAGACCGCGACCCCTGGAACCCAGGCGTGGTCAAGGGGCAAGCGGCTTGGGACATACATCAGGAAAGCGCGCATGGCCGAGGGGCTTATCCTGCGCGACGCCGCGGCCGAGTTCGCCGTCTCCTTCAGCTGGTTGGGCATGCTCGAACGTGGTGAGGTGACGCGTCCGCCCAACCAGAAGCTGCTCGGCCGGATGTCAGAGGTCTATAAGTTGAACATCCTTGACCTGATGCGCGAGGCCGGCATCCAGCCGGTGAGCACTCCTGTCACGACTGCGCCGAACGTGCGCAGCCAGCTCGAACGCCTCTTCGCGCACCCTCAGCTTCGTCCGTCCGGCTTCAATGACGGTGACGAGAAGCACATACCCGATTCGCACATGGGGTGGATCGTGGACTTCGCGGTCAACCTGGAGCGGTTCCTCGCTGCGAGCCCCGGCAAGGAGCACGTAGGCAAGATCATCGGAACCGAGACCGTTGAGGTCCTATGGGCTACGGACGGCGACGCAAACGAGATCCTGATGAACTCCATCACCACCTTGTCCGGGACGACGGACCCACCCGCGCCTGGAGAAGACGGGTGACGCCAGATCCGTGCGCCCGCCCCGCCCGTGGACACATGGTGGACACGAACGAGCAGGTTCCGGGAACCTTGCACGCCCCATGCGGAACCTGCACCACCGCGTGATCACGGAACAAACGTGCACTGCGCCGCACCCCCGAGCCCCCGGAATATTTCCTCAACGGAAACACCGCCCGCGAGGCAGGCCGCCTCGTGGATTGGCCGTACCGC
>CAZXHG010000277.1:0-12995 GCA_964639985.1 uncultured Rickettsiales bacterium
AAGACAAGCCGAGCGGGGATTCGTCGTTCATGGGTGATCCATCACCTTCACCTCATCCACCTCGCCGTCGGCGTCGTCATGAGCTGTCCTTTCGGACGGCCAAGATGGGGTGGGGCACGGTATCCATCGCCGTCACGGAGTCCGGGTCAGCGCCTGCTCCACGGCGTCAGCCCGGAACCGCAGCACCTTGCCGATGCGGGCGTAGGGGATGCGCCCAGCCCAGGCGAGCTTCCTGATCGTCATGTGGTTCACCCGGTATAGGTCGGCCAGCTCCTGGGCGGTCAGCCAGGTCGGGGGCAGGGCCGGTCGCGGATCGGGTTCGATGTTGCGGGCGTTGTTGGTCGGCTGCATTTGCATCCTCCTCTCACCATCTATGTCCTGCGTATAGGAGCCCTACCGAGGGTGCTCCTGTTATCGCCACGTCTACTCTCATGGTCTGCAATGTGAGCCCCCCTGAATCCACGTTGATCCCTGTCCGTGTGTTGGATTCGGAAAGGGAAACCCCCAATCTTCATCGGGTTCCGCGAGGCACACCTCCCGAAATTCGGGACGAGTTGAGGCCTTTTCGGTCAGGGGGATTGGGGGGTATCCCGGGGAGTCTGCGGGCCGCGACCATCAGAGGCCGACCATTGCGGCGGCGTTGTTCAGGAACAGGCTCCCGTGCCTGATGTAGGCCCGCAGCGTGGAGGTGGAGCGGTGGCCGGTCTGCGCCATGATCACTGTCTCCCCGGCACCAGCTCGTGCCGCCTCCGTAGCGAGCCCTGCCCGAAGGGAGTGCCCGCTGAACTCGTCGGGATCGAGGCCGATGGTCTCCACGGCCCGCTTGACCACCAGGGCCACGGCACGGTCGGACAGGCGCTTGTTGGAGATCCCCCTGTGTCGGTTGACGGCCCGGAACACAGGGCCGTCCTCGATGCAGGCCAATTCGAGCCAGTGGCGGAGGGTTCGGACGGGGCAAGTCGCCGGGGTCGAACCGAACGGGATACCGACCTCTCGCCCCTCGCCTTGCTGGTCGGTCTTGGACTTCCTGATGGTAACGATCAACCCCTCGTCCACGAAGTCCAGGTCGGCCACGTCGAGTCCGACCAACTCCGACCGCCGCAAGGCCCCCGCGAAGCCGACGAGCAGAAGGGCACGGTCTCGGTATCCAAGGGGGCCGTCCGGCAGCCGGTGGACGATCCGGCGCAGGTGGGACACAAGGAGGGGGCGCTTGCCAACCTGCCGGGTGCCGTGGGTGCGCCGGATGCCCTTCATCACTGCCCGCACTTCCTGTGCGTCGGTGGGCGCAGGGTGGCCCGAGAGCCGGTGGGCCTCCCCGATTGCCGCGATGTACTTCTCAAGGGTGGCGACCTTCCGGGTGGCGGCCATCACCGCCACGAACGCTGCGACGGTCTTCGGGCTCGCCGGTCGAGGCCAGACCCGCCGCTCCCGGCACCACGTGGTGAATGTGCCCCACGCTGACGAGTAGGCCCGTAGCGTGGAAGGTGCCTTGGAGGCCTCGGCGTAGACGCGGGCCTGGTCGAGCAACTCGGCGGGGAGCTGCTCGCCTTCGGAGGTGAGCCCGTCCGGCGGGGTGATCGTCGTGGTCGTCATTGGGATGCTCCTGGGTGCCGGGAAGGTTCACTTCTCGGAGGTCAGCTTTCCCACGTCTACTCGCCAGTCGATCACCCTGAGATGGTCGAGTTCTGGGATGGATGGTGCCGGAGGGATCTTGGGCCGGGGTCTACGTCGAAGAGTTCGACATGCGGGTGGCCGGGAGTTTCTTCGGGCCCCCCTGTTCCGAAAGCTTGGCATCGATCTGAAAAAACCGATTAGAAAAGTCCATCGGTCGGGACCCGACCCGCCCCAAACCCATCCGGATTCAGACGGAAAACTCAGCTATAGGCTTTGGGCGGTTTTGTCACAAACGCCCCAGGGCCCCGGATTACCTGGGTTGCCTGACATACTGGGCGCTGCTGTACTGGCCGTCTGCAACGGTGGGAGGAGGAACACGATGGGTACGACCAGTTGGTTCGAGGTGGACTTGGACACCCTCGGGCTCCAGCGGCTCCCGGCGGGCTTCCCTGCCGATGATTGGGCGGGCATGAGCACGATGCTGGAGGAGTGCTTGGAGTCGGTGGTCTTCACGAACCTGGACCTACTGTTCGAGGGCGAGCGCCTACTCCCGATCAAGACCCAGTTCCCCTTGGTCAGGGAGCCGGACATCGTCGCCATCGATCCCCTGGGATGCCTCCGGGTGATGGAGGTGAAGAAGACCACCACGAAGGCCCAGGTCCTCCGAGATCAGGACGTGAGCTACTGCATGGCGGAGCTGGCGAAGTCCCCGACCGCATGGAGCCGCGACCTCGCCTACTCGTTGGCCTACTTTCAAGACGATTACCCGTTGGCCGTCGAGGTGTTCCGGCACGGTGTCTCCCGAAAGAACAACTTCAAGCACCACTTGCCCGAGGATACCAAGAGGGGATGGGACCGGCTCGACCGGTTCGAGAAGGCCCGAGCCCTGCGAGAAGCCCTGGCAGCGAAGCGAGGGTCATCCGCGTCCCCGGGCGTCGATGCTGTGTCCCTCACGGAGAGGATGTTCGGTGTCCGCCTGTCGGAGCAGGACGTGGGCGACGAGGGCCTGGAAGCCAGCCTGGACAAGGTGCTGGGCCAGTGGGGAGGCCGCCAGGACAGGACGGGGGTCGAGGTTACGATCATCGCCCCCGGCGTGGACGAGGAGTACGGCGGCGAGCTGGAGCGAAGGGGCGTCCAGTTCCACCTCATCGACGCCGAGCTGAGGAGGGCGGAGTCGGAGGGGATCACGACGCGGGCAGTGCTCCGATGGCACGAGGTCAAGCGAACCGTCCGCGCCCGCAATCGCCGGTGGATGATCGCTCTCTATCAGGCCCTCAAGGACGACCACCCGGAGGTCGCCCAGTTCTGGTGGGATTGCCCCACCATCAGGCAGAAGCGGGAGGACACGGGGATCACGCTCTACTGGCCGCCGATCAGGAACGTATTCCTCCGCATCGACCCATCCTCGGGCACGCTGTTCACCGACTCCGACTGTCTGACCCCCGGTGAACGATTGGCCGATCTGAAACGGGCCTGGGTGAAAGAGCACGTCGGTCTCTCCAAGGATCTTGCTCCCGCTGGCGTCGGCCCACACACGGAGCGACCACGCCTTGCCGTCGCCATCGATGAGGACAAGATCGGCCCTGCCAAGGCCCTCACCGTGGCCTACTACGAGTCGATGAAACAAATCGGGGCTTTCAATCTGCTCAGGGGCCTCGGACGCACCGTAGAGAAGTAGACCGCCTACACGACCTCGGGCTCCAGTTTCTTCCAGTCCATCCACGTCGCCCTGACCAGGTGCTCGTGCTTCGCACGCAGTTCCTGCTCGATGGCGATGGCCTCCCACGGCACGGCCACCGTCCCGAGCTGCCTGGTCGCCAGGTAGCGCCACAGCGTCCCGGCCTCGGCTCCCGACCAGCGGAGGTCGAGCCCTGGCGGCATCGGCTCCACCCATCGGAGCGGCATCCCGGCTTTCCGGAGGCGCTCCAGGCCGACCCACGTGTGGCAGTCGTACACGTAGTCCCAGGGGAAGGGCACGTCGATGGGCGGCCCGTTCAGGGCCGCCCAGTAGTCCGTGGCCTCCGCCTCGTCCCAGATTCCGGTCGCCATCTCGAACAGTAGTGTCAGCTCGTCGTTGGGCGTGTACGTGGCCCGTACGATCCGGTCGGCCAGGTGGGGGAACCGCCTTCCTGCGAGAGCGGCCAGGACGGCGACCACCTGCTCCTTGACGGCGGCCTTGGCCTTGTCGATGCCGATGTCGCACCACACGACCAGCCGGTAGACCTCGTGTGCGTCCGACTCGATTCGGGATCGGATGAACGGGGCGGCCTCGATAGGGGTGATATCCAGCTTCGGGGGCCAGCCTCCCATCTCTGACAGGGCATCGATCCACGAGGGCGACCACCAGCCCAAGTCCCAGCTCAGCTCCCAGTCCTTCGCAGACCGGCAGAAGTGCCGCACCAGTTCCGGCCAGTCGCCCGGCTTGGCCGCATCGACGCGGGCCAACAGGTCGAGGTTCCGGGTCTCCTCGGTGACGATCTTCCGCAAGTAGCGGCGGGGCTCTTCGGGGTCGTACCTGGATATGACCCCCGCGTACCCGAGCGCCCTGGCCGTGTCTCCCCGGCGCAGCTCCTTGTGCAGCCCCGACTTGGAGACGAAGAGCAGCCCCCTGTCCCGGCTCCAGACGGCCTGGGCCCTTGCTACATGGGGACACCCTGACTGCCCACAGGAGCAGCTGCCGTCAGGCTGGACGGGGTAGATGTCGCCGGTCTCGTCCTCGACACGGAGGAGTTCAGCAGTCACCTGGACTCTCCTGTGCGGGGGGCGTTGGCATCGGGGACTCCTGCTCCCCCGATGGTAGCTGGTGCCGCCCGGGAAGCTCCACCTGCAAGGCCTCGCCCTGCGTCATAACGTCCCTCGGTGTCAAAGGGGGGCTCACTTCTGCTGGCGAAGAGTAGAGGTAGGCGGGACTGACCTGAGCGCCCCCATCCAGGTGGACTCTCAGCCCAGGCCCACTGGGAGTAGATGCCGGGGGACTGCCTGCAGGCCATCGGGGCAGTTTCCCGACGAGAACGACAACTACAGCAAGAGGGACAGAGAGCCACCCAGCCCGTCCCAGCAACGCCCCGCCAGCCTGCAGCGGGGAAGGCCCTCACGGGGGCCGATCCGCCCGCCAGGGAAACCAGATGACCTGGTGGACGGTGACCCGCTCCTGAACGCGGTGGCCCTGGTCGGTTCCCTCACAGCCCTTGGCGGCGGTTTGCGCCGTCGCCGTGGGCGGTGGGGACTGGCATGGACGGGTTCGAGGAGCTGATCGGACGGCGTAGTGGGGCCGCAGTCAGGAGGCACGACGAGATCAAGATGATGACGGTTGCGGAAAGGAAGGAACGGGCGGCGGAGATCCTGGCAACCGGGGTCATCCGCCTGCTGCGCGCCGAGGCCGAGGAGGCCGGAGTGCGATTCCGAGATGAGCCCCCCGCACCGGCCAAGGGCCGGGCGGCAAGGCGGTATCTCCGGGTCGTCTCTTCCAGTGATCCGCGATCCCGGGCGAAGCGGTGAGCGCCATGTCGGGAGCCACGACCCGCTGCCCACCGGAGAAGATCGGCGTCTACGCCCGTGTCTCTACGGAGGAGCAGGCGTCGAAGCCCGAGAACTCCCTCGACAACCAGATCCACAGGTGCCGCCAGTACCTGATGAGCCAGGGGCACCAGGAGCGCAGCCTGGGCGGCGTGCGGCTGTACCGGGAGGAGGGCTACAGCGGCAAGGACACCAACCGCCCTGAGCTGCGGCGGCTCGTTCGGGACATTCGGGCGGGGTCGGTCGATCTATTGGTCTTCACCGAACTATCCCGCGTTTCCCGGTCGGTCAGCGACTTCTTGGCGCTGGTGGAGTTTCTGGAGGAGTGCGGCGTCCAGTTCATCAGCCTGCGGGAGAAGTTCGATACCACCTCACCCCACGGGCGGCTGATCATGATCGTCCTGATGGCCCTCTGCCAGTTCGAGCGGGAGACCACGTCGCTGCGGACGAAGCTGGCGATGCGGGACAGGGCCGAGAAGGGGCTGTTCAACGGGGGCAGCGTTCCCTTCGGCTACGACTCGGCGGGCAACGGCCAGCTCACCGTCAACGAGCCCGAAGCCCAGATCGTTCGGGAGGCTTTCCGGCTTTACCTGGAGAACGGGTCGGTGGCGGAGACGGCCAACACCCTGAAGGAGCGGGGCTACCGCAGGTCAGCCTGGACTTCGACGCGGGGCCGCCGCCACGAGGGCGGCCCGCTCGCCTGGAACACGGTCGCCCACATCCTCAAGAACGCGGTCTACGCCGGGTACAAGGCCGTGAATCTCAAGGCCCGGAAATTGCCGCCCGAAGAGGAGCTGGCGTTGGGCGAAGAGGAGCGGTTCCGGCTCGTCCAGGCGGTGTGGGAGCCGATCATCGACCTGGAGACGTTCCAGGCGGCGCAGGATCTACTGGCCGAGAACAGGGAGCGGACGGCGAACACCATCGCCGCCAAGGACTACGACTATGTCCTCCAGGGCATCGTCCGGTGCGGCACCTGCGGGGCTGTGCTGGAGGGGGCTGGCTCGAAGAAGCAGCGATACCACTACTACCGGCACCCGTCTGGGACGAGGTCGCCGGAGTGCTCGCAGGCGTCTTGGAGGGCGGAGACCGTCGAGGAGACCGTCCTTGGTCGTCTTGAACTGCTGGCCGAGGACGAGGACATCTTGGAGCACCTGATCCAGAAGGCCAACGACCGCATCGAGGACTCCACACCGGCCAAGGGGCGGGCGCTGGTCGCCGCCCGGAAGCACCTGAACGGCCTTAAGGCTGACCACGAAGCCCTGGTAGAGCGTCTGATGGCTGCTCCGAAGGGGAAGGTGCCGGAGTCCTTCTGGGACAGGGCGAGCGACATGGAACGGGATGTCCGAGCCGCCGAGGCCGAGGTCGCCCGCATCGAGGAGGAGTTGGAGGGCATCGCAGGTGCCCGGTTGGCCCCTGACAGGTATCGCCTGGCGCTTCAGTGCTTCAGGGACGTGTACGAGAAGCTGGACGCCCTCGAACGGGGCAACCTGCTGACCTACCTGGTCGACCGGGTGGAGCTGGAAGGGCTAGAACTGCGAATCGCCCTGCTCGGACAGGTGCCCGAGGCAGGGCGACTCGACGTGTTAACCAACGGCACCAATCAGTACCGGCAGCCTTCAAGCTGGCTCCGCGCTCTTGACCATAGACAGAACCCTCGTGATCGAGGCGGTGGTGCCGCCCGCAGGGGGACGGGGGCGGCTCACGCGCGATAAGAAGAAGAAGGCGACCCGTGATCGGTGGGGGTCGTGGCAGCGGATGCTGGACGAGGGGGTGTACGTGTCGAAGGCGGCGCTGGCGAGAGGGGAGGGCGTGAGCCGGGCGGCGGTGACGCAGGGACTGAAGTTGCTTCGCACCGCCGGGAGCCGAGGAACGGATCGGGCTACTGTAGCGCCCTGATCTGGCCTTCTAGCCACGCGATGCGCTCCGATTCGCGAGCCTTCGTGGTTTCGTCCTCGGTGAGCAGCCTGTAGGCCGCCTGGAGCTTCTTGCCCGCCTGATCACGGGCGTTCTTCGCAAGCGATTTGTTCACCGCTTCGATGATGTTGTCGAAGCGGGCATTGGTGATGTCCTGGACACGAGACGCGATCCATACGTGCCGTTCGCGTTCCGCGCCGAGGATGATGGGATTGCCGGAGATGAACGCGTAGGCCGCGCGGTACTTGCGGAGCGCTGCCAGCTCCTTTCCAGCCATGCACTGTTCGTGCGCGTCCTTCAGCATCTGGTTGAGGAACTTGGTGGAAATGCTCGCTACGTGCGCCGCTCGCTCTTCACGCTCGGGCTCCATGATGAGGCGTATCGTCTCCTCTGCCTCGTCGATCTTGTTCAAGGCGTCGAGGTACAGGGTGATCGCCCTCTCAGTCTTACCGTCGGCCTCCGCCTTCCTCGCCTTCCCGATGGCAGCGTAGAAGTCGTACTCGAATCTGCGCATGTCCACGAGAGCGCGTTGAGCGAGGAACGGGTCAACCGGGATGGACAGCGGACCGGTGACGAGGCAGTCGAGGGTGACCTCATTGGCAGCAGCCTCGATGCACGCGAGGGCTCGATCAAGTGCTCGGTTCTTGGCGGAGAGCGTCTTGGCCTCGTTGGCCTTGTGGACCTCGGCATCCACGACGCGTGCAACTGTGCCCCGCACGATCTCATTCGCCATGTTCGGGAAGTCCTGCAGGGTTTGGCGAGGGCTGGATTCAGCGAACAACACGCCGCGTTGCTCCAGATGGCTCAACTCGGTGAGGGAGAGCCTGACCTTGCTCAACAGCGACATCGTGCCTTGTAGGGATCGCGAATCCTCTGCGCGTCTGAGGCCGTCGGCGATCAGCTTGGCGTGTTCTCGGATGTGCGGCAGGGTCTTCGGTTCGCACGAACCGCAGATGCCAGTGTCGCTGATCCTCGACAGAATGCCGCCACTACCACAGATCGCGCACCTCGCCATGTCGTGCTCCCAGGTGAAATCCTCGAACCCGAGGATAGCGGCATCAGGAGAACATCTCCTGCAGGTGAACCTCTCCGGCTCCTCCCTGCACGTTCGATGCCCAGCTGATCGCGTTCGTCGTTCTCATCAAGCGGATGGTGGCGGAGTCCTTTCCGGTGGTGACGGCAACCGTAGCTCCGGGCTAGCGTCGATGGCGGCAACGAAAGAGGCCTTCTGGAGCCGCCAGCAGGGTGACGGGTCCGCGCACGCGGCGGAGATCGTGGGCTACATCTCCTCGTATCGACGCACCGTCTCGCGCAGGCGCTCGGCGTGCTGGTAGATGTCCTCGGGCCGGACCACGGGCACCTTGTCCTCGTTCTTGTCGGCGTCGATCAGCGCGAGGTACTTCTTCGTCGGAGAGTTGAACCGCAGGCGGCAGATCGGCTTGCGGTTGTTGTCGTCGAGCAGGATGCCGCAGTAGCTCTTGGTGTCGCGCATCACGACGCGGTCGACGTCCACTACCTCGCAGACGATTGCACGGACGATGGCGAACCCGTCCAGTTCCTCCTGGGTGGTCTCGATGCCCTCCTTCCCGCACGGGGCCTCCGCCGCATCAGCCTCCTCGGCAACCGGCGCCTCCTCGGTCGTGCTGTCGAACACCTCGGGGCTCCCCTCACCGAGCGCCGACTTCAGCCGCGCGTTCAGCTGCTCGCTGACGAACTGGTTGAACGCCCGCTTGGTGATGTCGGTGAACTGCTCCTTCTTCTTCGGCGTGAGGTTGCCGTCGTAGACCTGCTTGGCGAAGTACCGCACGAAGTCCTCGGACGGGTCGGCCAGTTCCGCGGCGATGGCCTTCTTGAGCGCGCGCGTGTACTTCAAGTCCTCGGCCGCGGAGAGCAACCGGTCGAGGTCGAACCCGCTCCTCGACAGGCGCTTCAGCTCCCCGACGTGGTGCTCCTTGATGTCGAGCATGTCGAAGACCAGGAAGGGCCTGAGGTCCATCTTGTTGGGCTCCTCCAGGTCGGTGAAGAACTCGTACACGACGCCGTTGGTAAGCACCCCGATGCGGGCATGCGTCGCGTGGAAGTACCTGTGAAGCTGGGACTCGTGCTGCGCGTCGAGCGAGGCGGTGCAGCTCTTGCACTCGAACAGCATGATCGGTTTGCCGTCGAGCTTGATCGCGTAGTCGACCTTCTCGCCCTTCTTGATGCCGACGTCCGCGGTGTACTCTGGGACCACCTCGGTCGGGTCGAAGACGTTGTACCCGAGGGCCTGTATGAACGGCATGATGAACGCGGTCTTGGTGGCCTCCTCGGTCTTGATGTGCTCGATCTGCTTCGGAATCCTCGCGGCAATCGCCTCGATCTGGTCGATGAAGTCCATGGCTTCTCCCCTCGGTGGGTCTCAGCTGGCATCCCCGTCAGCCGAAGGCAGGATGGCACGCTGCCGGAAGAGGCGTCAACGCGCACACCGCGTGACCGCTACATCGTCGCAAGGCCCATCGTGACGACAGCCAAGAACAACATGCCCACGAGCAGGCCGAGTGCCCCTCCAAGAACTAGGACGAAAAGCAGAAGAAACAGGAGCATGGGGAGTGCGTTCTCGATGGAACCTTTGCCCTGTGCAACGACACGGCCATCTACACGAGCGAGGTAGTCCGCGGTGATGAGTGCGAACACCCCAACGCTGGACTGGACGTCGATCTGGTGTTCCTCACCATCTTTGTCTTCGAACTGGCCTACTGCGGTCTCACCACGGGTGAATCCCCCAGAGGAAGCGACCGGTCTGCCGTTGACTCGGACGGTGGTTTCCGTTGCCAGAAAGAGGTACTTGCCTGCGAAACGCGAGACGACCCCGACGGAGTTGCCGTTCCAATCGAACGTGAAGGGCATAACGTGCCCCTACCTGACCACACAGCGGCACATGACGGTGTCTCCGAGGGATACCTCGGGGAAGTCGTGCTTGTAGGTGTAGAGGTCGCCCGGCTGGAGCGTGACGCGCTTCGTGTAGTTGTACGCCCACGACGAGCCGCCGTCGGTCGAGACCATGAAGTTGATCGCCGCCTCCCCGGCCGCCTCCCCGGAGTTACCCACGGAGCAGTGGGCCGTGGTGCAGACGTCGAACAGCGTGGAGCAGTCGCTGGTGCACTCGGCGTCCAGCACGTACAGGTTGGGCTCGGGCGGCACGAGGGCGTCTTCGAGCATCTGGTCGGCGCCGCAGCAGGCGAGCAGCGCGACAGCGGTGAGAAGGATGGCGAGATTCCTGAACATGGCGTCCCCTCAGTGCGCGGGACGCGCCGCCCCAGGTGGCCGGGCCGCCCATCCAGCGCGAATCTGACGAGGAAACGCACAGGGATACCGGACATCCCGACCGCGGGGCGCGGCCGGATGCATCCCTGTGCAGCGTTTCCTTGTCAGGGGCAGCCTATCAGAAGGTAGCCGTCACCGGGTAGCCCACGCGGCGTCCTGTCCCGCTGCCACGTCCTCGGGCAAGATATCGGCGTAGATCGAGGTCGTGGTGACCTTGCTGTGCCCCAGCAGGCGCTGGACGAGCCGCAGGTCCTTGGTGGCCCTGTACACGGTCAGCCCGGTCGTGTGCCTCGACGCGTGTAGGGGCCTGTGCTCGATGCCCGCGCGGTCCAGCGCGGCCGTCCAGCGCTTCCAGATCGCCGACCGTGACATCGGCTTCCCCGTCCGGCCGGGGAACAACGGCGCGTCCGCGTCCGCGGCGTAGCCCGCGTTCTTCATCCACGCGATGTACTCGACCAGGGTCTTGCGCAGCGTGCCGGGCAGGGGCACGTCGCGAGCCTTGTCCCCCTTCCCGTGGCGGACGTGCACGCGGGGCGGCTGGCCGCGGTGGAGGGTCAGGTCACCGACGACCAGGGCGCCTAGCTCGGATGCGCGCAGCCCGGACATGATCGCCAGCCGGATAAGCATCTCGTCCCGCACAGGCAGCCGTTGGCCGCGCTCGCGGGCGACGATGGCCTCGCGGTCGAGCATGTCCAGGAGCTTGGTCGTCTCCTCGGGGTTAAGGTACTTGCGCCTGTCCAGGGTCATGGTGGCCTCCTACAGCCCGCAGTCGTCGCGGACGGCGTCCTCGATCTTCTTGCGCTGGTGGGTGCGCAGGCCGGGGGTGTAGAGCACGAACATCGTCACGCTGACGTTCCTGCACCACCGCTCGGCGCAGATCGTCAGCAGCCGGTCCCGCACGTCGCCGCCGTGCCCGACCTTGACGGGCTCCAGCCAGCCGCCGGGCCGCTTCGCCGCCAGCACGTACACGCCCTGCTTGCGGTCCGTGTCGTCCTGGTCGACAGGGCCGACGACGCGGTGGCCACGCGGCAGGCCGCGTCCGTGCCTCTTCAACAGGTCGTGGATACCCTTCGGCCGACGGCACAGGGTCCTGCCGTCCTCGTTCTTGCAGGTCATGGGTTCACCTCCTGCCCCTCGTCACGGGTCCACTGGCGCCAGCCCAGGTGGGCCAGCATCCACAGCGCCTCCATCGGCGGCAGCCCGGTTGCCTCTGACACCGCCTCCTGGCGATGGAACACGATCATGGGGATGCGGACCTCCCGCCGAGGCATGGTCTGCACCGGGGACGCCTGTCTTCCCGGCTTCCGCCGGGCCGAGCCCGGCTTCTTCTGGCACGGGGCTGTGGCCTTCGGCGCCTTCTTCGCCGCCTTCTTCGGCGCGTTGGCCGTCCAGCGCCTCGGCTCGGGCCCGAAAGGGCCGTTCGAGGTGGCCTCCGCGGGCGCCGCCACCGTCGTCGCTGTGGCGCGCTCGGGCTCGGTGTCCTCGATGGGCGCGCTGCGGGCGGTGTCGCGCTGGGTACGGACGCGGTCACCTCGGTCGGCGTCGTTCCACGGCCGTCCGAGGACTGCGCCCGAGGACTCGGCCCCGGCCTGGGCGGTGTCGCCGAACACGTCGCTGGCGGTCTTGCGCGTCATGACGACCGCCGCATGGGCGTGACCGTCCGGGCAGACACGATCTCGTTCAACTGGCGCAGGGTCTTGGGCACCTGCCCGCTGGCACTGGCCGCGCACCGCTGCGCGCGCGCCTGGAGTCGGCCGCCGTCCGTGGTCCGTGCGGCGGCGACCTGCTGGGCGAACCGCGTGATCCCCAGGCACGCCTCGCCCAGCACCTCGGGACCGGCCATGCCCTCCGAGCCGGAGAGACGCCACACCAGCACTCGCTCGGCCGCAGACTTCGCGATCAGCCGCGAGTACGGCACGACCACCGGCCACACCAGCACGTCGGGCAGCGTGAGCGCGGCCTCGGCCACGCGGCGGCCTGCGACGGCGCCCCCTGCGTCGTGGCCCGTCAGCAGCACGACGATCACCGGGCACTGCTGTTGCAACTCGGGCGCGGCCATGCGCAGGTTGTCCACGGCGTCGAGCGTGCCCGTGGGGCAGACCCACACGTCCGGCGCGACGAGCCGGACGGCTGCGCCGCCGGGTGGCAGGTCGGCCAGGATCAGATCAGCACCGGGTACGCGCGAGGGAACCCGGTGCGCGCTGTAGATCACCTCGTATCCATCCGGGGACTGCACCTTGTCGTCCATGTACCAGTCGTCCTCGTCGCGGTGCTCGCCTGCGCGGCGCATGGCGTCGGCCTGGACATCGAGGTTCACGACGCACGCGCTGTTCCCGTCGCCGACGGCCACGGCGGCGGCGTGCGTGGAGCAGAGGGTCTTCCCGCAACCGCCCTTGTTCGCCCACATCGCGATGGTCGTGGCGCTCATCTTCACCTCCGCGCCCGTCCTGGGCCGAGTTCCGCCGGGTTGTACCGGGCTGACACCGGCTGACACCGGGCTGGCCCGGCCAGCGCCGGGCGTACCCTGACGATATCCGGTCTACGCCGGGGTGGCAGGGAGTGCTTGTTGCCGATGTGTTGCCGTCAAGCGTGGGCCGGAACGTGGAGCTGCGGTACTGGGATCGGGGTGTCATGGATCGGCACGCCCC
>CAZXHG010000278.1:0-12957 GCA_964639985.1 uncultured Rickettsiales bacterium
GGCCCCCGCAGTCAACCTGGGTCCTTTGGTGGGGTAATGTTGCTAAGCCCATCTAATATGGGCGCTGCGACGGACCCGACATCTCCCCCCGCCCTCCCCTCAGCCCAGCAACGCCTCCACCCGCGCCCGCAGCTCCGCTGGCTCGTCCGGCACCCCGGCCAGCGCGGCCTCCCGCGCCTCGGCCAGCCTGTCGTGGTCCCCACGCTGCTTGTGCAGCCGCCCCCACAGCACCTGGTCACCCCACGGCACGTGCCCCTCGAGCGAGCCCCGCACCTGCTGCAGCAGGTCCTCCACCCGACCGGGGTCCTGCTCCATGTCCAGGTAGGTGCGCGCCAGCAACCGCGCGGCCGGCAGCGAGATCGGCTGGGCGTGGCAGGTGCCGGTGGCGCAGTACCGCTTCAGCCCGCCCTCCAGCGCCTCCACCGCGCCGTCCAGCTCCTTGCGCGCGATGCGCGATTCGGCCAGTACGATGGCCGCGTCCACGGCCTGGGGCGACATCGTCATCACCCGGCCCATGGTCTGCTCCACGCCGTCGTGATCCCCCAGCGCGCCCTCCACCCGGCCGCGCAGGAACATCAGCCCGATCTCCTCGCCCACCTCGTCGATGGCCTCGGTCAGCACCCGGTGTGCGGCCTGGATCTCACCCGCGCCGATCAGCGCCTCGGCCTCGATCAGCCCGATCTGCAGCAGCCCCACGCGGTCCAGGGCCAGGAACCCGACCTCCTCGCGCGCAGCGCCCAGCTCGGTGGCCGCGTCCGCGTACTGTTCGGTGGCCAGCAGCGCGCGGCCCAGCTCGAACTTCACCAGCGGATCGTCGGGGTCGTCCGCAGCCTGCTCCCGCAACACCTCGACCGCCTCCTCGGACCGGCCGTCGTTGATCGCCAGCACGGCGTCGCGGAAGTCCTGGTCCCGCTCGGCGTAGTCCTCGGCCACGTCGTCGTCCAGGGTGGCCAGCAGGTGGTCCCACTGCTCCTCGGGCAGCATCTCCTCGCCGATCGCGCCCTCCGTGGTGAACAGCCGCTGGGGCTGGGCATCGGCCTGGTCGGCCTGCTCCTCCACCGAGGTGATCTCGGCCTCGAGCGCCTGGCGCAGATCGGGATTGCCGCACAGCTGCATCGCGGTCTCGAGGTGGTGCAGCGCGCCCTCGAAGTCGCCCGCCTCCTGGCTGAGCGACGCCTCCCGGCGGTTCATCCCCACCAGCTCGTCCGACGCGGCGCGGATGCCCTTGTCGGCCTTTGCCGCGAGTTCACCCGCTCCGTCAGCCGCCTCGTGGGCCCGCCGGTACAGGTCCAGCGCCTCGGCCGGGTGCTCGTTGCCCAGCGCCCTGTCCGCCTTGTCCAGCAGCTTCATCGGATCGCCGCCGAACAGCTTCTTGAAGAAGGACATCGCCACCTCCACGCGCGATTGCAAGGGGGCGCCAGGGTACACACAGGGCTCGGGGCAGGGAAGCGCTGTGATAGGGCCGGCGACCGAGGGGTCCCCATGAGAACGTTCCAGACCGCCCTGTTGATCCTGTGCCTCGCCGCCCTGCTGCCCGCGTGCAACCGCGCCGAGCGCGCGCAGACGCAGGCCGAAGGCCAGGCCGTGGCCGAGACCGGCACCACCTGCGACTCGTCCCTGCACGAGGTCGTGGACCTGGCCTTCGCCACCATCCACGACGACATCACGCTGGCCGGGGAGTTCACCTCGCACAACGGCACGTTCGAGGTGCTGGTGGAGGATCCCGCCCTACACGCCTGCGCGCTCAACCGCAGCGGGCTGGCCTACGGCGACTACGCGTCGGTGCTCGCGGCCTGGCACTCCACCGCGGACTTCCCCGAGGGCGCGGTCTACGTCACGTCCGACTTCGACTACTCGTTCATGGTCGGCCTGCCGATCTTCGGGGATCACCCGATGTGGGGTGGGACTCCGCCCGCGGCACCGGGCGACGACGGCAACGAGCAGGACCACGCCTGGAATGCGGCCGCTCAGGACGCGCTCGACGCGTGGCTGGCGGCGCAGTAGCCCGGCCCTATCCCCCTCCGAGCCCCTCCAGCGCCTCCACGATCCGCTCCCGGCGCAGCTCGCCGCCCCCCGGATCCACCTCGAGCGCCATCTCCAGCCGCGCGCGCGCCTCGTCCGCGCGCCCCATCTGGGCCACCACCATGCCCTGACGCAACAGCATGGCAGCGCCCTGGGCGCGCTCCCGCTCGCTGACCATCTCGGCGCGATAGGCTGCGCGCTTCTCCCCGTCGAGCAGGGTCTCCTCGGCCGCCACGATCGCCTCGGCCAGCTGTTCACGCAGCGGCATCAGGTCCAGGGGCTCGCCGGCCGCAGCCGGCACGGCCAGCACCAGGTCCAGGGCGTGCTGCACGCCCTCGGCCAGCACGGTGGGCACGTCGGTCCAGTGGCAACCCACCATGGAGAACAGATCCAGGTCCAGCCGGCCGGCGAACGAGCGCAGCCGCCGCTCGGCCTGCAACCGCTCCCGCTCCAGGCCTGCAGACGGCTCGCCCGTGTCCAGCAGGCCCAGCGTCAGCAGACCGAACAGTAGCTGGATGATCTCCTGCTCACGGCCCGGCAGGTCGGCGACCACCTCGCCCAGGGTCTGGTCCCCCACGACCATGGCGTGCAGCACCTGGCCGCGGAACTCGTCCAGGCCCAGGTGGCGCAGCACCTCCACGCCCAGGCGGGTGAGGAACACGTGGTCACGGCCATGTCGCTCGACCAGCCCGACCGCACTGTCGGCGCTGATGTCCGCCTGCTGCTCGATGGACCAGCGCACCAGGGTGCGCACCACTGGCGCGGGCGTGTCGTAGAACAGGTCGTCCAGCTCGGGCTCGCTGAAGAACTGGTAGTCGCCGCGCAGGTCGTACAGCGCGTCCCACAGCGCGTGGCCGACCACCTCCTCGCGCAGGTGATCCACCGCGGCCTGGCCGAGCAGGCCCAGCCTCATCACCACCGACATGAACGGCCGGCCGGTGACGTGGCTGAGATGCCGGCACTGGGCCGCGACCTCGGGCGCCAGGTACCCCCGCTGGATGGCGTGGTGCTCGAACGAGTCCTCGTCCCGCGCCGGTGTCCGCACCACGTGCACGGGGTAGCCCCGGCGACAGTAGACCCAGCAGCGCTGGCTGCCCGCGTCCACCACCAGCACACCGGTCAGGTGGTCCTTGAGGATGGTCAGCAGAACCGGGCTCCACCCCTTGCGGCCCATGCGCCCGGCGAAACGCGGCGGCGCCTGCAGCATGCGGCCCGACCCGTCCGGCAGGGTGAACCCCTCGACGGCCCGGTCGTCCCGGCGACTCCACACCCGCCGGCGAGGCCGCTCGGCAAGGGAGGCGTCCGCGCTGGCGCTGAGCCGCCCGTCCGGCTCGCTGCCCTCGCTCAGCTCCCCCCCGCTGGGCTCGTCCTCGTCGAGGCTGAAATCCTCCTCGTCCAGGGGCGGCTGGTAGGGTACGGCGTGGGCGAACAGCTCGTGCAGCCCCTGGGGCAGGTGGTCGAGGTAGACCGACACCCCGGCCACGCTCACCTCGGAGACCTCCCCCTCCACCAGCACCCGCTGCCGCCGCCCCGCGATGCCGATCCACACCCGGATCCGCTCGCCCACCGACGCATCGAACCCCGCCGGCAGCGACAGCACGCCGTGGCGCAGGCCGCCCTCCCAGACCCGCTGGGCCTGGTCGGTGGACTTCAGCTCGATGGCGTAGGGACGATCGTCCAAGGTCACATCCTCGTCTCGATGCCCAGGTACAGCGACAGGTTGTGGTGGGTGGGGGCGAACGACAGGTCGTACCACACCGTGCCGGTGTCACCGTCCTCGAACACCATCGTCTCGCTACCGTGCACCGACAGGTGGTAGCGGGCGTCGAGCACGAACCCGAAGCGGGGGTTGAGGAACAGCTCCACGCCCACACCCGCGTTCAGGCCCAGGCCTGGAAACCGCACGTTGCGGGTGGCGTAGGCCACGCCCACGGACGGGGCGTACACCAGCAGGTCCAGGCCGGCGCCGCCGGTGACGTAGAAGCTGAACTGCTTGAAGAACGGCCGGTACTTGACGTTGAACGCGGGCAGGTGCAGCACGCTGTACGTCAGGCTGAGCGCGTCCATGTCGTTCGGGTAGGCGCTCTCCCACTCCTCGAGCCGCTGCTTGTAGCCGAAGCGCAGCAGCAGCGACAGGTTGTCGCCCAGGGTGGCGCCCACCTCCAGGTCCACGCCCAGGGACGCGTCCGGCTTGACCCGGCCGCGGTCCATGACCGCGTCGGTCACCGGCTGGTTGAGCTGCACCACCCAGCCGCCGCGCAGGCCGATCTCCAGGCCGGTGCGGCCCAGGGACCTCGCCGAGGCCAGGCCGGGCAGCAGGATCAGCAGCGTCGTGACGAGCAGCGCGTGGCCGAACCGAGTCATGTCTCCTCCACCGCGGCGCGAGCCGCTCAGCGTTCGTCGTACCCCCGGGGATGATCGCGGTGCCAGCGCCACGCGTCACGGACGATTTCGTCCAGCGTGTGCTCGGGCTGCCAGCCCAGCAGGGCGGTGGCGCGGTCGTGGGACGCGGTCAGGGTGGCCACGTCGCCCGCGCGACGGTTCGCGGTGACCACCGGTACGGCGCGGCCCGTGGCCCGGCTGACCGCGTCGATCACCTCGAGCACGGAGTAGCCGGTGCCCGATCCCAGGTTGATCGGCACGCCCTGGCCGCCGTCGGCCAGGTAGGCCAGGGCGGCCACGTGGGCCGCGGCCAGGTCCCACACGTGCACGTAGTCGCGGATGGCCGTGCCGTCCCGCGTGGGATAGTCCGTGCCGAAGACGCGGATCGGCCGCTCGTCCGTGGCCCGCAGGATCAGCGGGAGCAGGTGGGTCTCGGGCACGTGGGCCTCGCCCATGCTGCCGTCCGGGTGCGCTCCCGAGGCGTTGAAGTAGCGCAGGGGCACGCCCACGATGCCTTCGCGGGTGGCGATGTCGCGCTCGGACGTGGCCTTGGTGTCGCCGTAGGGATTGTCCGGGGCAAGGGGGTGGTCCTCGTCGATGGGCATGGCCTGCGGCTCGCCGTACACGCAGGCGGACGACGAGAACACGATGTGCTGCACGCCCGCGGTCTCCATGGCATCCAGCAGCCCGCGGGTGGCGCCTACGTTGTTGTCCAGGTACAGGCCGGGCTCCCGGCAGGACTCCTCCACGGAGATGTAGCCGGCCAGGTGCACCACGCCGTCGAAGGCGTGCGCGCCGAACACGGCGGCGAGCTTGACCGCGTCGCGCAGGTCGCCGGGCACGAACTCGCCCCAGCGCACCGCGCCGCGGTAGCCCCGCTCCAGCGAGTCGTAGACCACCACCCGGTGATCGGCTTCGTGCAGGGCACGCGCCACGTGGCTGCCCACGTAGCCGGCGCCGCCCGTGACGAGGTAGGTGCCCATGGAGATCTCCCCTGCTGCTGAGAGGGGATTCTACTCCTCGCAGCCTTGCAGGTAGACCTCCGGGGGGTGAACGACCACGGACATGGCCCCGATCGCGGTCTCGGTGACCACCCAGCTGTCCGGGCTGCCGTCGTGGCTGACCAGCACCTGGTAGTGCTCCATCTCGTTGGTGCCGTCGTCCAGCTCGTACAGGGAGATCAGGTCGCCCTGGATGAGCTCGTCGTCGAGGTCACCGAGGTCCAGGGTCAGGTCGAGGAAGGAGCCGGGCGGGCCGATGGCCACGTGCACGTCGTCCGGCTCGCCCAGGGCGGCGTCGGGAGCCGCGTGGTCGTTGCCGGCCGTGTGCACCTGCTCGGCCGTGATCTGGTCGGCAAAACCGATGGACGTGGTGTCGCGCCGGATCTCGATGGCGTCGATGTCCGGGCCCGGGCTGGACGGCGAGCCCCCCTCGCAGCCGCAGATGCGCACGATCCGGTAGTACCCGGGCCAGTCCGAGGTGTCGTCGTCGTCCGCGGGGGTGGTGGCGTCGTCGTCGGCCGGGGCGGTGGTGTCGTCGTCGTCGGTCGTGGCGGTGTCGTCGTCATCGGAGGCTGGGCAAGCGGTGAGGAGCGGGGGGAGGAGCAAGAGCAGGACGACGGGGATCAGGAAACGCATGGTGAGGGCCCTCCCAGGGACATCCTATGGCGCCACGCCACGCCGGACCAGGACGAATTCCGTATCGCCAAACAGCACGATGAGCTAAATTTCACACAACACGAAAAGCTAACCTTCGCACAACACGAAAAGCTAACGATCGATCATGCCCACGCCGTCCGAGAACCTGGCTCGCTCGCTCGAGGCGCTCCGGGAGCTTCAGCAGCGCGGCCTCGCCGCGATCCACACCTCTGCCCTCTCGCGGACCCACCGGGAACGGCTGACGGCCGCGGGCTTCCTGCTGGAGGTGATGAAGGGCTGGTACCTGCCCACCCAGCCCGACCTCCCCGGGGGCGAGAGCGCGGCCTGGTACACATCGTTCTGGGCGTTCTGCGGCCAGTACCTGCGCGCACGCCTGGGCGACGAGTGGTGCCTGTCGCCGGACCAGTCCCTGGCCCTGCACGTGGGCGACCGGACCGTGCCGGACCAGCTGGTCGTGCGCTCGCCGCGGGGGCGCAACCGGCCGACCTGGCTGCTGCAGGGCACCTCGATCCTCGACCTGCGGCTCTCCCTGCCCGGGACGGAGGTGCAGCGCGAGGGCATGAACGTGTACGACCTGCCCGGCGCCCTGGTCGCCAGCTCGCCCGGGGCGTACGAGCACGCGCCCGCCGCCCTGAAGGCCGCGCTCGGTGCGGTGGACGACGCGTCCTCGCTGCTGCGGCCGCTGCTCGACGGGGGCCACAGCACCGTGGCCGGGCGGCTGGCCGGGGCGCTGGAGCGCATCGGCCGGGGGGATGTGGGCGCGGAGGTCACGCAGACCATGCGGGCGGCCGGGTACACGGTGCGCGTACAGGATCCGTTCGCCGGGACGGGTTCGGCGCCGATCCCGCCTGGCCAGTCCCCCTACGTGACCCGCCTGAAGCTGCTGTGGGAGGACCTGCGGGAGGACGTGCTGGCCGCGTTTCCTGCGGCGCCGGGGCTGCCTTCCGAGCCGGATGCGTACCTCGAGCGAGTGGACGAGGTGTACGTGGCGGACGCCTATCACTCCCTGTCCATCGAGGGGTACCGGGTGGACCATGACCTGATCGAGCGGGTGCGCCGGGGCGACTGGAGCCCCGACGAGCTCGAGCGAGATCGGCAAGCCAGGGACGCGCTGGCCGCGCGGGGGTACTGGCAGGCGTTCCAGCGGGTCAGGGAGAGCCTGGGCCGCGTGCTGGCCGGCGAGAATGCCGGCGAGGTGGTGCGCGAGGATCACCGGGGTTGGTACCGCGAACTGTTCGCGCCGGCGGCCACCGCGGGCCTGCTCCCGGCCGAGGTGCTGGCCGGCTACCGCCACGAGCAGGTGTACATCGCGGGCTCCCGGCACGTGCCTGCCCGCTGGGAGGCCGTGCCGGAGGCGATGGGCGCGCTGTTCGACCTGCTGGCCGACGAGCCCGAGCCAGCGGTGCGCGTGGTCCTGGGGCACTTCATGTTCGTCTACGTGCACCCCTACATGGACGGCAACGGCCGGCTCGCCCGATTCCTGATGAACACGATGCTCGCGGCCGGAGGGTACGACTGGGTGGTGATCCCGGTGGAGCAGCGCTCGCGCTACCTCGCTGCGCTCGAGCGCGCGAGCGTGCACCGGGACATCGGGCCGTTCGCGGGGATGCTGGGGGAGATGGCTGAGACCCCGTCCTGATCACGACCGCCGGGCCCGCCTCGCGGAGCCCGTGTTGCAAAACGCCTTGGCGAGATTCGTGAACAATCTCCTTGACATACCCCCCCCCCTCCCGGGGTGGAATGACCGTGAGAGGTGGACCGGGGAACTGCCTCGGGGGGCCGTGTCTCAGCACGAACGCCTGCGGTGATCGAAACGCTGCTCGACGCTCCCCTGCGCGACCTGCGGTCCACATGTGTCAGCCAATCCACAGAGGGGAGGAATCCATGTCCAGCAACAACAAGACGCTCCGCAACGGTCGGGCGATGTGCCTGTTCTCCGGTCAGATCCAGGCCGGCGGTGGGGGAAGCACGACGTTCACGCTGGAGCCCATCGCGGGCGCCGGGATCGTACGTGACTTCGTGATCTTCCTGCACGTCATGGGCGTGACCACGCCGACCACCACGTCGGTGGCGGTGGCACTCAAGCACAGCGCGAACGGCAACGTCGAGTTCGCGCCGTCCTACGCCACGCTGATCTCCACCACCACACCCACGCCGCCGGTTGCCCTGGTAGCGACGGCGGATCCGGACACCAACAACTCGTTCGGCGAGTACCTGCACTTCGAGATCACCGTGGCGGGTGGTGCGAGCCACGTGGCACAGCTCGAGCTGTGGATCGTGCCGAAGCCGCAGTAGCCGAGGCGAGGGGGTAAGTAGGCCAGCCCTCGAAGACCGAACCGCCTGGTTTCGTGCTGGGCGTGAGCGGGGAGGTACGGATGTCTGGCGACGACAAGGGCGTCGGGATGGACTCGACCGCACGGCTGCCGACCGAACAGCCTGAGGCGGCTTCGGATCGGGAGCCTGATTTCGACTCCGTGGAGGATCGCGAGGGGTCTTCACCGGAACGAGCTGCAGCGACGGGCGAAGGCCCTGGGCGTGGTCAGGGAGCCAAGCAGTTCGATGTCGGGACCGCCGTGGAGGTCGATTTCGGCGGGGCCAACACGCAGCCCATGAAGAACCTCCATGGGACCGTGCGCGGCCCCATCACGACCACCAATCAGTGCGCATCACGAGGTACCGATCCGACGACCGGAGAGCCCATCCCGGTCAACCCGTACGCAGACGTCACGCCCATCTATCGCAAGATCGGCATCCACTCGATGCGGACCAACGCCGACGGCATGGCGACGTCCCGGATCTTCTCCACGACTCGTTCCGCGTACACGTGGCTTCACCACATCCAGACCGGCACGGGCGCCGACCAGTACACCGAGAACCAGGTGTTTCCGGACGACGTATGCAACGACCATCTGCACCAGGGCATCTACGACTCGTGGGAGGAGTGGCTGACCTGGCTCATCAACCCAGGCGAGGAGCAGTACGACGACAACTACATCGTGTCGCCTTCACCTCAAAGCGGGCTGGTCGACGACGCAGGGCAGGAGGTCCAGTCCGAGTTCGACCGGATCGGTGAGATCGGCGAGCTGTACTACAAGACCGGGGAGTTCCATTACGGGCCGAAGTACTTCAGCCGGAGTTCGGACACGGGAAGCGTGGAGACCGGGACGGAGAGACCGGACATCACGGCATACGGCGCGGCTGCCGCGACCGTGCTGCGAATCATGCAGGAGCAGAGTTCGAACGGCACCATCCCCGCCTTCGTCGAGATCGGTGACGAACCCAACGGGAGCAAGTACAAGGGCCCGTTCGTGGCCCAGTACGACGGTTCGAACACAGACATCTACGACATAGGCGAATGGGCAGCAGACTTTCGCGAGTGGTACGTGGTCATTCGTCAAGCGGTTCTCGACATGGGATTTCCCGGGCCCATCGGTGGATGCGGATTCACGCGGTTGGGGGTGAAGTCGTTCCTGAAGTACCCCCAAGGCAACACCAAGGTAGGAAAGATTCTTCAGTGGGGGGAACCCAACCAACTCCAGGGATTCGACTTCATCTCGTTCCACTGGTACCCGGCGAAACACGACCTGCTGACGCCCTACGAGGGCCCTTTCAGCCTGACGGACTACGAAGCGGCCGTCGATCTCGACGGCCTCACCGACCTGTGCCTGGATTTCCCCGCTGACGTGGTCGCGTTTCGCGAAGAACTCGACGTTCACGCCTCAGACATCCCCCTGCACATCTCCGAGTGGAACCTGGCCGAGCAGATCCTCGGCATGGAATACGCCAGAGCCCGCAAGTCCCCGCTGATCGCCCTGGGTATCGAGAACCTCGCAGATTCACACTTCTCGGCTGTATTCGCCTCGGCGGTGCTCGGCTGGATGCAGAACTCCCGCCTCGGGATCAGCCACTCCAACCAGTGGTGCGGTCGCTGGCCGACCGGTGGGCTGGTGGAAACGCCGGCACTGGTGAACTGGGAACAGGAAGTCACGGTCAACCCGACGGCCTTCGCATTCTTCCTTCACCAGGGACTGGCAGACCGATGGTGGGCGCCGGTGCAGATCTCCAATCTGGCGCTCGGCACGGCCGACGACGTGGTCGATGCCGCAGAGGCGGGCTTCCGGGTGACCGCCCTGGCCGCGGGGACCGACAGCTACCCGCACAGGTACACGATCATCGTCACCAACCTGGACTTCGAGGACCGAGATGCGCAGGTCACGATCCGGCCCAGCGGCCTGTCACCCGCCACCTATGACATGACCGTGCAGCAGTTCGGTCGTCTACCTGTCGAGCCGATCGTGGAATCGGAGATCGTTCCCATCGGTCCATACGCAGGTTGGCACCCAGCGCCGCCGCCACCGACCGAGTTCGAGGAATACGGCCGGCTGAGCGTGCCGGCCTGGCGACCCGGTGAGGTTCCAGGGCAACCGACCACGTACCTGTCGAGTTCCGAGGCCGGATACCAGACCCGGGCCACGATCGACGAAGACGAACTGGACGACCTCTGGCCCAATCTGACCGATACCAGGTTCCCCAGCACGTTCGAGGAGGGCGACGAGATCAAGGTGCTCTTCCATTCCTGCGCAATCGTCCGGATCGATCTGGTGGAACAGGTCGGGATGGAGGAGATCCCCGGCCAGGAGAATACCGCTGTGGACTACAACCCGGACTGGCTCGACCGAAACGTCTCGATGGTTGGCGTCGATGTCGCCAGAGTGGGTATCCCGGAGATGCACCACACCGTCAGCCAGCTCCGGCTACAAGAACGACTCCGGTCCCTGGGGTGCTACGTCAACCAGACGATGCTCGACGAGCTCGAAGAGTTGTTCGGCACGTGGTTGGCCGCAGGCAAGCCGTTCCCTGGACCTATCCCGAACGGGGATCTCAGGGAAGAGATCCTGGCATGGGCAACGCCAGACTCCGAGGGATTCGGTCTCCTCGTCGAAGAGGTCTTGGCCGATCAGGAGATCGGAGACATTCGTGAACTGTTCGGAGTCGACTACGATGCATCCGTGGTTGCCAGTCTCCCCCCGCTAGCTGGTGCGCGGTTGTTTCTCAACCTCCTTTGTCGGTTCTGTTGTTAGGACGGCGGCGATGGTGTCGTTTTGCACTCGTGTCAGCCGGCTGATCGCTGGAATCGCAGTGTTTGCAGCTCTGCCGATGTCGGCCTGCGATTCGTTCACCGATTTGGTTCCAGAAGCCGACGACGACACCACCGGCCCGGCGACAGACGACGACACGCTGTCACCACCTGTTGCGGACTTCGGCGAGCAAGTCCCGCAGGTCGTTCCGTTCATTCCGTTCACGTCCAGCGTGGAAGCAGGAGTGGGCTACGCCTGCTCGACAACCCAGGGAGGCGAAATCCAATGCTGGCCGGCGATTTCTGAGGAATGGCAGGCTCCCGATGGGATGGCACGCAGGGTGAGCTTGTCCATCGGGTGGGGCGCCGCCTGCGGCCTCATGGACGACTACGGCATCCAGTGCTGGGGGTACTACAGCCTCGTCGAGTTGCTCGACGAGCAGGTCCCCAGCGGCCTCTACCGGACCATCTCGCTCGGCTCGCACCACCTCTGCGCCATCCGTGTGGACGACCGGATCGAGTGCTGGGGCTGGGACGCGGCCGACGTGCTGGACTCCCCCGAGGGCACCTACCGCGAGATCTCGGCCGGCATGTACCACACCTGCGCCCTCGACCAGGAGGGCCAGGTCGACTGCTTCGGATGCGGCCGGATCGACCTCGGCTACGGCCCGGAGGACACCGACGCCGGCCAGTGCGACCCCCCGGCGGACACCTTCGTACAGATCGACGCAGGCGCCTTCCACAACTGCGGGATCACCACCTCGGGCGACGTCCTGTGCTGGGGTTACGAAGACCAGGGGGAGTGTCACCCACCCGAAGACGTGAACTTCACGCAGGTCAGCGCGGGCTACAAGTTCAACTGCGGCGTGACCACCGATGCCACGATCTCCTGCTGGGGCGTGGGCCACTACAACACCACCGACGCACCCGACGGCGAGTTCGCCCAGGTCAGCGCTGGCCTGTGGAACGCCTGCGCCATGACGGATGAGGGCGACATCACGTGCTGGGGCAACGAGACCAACGGCGTGAACGACGTCCCCCCACCCCCATGACAAACCCCTCCCGCTGCGGCATCCTTGCCGACTCCAGGGAGGTCGAGATGACGGCGAGGATCCTCAGCGGCAAGGACGTGGCGCGGCAGATCCGCGAGGAGGTGGCCGTTCGCGCGGCCAAGGTCACCGAGGCCCTGGGCCGCCCGCCCGGCCTGACCGTGGTCCTGGTCGGCGAGGACCCGGCCTCCCAGGTCTACGTGGGCCGCAAGGAGAAGGCCTCGGCCGCGGTCGGCATCGCCAACCGCACCCTGCGGCTGCCCGACGACACCACCCAGGAGGATCTCCTCTCCCTGATCGCCGAGCTCAACGCCGACGACGCGGTCGACGGGATCCTGGTCCAGCTGCCCCTCCCCGGTCACATGGACGAGCCCGCCGTGATCGAGGCCATCGACCCGGACAAGGATGTGGACGGCTTCCACCCGATCAGCGCCGGCCGCATGATGACCGGCCTGCCCGGGTTCCGCCCGTGCACGCCCGCGGGCATCGTGGAGATGCTGCGCCGCTCCGACGTGAAGGTCCCCGGTTCCCACGCGGTGGTCATCGGCCGCTCCAACATCGTGGGCAAGCCCCTGGCCAACCTGCTGCTGCTCAAGGGCCTGGCCGGCGACGCGACCGTCACGGTCTGCCACTCCCGCACGCCGGACCTCGCCACCCACACCCGCGAGGCCGACATCCTGCTCGCGGCCATGGGCCGCCCCCTGGCCATCACCGCGGACATGGTCAAGCCCGGCGCCGTGGTCGTGGACGTGGGCATCCACCGCGTCGA
>CAZXHG010000279.1:0-12599 GCA_964639985.1 uncultured Rickettsiales bacterium
CCTGTGGGCCATCCGTGCAGGCTTGCGCAGAGACTGGCGGATCGAGTCTGCTTTCTGACCCCCTTTCTGACCCCCCTCTTCGTCTGGATTGGATCAGGGTTCGTAGAGGAGCACGCCGGCGTCCTGGGCCGCCGTTCTGAGTCGCGAGTCCAGCGTCGCGATGGGCAGACGTTCGCGGATCGCGAGGTCGAGATAGGTTGCATCGTAGGCCGTGAGACGATGTGTGCGCGCCAGATCCATCACCGCGGTCGTGCTCCGACCTGGTGGATCCGGGACGACGACGATCGGAAGAGCCCGGACCAGTGCCACGATCTCGTGGGTGTCGCCCTCATCGAGCCGGCCCCGACGTTCGGCCATCAGCATCGCATTGGCCACCTCGAGGGGCCAGATGCCGGGCGCGACCCCTCGACGATCCCGCAGGGAGCCGAGGACGCCGTCGGCGTAGTCGTCCATCTCGTCGTCGAAGCACCACGCCAGCGCGAGCGAGGCGTCGATCACCAAGGACGGCGCCATCATCGACGCCCCCCCTCAATCAGCTCCCGGATCGTGGCGTCGCCCAGGGAGCGACCGCTGCGAAACGAGCGGATGGCGGCGATGGTCTCGTCCACGTCACCCGGAGGCTCGGCCTCTGGCCGAGTGACCACGGCCACGGGCTGCCCTCCCCGGGTGAGCACGATGGAATCACCTCTCTGCACGCGGTCGAGCACGTGGGTGAAGTCCGTCGCTTCGAGTGCAGCCTGGTACTCGGGGGGGGCTTCGCGACAGCTGGGGTCGTGGTCCCGGCTCGCGACGTACGCCGTGGATGCGATCTCACGGTCGATGGCCTGGCGGACGAGGTGGCCCACGGAGCTTTCCCTGGAAGCCGCCAGTGCCTTCAATCGCTCGTGCTGGGCGGCGGACAGCAACACGACGAGACGACGGACGAGCATGGGGTACCTCCCGGCCAAGCCTAGCACATGTGCATGAGCATGTGCATATCCGTGGACTCCGAGAGAAAGCCCGCGAATGACGTGGGTGTGAGCTGGTCCCTGCCCCCTCCCTGAACAACCCTCGAGCGTCTACTGCAGGCCGATGAAGGCGACGTCGTGCTCCGCGACCGCGTCGAGCGAGCGCGCCTGCGAAGCTTCCTGGCTTCCTGGCGGTTCGGTGGCCGCACCGACCAATGGTCGGTCGACGGCCGCCGGGCCTGAACCGGGAGTGGAAGCGGAATCGTTGAGACGCTGATGGGCCCCGACCGCGCGAGTCTGCGGGGAGGGGTCGGGGATTGGTGAAGCTCGTCAGTTGCCCCAGGGATGCCAGTCGCAGATTTCCTCTGGTTCGCCAGCGGGGCTGGACGTCAACCTGGCTCGGCCGCTTCCGTCGATTCCCATGATCACGATTTTGCGCTCTCCCGACTCGGTATTGGAGAAGCACAGTCGGGTGCCGCCCACGGATAGTTCCGGGTTTGCATCGGACGACTGGGTGTTGGGGAGCTGGGTCTGGGACGATCCATCATCTGCCATCACAAACAGCCCGCTCGCTGCATCGGCGTAGTAGATCGAGGCCCCATCCACCGAATAGCATGGGCCCCGGGTCGTTGCGCCGGTCATCAAGGTCTCGTACGAGCCGTCTTCATCGGTCTCGCACACCATCCAATCACCGTTGTGACAGGAAACAACCAACCTGGTGTCGAATGGGTGTGCGGAGCCGCCGCCGTACCCGTTGTAGGTCGAGAGGAGGCGCACCTGGCTGGCGCCATCCGCGTCCATTCGCCAAAGGGCCCCGTAGCTGGTGTCGCGGTCGGAGTGGAAGAAGATCCGTGTGCCGTCGCTGGACCAGAATGGTGAGGAATCCTCGCCGCTCGTGGTCAGTTGCTGGACGCTCGAGTCCGCCACATCGACGACGTAGATGTTCCCGTCGCTATCCTCAGCGCCTGTCGGGATGCTGTAGACGATCTCCGTGCCGTCCGGGCTCCAGCGCGGCTGCTGACCCTCCGTGATGATCGTCTCGTCCCCTGAATCAGGATCCACGCCGTACAAATAGGAGGTGCCGGCGTCCTCGCGGGAGATGACCAGCAGCTCCGCGGAGTCCGCGCCATCGCAGTTCTGATCGATGCCGTCTGCAGGCAGATCGAGGGCTCCTGGGTATGCGGCCGGATCGGCGTCGTCGCAGTCGCCGTCTGCGTCGGTAAAGCCATCGTTGTCATCATCGACGTTGCAGTACCCGTCTTGTCTGTCGCAATCCTGGTCGATGCCGTCGCCGCAAATCTCGAGCGCACCTGAGAAGATGGATGCATCTCCGTCATCACAATCCCCATCGCACTCCGTGTAGCCGTCACCGTCGTCATCGTCTACGTCGTCGCAGGGCACGGTCCGCGGTAGATCCACCCCGGGCCCGGCGATCGCGAGCCCGTAGGCCGAAACGGTCTGGAGCGGGGTGCTGGTGACGAAGTCAGGCCCCCAGTAGATGAACGAGTACTCGGCGCCACCGTCATTGCGAGAGGTGGCGAACACGATGTCGAGGTCTCCGTCGCCGTTCAGATCGGCGATCTCGACGTCCGAGGCGCCGGTGGTCTCCATCGGCGTGGTGTTGGTGTCGTTCCAGTCCGGACCCCAGTAGATGGTCGACTCGATGTCGTAGTTACCGCCGTCCTGGAAGTTGGCCACGACCACGTCGAGGGTGCCGTCACCGTCGAGGTCGTCTGCAGCGATCTCGTAGGCGCCGTGGCCCGGGATCTCCGTGAACGTCGCGTAGTCCCAACTCGGACCACCCCAGTAAATGAACGAGTCGATGTTCGGGCTACCGCCGTCCCACGAGTTGGCGAACAGGATCTCCGCGAAACCATCGCCGTTCAGGTCCGCGAACGTGACGCCCTCCGTGCCCTCGGAGGCCAGCACGGGATCGGCGCTGCCGTACCCGGATGCCGAGCCCCAGTAGACGTATGAATCGGTGGTGTAGTCGGCACCGTCGATGTAGTTGGCGAACGCGATCTCCATGTGGCCGTCGCCGTCGAGGTCGGCCAGGTCGACGCCCGTGGTGCTCACGGTCGGCAGCTCCTCCCTGACGTCTGTGGAGTAGCCGCTCGGTGAGCCCCAGTACACGTACGAGTCGGGTTCGTGGTCCGCGCCGGCCAGGTCGTAGTGGTTGGCGAACACGATGTCCACATTGCCGTCACCGTCGAGATCCCCAAGGGCGTTGGCGCGCGAGCCCAGCGTGGGCAGCGCGTTGGCCACGTCCGCGGTGAACGTGCCGCCGGCTCCGCCGTACCAGACGGGCGTGGAATAGCCGCACTGATTGCCCGGGCAGTACTCGGAGAACAGGATGTCCAGGTAGCCGTCGCCGTCCAGGTCGCCGATGCTGGCGGAGTAGCTGTTGCTCGTCGTGCTCACCTCGGAGCGGTCGGAGTCGGAGTACCCCGTGTCGCTCCCCCAGAAGATGTACGAGTCGGCCTGGCTCTGATTGACGAACAGGATGTCGGCCCAACCATCGCAGTCCAGGTCCACGCAGTAGTCGAGTCCGTCGCAGTCCTGATCCGTACCGTCGAGTGGCACCTCACCGGAGTGCGGGTAGATCGCGGGATCGGTGTCGTCGCAGTCGCCGGCACAGGGCTCCACGCCGTCACCGTCCAGGTCGTCCTCGTCCCCGAGTGAGCCGTCGCAGTCGTTGTCCACGCCGTCGCACAGCTCCGGCGCCCCGGGGTACGCGGTCGCCTCCGTGTCGTCGCAGTCGTTCTCGCAGACCATGAACCCGTCGCCGTCGACATCCACCTCGTCTGCACCGGCCGCGCCGCTGCAGTCCGTGTCGAACCCGTCGCAGACCTCGGTCTCGCCGGGATTGGCCGCGGCGTTGGCGTCGTCGCAGTCCCCCTCGCACACCATGTACCCGTCGCCGTCGTCGTCGACCTCCTCGGTCCCTGCCGCCCCGTCGCAGTCGGTGTCCAGGCCGTCGCACAGCTCCTCGGCGCTCACGTTCACCGTGGGGTCGGTGTCGTCGCAGTCGCCGTCGTTGCACTCGTCGTGGCCGTCGCCGTCGTCGTCGGTCTCGTCCGCGGGCACGGCGCCGTCGCAGTCGTTGTCGATGCCGTCGCACAGCTCCTCGGCGCCGGGGTACACGGTCGGGTCCTCGTCGTCGCAGTCCGTGACGTTGTCCACGTGGCCGTCCACCGGTGCGCAGTCGTTGACCGGGTCGGCGTTCACGTCGCCGTAGCCGTCGCTGTCAGTGTCAGGCCAGTAGTCGAGGTACTCGAGTTCGTCCTCCTCGTCGACGTCGCCGTCACAGTCGTTGTCCGCGTCGTCGCAGTACTCGGGTGCGCCCGGGTAGGAGTCCGCGTCGTTGTCGTCGCAGTCGTCGTCCTCGGTCCCGGTCTCGCCGTCTGCGCCGCACTGGTAGTATCCGTCCCAGTCCGCGTCGAAGCCCTCGTCCGTGCTGTCGTCGCAGTCGTCGTCCTTGGCGTTGCACACCTCGGTGGCGAACGGGAACACCTCGGCGTCCTCGTCGTCGCAGTCGATCTGGCACTCGGTGTAGCCGTCGCCGTCGGAGTCTTCTTCGTTGTAGTCCGTGACGCCGTCGCAGTCGTTGTCCAGCACGTCGTCGCAGTCGGGATCTGCGCCCGGGTACACCGCGGCGTTGGTGTCGTCGCAGTCGCCCGCCTCCGGGAAATCGCAGCCGCCGAAGTAGTTGGCGACGTCGCCGTAGCCGTCCCCGTCCTCGTCGATGCACTCGGGCACGTCCGGGTAGGGACAGCCCACGAGCGTCACGGCCGCCACCAGCGAGATCCACCGTCCGACCATGCCCATGCTCCTCATGTCGCCTCCCCTCATCGGATCGTCACCCTCAGGCCGAACCCGGCCGGTGCCTGTTGCCCGGGCAGCGGCGGTTCGAGCACCGCGCTGACGGAGACGTCCGCATCCCGGTTCGCCCGGTCCATGCGGATCTTCAGCGGGATGGTGATGCCCAGGGCCACGCCGCCCGCGGCCATCAACCCGACACCGACGCCGGCCGTGGTCCGCGCCCGGTTGAACGCGTCGGTGTTGGCCTGCTGCTCGTCGGTCGGCGCGGGATCGTCCGGGTGGGCGAACGGCAGCCCGTCCTCCACCTGCCCGGCGATGCCGTCGGCCTTGTTGCCTCCGGCGCCGGTGAGCACCGCGCCGGCCACCACCATGGCCACGCCCGCGCCCACCACCACCGGGACCGCCCTGTCGCTGCGCGCCCGCTTCTCCTCCAGCGACGGACCGGTGCCGAACACCGTGGCTGCGGCCGATGGAGGTACGTTCTCGGTCACCAGGGCCGCGTCCTCGGTGTCCCAGGACCAGGCGGCCAGGGTGGGCCACAGCTGCACGAACCAGTCGATGGTGGGCGCGCCCGCGGCTTGGCGGGCGCCGTTGATCGCGGTCAGGCCGAGCTCGGGACCCGCCTCGGCGCCGAGGCCGGCGGGAGACAGCACCATGGCGGTGTCGCCGACCGGCACGTCCACGACGACGCCGCGTATGGGCCGGTCGGCGGAAGACCTCACCTGGACGAGGTGACGTCCCGGGATGACCTGGATCGGTGCGGCAGCGTTGCTCTGGCGGCCGTCGATCCACAGCAGCGCGCCGGTCGGCGCCACCACCTGGAGGGTGGTGAACCCCTTGCGCATCACCGAGGTGCCCGCGTTCGCGAATGCGAGCTGTGCGTCAGGCGGGTACTCCGGGTCCCATTCGTAGTCCGGGTCGATGGTGAACACGTCGGCGAACGCGGCCTGGGCGGCCTCCTTGTCGCCGTCGCCGAACGCGGTCACGCCAGCGAGGAAGGGCACCCGCGCCAGCTCGGCCGTGTCCGCCGGATCGGTCAGGCAGGCCTGGGAGTCGCGCAGCTTGTCCGCCTGGCCGGTGGTGTCCTCCAGCTGGGTGGTCGCCTGGTACAGGCGGTAGACGCGGTCGCGGTACGTGGCGCCGGTCCAGGGCGGCCCCTCGCAGAGCTGGTGCTCCGCGCCGTACACCTCGAGGTTGTCCCCGGGGAACACCTCCTCGCGGTGGAGCGGAGTGGCGACCGGGGTCCGGCCGCCGGTGAGGATCTCCACCAGCGAGCCGGCCTGACCTGCGGCGACCGGGCTCGGCTCGACGCCCGTGTACACGACCACGAGGCTGGGCTCGGTGGCCTCCTGCTCGCCGACCTCGGCGGCAGGTTCGACAGCGTCTGCCGGGGTCTGCTCGGCGGTCTCCTCGTCGGCGCCAGCCGGGATGGTCAGGGCGCACGACATGAGCAACAGCAGGAACGCACGGGTCATGGAACCTCCCTCGGCCGTCCCAGGATAGAGGGCGGCCTCCGCCGGAGGATCTTACGCGTTCCTTACAGGTGGGTTCTACCCGCGGCCGAGGAGGGGAGGGAGCTACTCGGTGACGAACTTGAAGCGGTTCCTGCCCAGCTCGATCAGGTCGCCGTTCTTGAGCTTCGTGGTCTTGACCTTGACGCCGTTGACCTTCATCGCGGGGAAGGTCATCAGGGACTCGACCTCGTAGGCGCTGCCGTCCCAGGTGACCTGCAGGCCGCCGCCCATGGACATGCCCTTGAGCTGCATGCCCGAGCCGCCCTTGGCGATGGTCAGGCTCCTGTCCTCGGTGAGGTCGGCCCGGCCCGGGCCGCCCTGGTCGTCGATGCGCTCGAGGTGGCTGCGCTTGGCGGTCATGAGCTGGGCCGCCACGCGGCGGGCCTGCTTGGTGTCCACCGCTGCGGTGGAGCCCAGGTCGATTTCACCGCTGGCCTTCTCCTTGTCATAGGCGTCGAGGAACTTGAGATCCTGGTTGCCGCACGCGGGGCAGACCGGCGAGGCGTTGACCGCGCTGATCATGCCGCCCCAGCCGCACTCGGGGCAGTCCACCCGGGAGTAGTAGCGCTTGCCACCCATGTACTGGGGCACGTTGGGCTTCTTCTCCACGAAGATCACCAGGTACTCGGCGCCGAACAGGATCTCGGTGCCCTCGGCGATGTCGGTCTCGGACCGGGTCAGCGTGGTCCCCACCACGAGCGGGTTGGTGCCGGACACGCAGCGGGCGACCCAGTGGCCGTCCTTCTTCTCGATCACGCCGTGGTGGCGGGACACCGTGCCGCTGGGCAGCACCAGGTCGTTGTCGACCTCGCGGCCGACCGTGATGGTGTCGGTGTCGAACGCGGCCTTCTGCGGGTCCTGACCGAGGGCGTGGATGACGAGCGTGGGCATGAGATGTCCTCCGCGACGATCCCTTCAGGGGTCGAGCCGGGAGATTCTACCACTCAGGTAGGAGAGAGGTGGATCCTCTCGGGCGCCAGCCGCAACCGCGTCCGGCCGCCCGCCTTCTCGATGAACCAGCCGTTGACCCCCTGTTGCAGGAACATCTTGCGGGTGTCGTGGATCAGCTTGTGCAGGGCGGATGGGTCCATGTCGCGCACGCCGGGCCGGCCCCACAGGCCGATGCGCAGGTCGTCGTCGTCCACCCAGTGGTTGCCGGCGCGGGCCAGCAGCAGCAGCAGCACGAAGCGGTTGCCCGTGGTCACGCTCCACTCGTCCTCGCGGCCGACCACGCGGATCGTGCCCTCGCCGGGCGATACCTCGGCCAGGTGAAGCTCCACCTCAGGATCCACGTCGCCGAGGCGGCGGGAGCCCTTCTCGGTGGCGCCGAGCTGCTCGCCCTCGTCCGGCGTGCACAGGTGGGTGACCTCCCAGCGTGACACCCGGGCGAAGCGGACCACGTCGCCGGCCTTGAGCGCGCGGCGGCCGGTGATCCGCTTGCCGTTGACCGACGTGCCGTTGGACGAGCCCAGGTCCTTGATGCGCCAGCGGTCGCCCTCCCATTCGACGCTGGCGTGGCGGCTGGACACGCGGGGGTGCTCGACGACCAGGTCGTTGGCCGGGTGGCGGCCGATGGACAGGGAGGCGGCGAACGTGACCTCGCCGTCCCCGTCGAGGGAGGTGAAGCGGGGCAGATCGGTGCGGCTCGATTCGTTCATGGTGGTGCGGCTCACTGGTCGCAGGGGGCCATGGCGTCGAAGTCCCAGCAGCCCAGGTTCGCGTCGTTGCCGTCCACCGTGATCGTGAACGTCTTCTCGCGGTTCTCGAGGGCCGGGCAGGCGATCCGGACGGTGTGCGTCCCCCCGTCGACCGCGTACGCCTTGAGCCGGTTGGACGAGGCCACACGGGCGCCGTCCACCCAGATCTCGGACCAGGGGCGGGTGTAGATGGAGATGGTTCCGGGGGCGCCCGCGGCGGCCGGCTCGGGCGGAGGCTCGACCGCGGCCGGGGTGAGGGGCTCGGGCGCGACCGGTTCGGGCGCGGCCGTGATCGGTTCCGGGGTGGCCGCTTCCGGGATCGGCTCCTCGGTGAGCGGCTCCCCGGCCGTGGCCGGCTCGGTGGGGACCACCTCGGTCTCCTCGACTGGAGGGGCGGCCTCGACCGTCGACGCCGGTTCGGCTGCCGCGACGTCGGCCGCGGCGATCCGGTCCCCGTCCGGCGTGTCCGTCTCGTCCACGTCACGGCCGGGACCGAAGATGACCACGGCGGTGCCCACGAGCGCGAGCAGCAGTACGACGAGCACGACACCCACGATCCTCGTGCGGCGGCGCGAGGCCTCCACTGCCTGCAGCAGGGCCTCGGTCTCCTCGCCGGGCTCGGCGGATGGGGACGGGATCTGTTGCACACCGGGCCGCGCGCCCGAGATCAGCTGCACGGTCTCGGCCGATCCGTGGATCTGGGCAGCGGCGTGCTCGGCCGTGGCCAGGTCCTCGAACGACTGGGTGGTGATGTCCGTGCCGTACTGCTCGGCCGCGGCCACCATCTCGGCGGAGTCGAACGCCGCGGAGAACTGCTCCCAGCCGGCGCTGGTCGGGTCCGCCGGGATCGGGGTCTGCCCGGTCGGAGCCTGGTAGGCCGACGAGTCGATGTCGCCGTCGTCGTCCATCACGGACGAGTCCATGTCCAGGGCCTGGCTGTCCTCGATCTCGCGGACCTCGGTGCGGTCCACGCTGGGCAGCAGCTTGCCGATCACGTCGGCCATGTCGGCCTCGGGCGGGTAGTCCCGGCCGAGTACGCGCAGGTCGTCGGCCAGGGTGCGAGCGTCGGGATAGCGCTTGTCGGGCTCCGTATCGAGCGCCTTCTCCAGGATCGGCCGGCACGCCGGGAACGCGGCCTCGGCCGCGTCGAGGTCGGCGCCGATGTCGCCGGCCACGATCTTGTGGATCAGGGCCGGAAACGCCTCGGCGTGGAACAGCACCCGGCCGGTGATCACCTCGTACAGCACCGCGCCGAAGGAGAAGACGTCCGACGCCGACGTGAGCGCGGCCTCGCCGGTGATCTGCTCGGGCGACATGTACCGCGGGGTCCCCTTGACCATGCCCGTGGCCGTGGTGTGGAACAGGTTCGACGCGGCCTTGGCGATGCCGAAGTCCAGGATCATGGCCGCGCCCTCGCGGTCCACGATGATGTTGGACGGCTTGAGATCGCGGTGGATCAGGTCGAGGGGGTTGCCGCCGTGGTCGCGCAGGTTGTGGGCGTAGTACAGGCCGCGGCAGGCCTGGATCGCCAGGTCCACGATGGCGAAGCGGGGCAGCAGCACGCCGCGCTTGCGGCAAAGGGCGACGATGTCCGACAGGGTGGCGCCGTCCACGTACTCCATGGCCATGTAGTAGTGCTTGCCCACCTGGCCGAACTCGATGATGTCCACGATGTTGGCGTGATGCAGCAGGCCGCCGATGCGGGCCTCGTTGACCATGGACTGCACGAACTTGGGGTCGGAGTCGACGAGCTTGGAGCGGATCTTCTTGATCGCGATCTTCTTGGCGAACCCCATGGGGCCGGGGACGACCGCCTCGTAGACCGAGCCGAACGCGCCCTCACCGAGCTTGCGCAGGATGCGGTACTTGCCGAACTGCGCGCCGGTCATGGGCAGCGGTGTGTATTGCGTCCCCTCGGTCATGGAGGCGATTCTATCGCGGAAGTCGTGTTTGCGGCGAGGCCGGGTCGGTCAGTCGGTCTGGTAGGCCCAGACCGGGTCGTAGGCGTCCACCCCGGGGGTCTCGCCGAGGGTGCCGTCGTGGCCACCCAGCGAGCTGTCGTAGACCCACTGGTCCGTGCCCTCGTCGAGCAGCCACCAGCCGACGAGGCCGGGTTCGTTGCCGACGAGGGGCTCGAACATGCCATCCAGGATCTCGCCCTGGCTCCGGGCATGGTCCCACAGGCGGATGTCGGACAGGGCACCCGGGAAACTGTCGAACACGCTGGGGTACGAGGTGGTCTCCGCTCCGATCCCCGCCAGGTTGCACAGCGTGTCGCTCTGCGGCCCCACGGTCACGGTCTTGTCCACCATGCCGTCGAGGTAGGTGACCAGGTCGTTGCCGTCGTAGGTCATGGCCACGTGGTGCCAGGCCCCCAGCGCGATCTCGGAGCCCGTGCCCTGCGACCGGGTGGTGCCCGCGACCATCCACGCCTCGACCACGCTGCCGGCTCCCTCCGGGTAGACCTTGAGGGAGTACACGCAAGGCGCGGTCAGCACGTTGCCGCTGGTCGTGGAGTCGAGGTGGATCCAGGCCTCGATGGACACCTGGGCCAGGTCGAGGTCGGTGGGTGTGCCCAGGTCCACGTAGCTCGTGGCCTGGCCGAAGTCGAGGAACCAGCCGTCGCGGCCGTCGCAGTCCTGATCCACCCCGTCCGCCGCGACCTCGGTCGCCTCCGGGTGCACCTCCCCGTCACGGTCGTCGCAGTCGAATCCGGACAGGAGGTGGGCGAGCGGATCGTACTCGCCGGGCTGCCACCAGTCGGGCCAGCCGTCACCGTCCATGTCCCAGCCGGTGGCGTCCGGTCCGCCGTAGGCGCCGATGTCGCTGGGGGTGAGGTCCGGATCGAGGATCTGGGGGTCTCCGGCGTCGATCAGGTCGGACGTGGCCGAGAGGTGGAGGTCCCAGTTGAGCGGCGCGGGATCCCCGACGTCGGCGAATCCCGGGTCGACGGCGAGGTTGCCGCCCATGCCAAACGGGATCCACGAGGGATCGTCCGCGTCCGAGTAGGTGGGGAAGGCGTTGTCGAACGCGTTGGTGCTGGTGACCGTGGCCAACGCCCCGGTGGTCAGCCGGACCGCGCCCCCATCACCACCACAGCTGTTGGTCGAGAGGTCGACGTTGGTCAGCGTCAGCGAGCTGCCTGTGGCCAGGATGGCACCACCGTCGAGGGTCGCGTCGTTGCCGTGGAACACCGCGTTGGTCACCGTGGCGAAGCTGCCGGCGTCCACGAACAGGCCCCCACCGCTGCCCGTCGTCTCGTTGGCCAGCACCACGACGTCGAGCATCGTGACGTCCGCTGCGCCCTCCAGGTAGATGCCGCCGCCGTGGGCGTCCGTGCCGTTGGTGGCGTTCTCGACCACGGCGACGTGGATCAGATCCACGGTGGAGTCCAAGGCGAGCAGCCCCGCGCCGTCGTCGCCAGCCGTGTTGGACCACAGCAGCACGTCGTCCAGCGTGATCTGCGAGTCGACGATGTAGATCCCGCCGCCGTCTCCATCGACCGCCGAGGGGCCGTCGGCTTCGTTGTCCGAGATCCACACACCCTGCAGGCTCCCCATCGAGTCGGCGAGGTAGATCCCACCGCCCACGGTGCCCGCGCCGTACGTGGTGTTTCCCCACACGGCCAGGTCGCGCAGGGTGGGAGACGCGCCATCCACGTGGATCCCGGCGCCCGGCGTGCTGGTCAGGCCGCCCTGGACCGTGAACCCCTCGATGACCGTGTCCAGACCCTCGCCACTGTCGATGGTGACCACCGGTCCGGAGCCGTTGCCCTCGATGATCGTGTCGAACCTGCCCTCCGTGCTCCGCAGGTGCACGGCCTTGCCCCCCAGGTCGATGGTCTCGGGGTACGTGCCCGAACCCACGCAGATGGTCTCGCCGCCGCTGGCGAGGTCGATGGCGCCCTGGATCGTGCCTGAATCGGCGGGCACGGTCAGGTGGCAGCCGGCACACTCCGGATCGACACCGTCGCAGTCCCCGTCCACGCCGTCGCCACACGGATCGGCTGCCCCGGGGTACACCTCGGCATCGGCGTCGTCGCAGTCGCCGTCGCAGGTGCTGTAGCCGTCACCGTCGTCCTCCGATTCGTCGATGGTGGCGGCGTCGCAGTCGTTGTCCACACCGTCGCAGGGGGTCTCGGTGTTGCCCGGATAGGCCGTGGCATCGGCGTCGTCGCAGTCTGCGTCGCACAGCCGGGAGCCGTCCCCGTCGGCGTCGTCCTCGTCGGCCGGGATCGTGCCGTCGCAGTCGTTGTCCTGGCCGTCGCACAGCTCCGCGGCGCCGGGGTATACGGTGGCGTCCATGCTGCCGCAGTCGCCATCGCAGGGGCGCCAGCCATCCCCGTCCAGGTCCATCTCTCCGGACGTGATGATCACATCGCAGTCGTTGTCGAGCCCGCCGCACAGCTCGGTGGCGCCAGGATAGGTATCCGCGTCGGCGTCGTTGCAGTCCCCGTCACAGGAGGTGACGCCGTCGCTGTCCGCGTCATCGTGGTTCAGCGTGCTGTCGGTGTCGTCGCACTCCTCGCACGCCATCCAGCCGTCGCCGTCGTCGTCCACCTCGTCGGATGGCAGCTCGTCGTCGCAGTCGGTGTCGAGCCCGTCGCACAGCTCCGGTGT
>CAZXHG010000280.1:0-12442 GCA_964639985.1 uncultured Rickettsiales bacterium
TCGTCGATGTCCCCGTCACAGTCGTCGTCGATGAAGTTGCAGTCCTCGACCACGCCCGGGTTGATGGCCGCGTCCGCGTCGTCGCAGTCGCCGCCACAGGACGTCCAGCCATCACCGTCCACGTCGAACCCGTCGTCCACGATGCCGTTGCAGTCGTCGTCGACCCCGTCGCAGTCCTCGGTGCCCAGCGGGTTGACGGCCGCGTCCATGTCGTCGCAGTCGCCGCCGCAGGAGGTGTAGCCGTCCGCGTCGAGGTCGAAGCCCTCGTCGATCAGCCCGTCGCAGTTGTCGTCCTCGAAGTCGCAGAACTCGAGGGCCGCGGGGTTGGTCGTGGGCTCGTTGTCGTCGCAGTCGCCGTCCACCGTGGCCGAGTAGTCGCCGGCCGGGCCGCACAGGCAGACCGAGTCCCCGGTCAGGCCGTAGCCGTCGCCGTCCGCGTCCATGAAGTGCTCGATGCAGCCGTCGGCGTCCTCCTCGTCGGTCACGCCGTCGCAGTTGTCGTCCACCCCGTTGCAGGCCTCGATCGCGCCCGGGTTGACGGCCGCGTCCGCGTCGTCGCAGTCGTCGCCCAGGCACTCGGGCGCCACGTAGCCGTCGCCGTCCAGGTCGAGGTCGTCGGCCACGCCCGAGCAGTCGTTGTCGATGCCGTCGCCACACACCTCGGCCGCGGCCGGGTTGACGTCGTAGTTGTAGTCGTCACAGTCGCCGTCGCACGGCGTGTAGCCGTCGAGGTCCAGATCGTCCAGGCCGGTGTCCGCGTCCTCGTCGTCGCAGTCACCCTGGCACTCGTCCCAGCCGTCGTAGTCGTCGTCGACCTCCTCCTCGTGCAGGCTGCCGTCGCAGTCGTTGTCGACGTAGTCGCAGGCCACCTCGACCGCGCTGGGGTGGATGGCCGGGTCGGCGTCGTCGCAGTCGTCGCCGCCGCAGTAGTCGTCGTCGTAGCCGTCGCCGTCCGCGTCCATGCACGGCTCGAAGCGGATGGCGTACTCGTTGCTCAGCGAGGCGGTGTTGTAGGAGCGCTCGAGGTAGTAGCCCAGGTCCCCTTCCTGGATGCCCACCGTGGCCGAGACGCCGTAGTCGTAGCTGGCGTCGCCGAACTCCACGTCCTGGTAGTGGAACTCGATGACCCCGTCGGCCTCGAACAGCTTGATCTCGAACGTGGCGTCGCCGGTCGTGTAGTAGGGGTAGGTCAGCGCGTAGTGCGGTACGTCGCGCCACTCGATGATGAGCGTCCGCTCCGGCGCCGTGCCGGACAGCTCGTAGTACACGTCACCGCCGCCGTCCGGGGCGAAGTTGTCCCAGAACGGGATGATCATCTGCCACGTGCTGTACAGCAGGGTCTGGTTGTCCTGCGGTAGGGCCGAGGATCCGTCGAAGTGGATCCCTCCGTCCGAGCAGATGGTCACCTCCGAGTACAGCGTGCCGTAGAACTCGAAGTCGAATCCGATGGACACGACGCTGTAGTCGTTGGCCCCGAGACCCAGCGCGTTGGACGCGGTCTCGAAGCTGTACACGGGGCCGTCAGCCTCGGCCGAGTCCGCCCACGTGTACCCGAAGCCGTCCGGGCCACCGGCGGCGGCGAGGGCGATGTGGCACAGGGACAGGCTGAAGAGGACCGACAGGAACAGGACCAGGAGTCGACGATGTGGCATGGGTGGCTCCACCTTGAAATAACCCTCGGCGCAGGGTTGCAACAATCCTTCGAAAGCATAGGAGAACGTGGGGCGTTTTCCAAGCAGATACGGACACTTGAAAAGGGTGCCAGAGCGGCTGTGGGTAGGCCGGCCGAACAGTACCAGACGCGTCTGGTGACGGCCGATCGAGACAAATACCCGGAATCACGCTGTGAAGTGGGCGATCCGCGTGCGTACCTCGGCGCCGGGCTCGCGCAGGAATTCCACCCGCAGGCGCCGGATCCCGAGCGCCTCGAGCAGGCCCCGCTGACAGGTCCCGTCGTGGGGGTGAGCCTCGAACACGGTGTTGCGACACAGCGCGTCGGCCACCACCGGGAGGTCCCCATGTCCCGACCGCACGGCCAGATCACGGCGCCGACAGATCTCCCCACAGCCCGAACGGTCGGCGGCACCGGTCAGGCGAGCGGCGAACAGGCAGTGCGCGGTGTGGAACAGGGGCACGTGCGCCCTTACCACCACCTCGATCCGGTCCGGCGAGACCCCTCCCTCCACCAGTCCTCGCACGTCGGCCGGCGCCATGTCGTGGCCAGGGGCCACGGTGGACAGCCCTTGCCCCAGCAGCACCTGGAACGAGCGCACGTTGACCGCGTTGAGCGCCGCATCGCCGAGCAGCACCAGGCCGGGCACCCGCCGGGCGGCGACCCGCCGGGCGGCGACCCGTCGGGCGGCGACCCGCCGGGCGGCGCGCAGACCGGCGAGATTGCGCACCAGCACGCCGTCCGGCGCGCACGTCAGCGATGAGAGCGCGTCCCCCTCGCCAATGGTCCTCGGCAACGCGGCCACGGCCAGCGCGCCACCCCGGCGGGCCGCGGCGAGCATGGGTGCGAGGTCCTCGCCGTGCCACGGCTCGCAGATCACGGCCACGACACCGTGCTCCACGGCCGCGGTCACCTGCTCGGTGAGTCGGCACAGCACGGACAGGCCCGGTGGCGTGGACGGGACCCCGTCCCCCGGGCGGGAGCGGCGTCGGTCCGGTGCCACGTCGACCACCGTGCGCCGCGGCGGCGCCGCCCGCCGGCCGGCGAGGCGCTCACAGGCCACCCGCCGCATCCGCTTGAGCTCGGCGAACGGCAGGGCGACCTCCATCGCCACACCGTAGTCCATCGTGTCCAGCTGGAACGGGCTCTGGCCCATGCGCGCCAGCTCGTGCCCCACCCGTTCGGCGTCGAGCGGCCGCGTGCGCGCCACCGACAGCGGCGAGGCGCTCTCCACGACGACCTCGTTGCCGTCGCCGTCGTCGAGCCGCAGCTCCAGCGGCTCACCGACCGCCCCCTGCACGCGGGCCCGCACCCGCTTGCGGCGGACGCCGAGGTCGCGGGCCCGACCCTCGATCCCGATCCTGAGTCGGCGGTTCAACGCCGGGTCGTCGGTCCGGCGCACGGCCTGTCCCGGCCGCACCCCCGTGAGGTCGACCTCCCGGCTCAAGCGGAGGCGAACCCTCTCACGACCCGCTGGCTCGATCCCGTGCAGGCGTCCCCCGGCCGCGGGAGCGCCATCCGCCTCCTCGAACACGACGCCGTCCCCGGGCTTCAGCGCCAGCGCGGACGGCCGCACCTCGATCCCCGAGCCGCGCACTTCGACCACCTGGCCGGCGTCGAGCCCGCGGCTACCGGGCGGGGCGTGCACCACGAAGGTCCGGTGGTCCGGCCCATCGAGGTGCCCCAGGGAGACCTCGCGGGAGAACGGCTGCAGCAGGTCGGCCTGCTCGTCGGCCGTGGCCTCCAGAGGCTCACCGGCCGCGTAGCGGTCCAGCAGGCGCCGGTAGTGGTGCACGGCCGCGGCCACGAACTCCGCGCGCTTGAGCCGACCCTCGATCTTGAGCGCGGCCACGCCGCTGCCGCACAGCGCCTCCAGGCGCGGTCCGCCGTGCAGATCGGTGGGGCTGAGGGGGTGGGAGGGGCCGCGCACCACCTCGCCGTCCACGACCACGGACGCGGGCAGCCGGCACGGCTGGGCGCACTCGCCGCGGTTTCCGCTGCGGCCGCCCCACCGCAGGCTGGCCAGGCATTGCCCGGACCAGGACAGGCAGTGGGCCCCGTGCACGAAGGCCTCCACCTGCATTCGGGTGCTGGCCGCCAGCCCGGCGAGCTGCCCGATGCTCAGCTCCCGCGGCGCGATCAGCCGCTCGAACCCGAGCTGCTCCAGGATCGCGGCTCCGTCCGCGCTCCCCACCGAGGTCTGGGTGGAGGCGTGCAGAGGCAGCTCGGGGCAGACCTCCCGGGCGATGGCGGCCACGCCCAGGTCCTGCACGATCAGCGCGTCGACGCCGGCGCGGGCGACCGCTGCGATGGCGCGCCGCACCTCGCCCAGTTCGCGGTCGCAGGCGAGGGTGTTCATCGCCACGTAAACCCGCACCCCCCGCGGCCGCAGCTCGCCTGTGATCCCGGGCAGCTCGTCGACGGAGAAGTTCTCGGCACGCGCCCGCGCGCTGAACCGGGGCAGTCCCAGGTAGACCGAGTCCGCCCCGTGGTTGACCGCGGCCTGCAGGGCCTCGCGGTTGCCTGCCGGCGCGAGCAGCTCGGGCACGGGTCGTTCGCTCATCGTGGCCTTCATACCATCATCCGGGCGGCCGGGTTGTCGGCAGGCGGCCGGGGCTGGGACAATGGACCGACGCGCCGCCTCATCGAATGGAACCGGGGAGCCCCCATCCGATGTGCTGGCGGAACGCACGGGAGGGAAGCATGCACGCACGACCGATCACCACGGCGATGATCCTGGCGGCTGCGCTGCTCGTCGGGAGCACGGCCACGGCTCGCGAGGGCCGGGGCCACGAGGCCGCCCAGAACCGCGCCGAGGCCCGCGACGACCAGCGCGACCTGTGGGACGATCGCGCCGATCTCGCGCGCCTCGTCGGCCTGGTCGACGACTGGCACCGCGCGGTGCGCAACCGGGACAAGGCGCTGGAGCGCCAGGTGGACGCGTCCATCGCCAGCTGGGTGGCGGTCGAGCTGCGGGAGTCCCGTCACGAGGTGGCCGAGGCGCGGCGGGAGACCGACGCATCGCGCCGCGAGACCCACCGAGAAGCCCACGACGCCCGGGTGGCCCGCGATCATCACCGGCCCGGAGTGGCTGCGCGCGAGACCCACGAGCTGCGGGACGACCGCCGCGACCTGCGCGACGACCGCCGCGACCTGTGGCAGAGCCAGGCCGACCTCGACCGCACCCGCGCCATCGCCACGGACCTGGCCGCGATGCAGCCGCTGTTCTCGTCCAACATGGCCGGTCCGTCGGAGTACGCCCGCAAGGGCGCGCTGCTCGACGAGCTCAGGGGCATGGCCCAGCGCGAGATCGGCGCGGACCACGCCGAGATCCACGAGGACCGCGGCGAGCGGCGCGAGGATCGCATCGACAACTGATCGCGATCCACCCCCCGTCCGGAAATCGAACGGTGCGTTCGATTTCCGGACGGTGACGTTTTTCGTCACCCCTGACGATCGCTATACGTAGCGCCGATATCCATGTTGGCATCCCCCTTGCTCCTCCTCGGGACCGAACCCCAACCGGAGGAAGCCATCATGAGCCTGACCCGACGCATGCGACGAGCCCGCCAGCGAGCCAGCCAGGTCCGCGACATCCTGACCGCGCGACGACGCGCGGCACCGACCAGCATCACGGAGCCGCTCGCTCCCTGGGTGACCGCCGAAGACTACGACCGTATCCACGGGCCCGAAGAGCACGACCGGATGCACACGGCCATCTGCTTCAACACCGGCCAGCTGTGGGTCCGGCCGATCGTCGGTCGCTACCGAGGCCTCCCCCGCCGCGAGCTCAAGGCACGCCGCCGGGAGCTGCTCGACCTCATCCACTCCCTGGGTGGGCAGGCACAAGCGCAGCCGGACCAGCCCCTGTGGGACCAGGTCGAGTACCTGGAGAACATCCTGGACTTCGACGCGACCATGCCCTGCGGCTGCGCGGACAGCGCAACCCTCGCGATGGCCGAAGCATGATGGCCCCCTCCCCGGATTCTGTATATAGTATGTACAGAAAACTGGAGGGCACGCCCATGGCCCAGCTGAACATGCACCTGACCCCCGAGTTCGAGGACTCGCTCGCCACGTTCATGCGGGTACGCGGACTGCGCACCAAGTCCGAGGCGATCCGCGTGGCCGTCAGGGAGGGCCTGCAGCGGGCGCTGCAGCAGACCCGGACCACGGACTTCGCCGCCATGCGCGGGCTGGCGACGGCCGTGCCGGAGAACCCCGACCGTCGCTTCCGCGACGAAGACGAGCTGTGGGGCTGACGCCATGGTGGTCGACACGTCGATCCTGCTGGCCGTGCTGTTCGACGAGCCGCACGCGAACTGGGCCGTGGAGCACCTCGAAGCCCACGGCGGCGAGCTGCGCATGAGCACCGTCAACCTGGCCGAGACCCTGATCCTGCTGCGGGACCGACAGCCGACGCTGTTCCCGGACCTCGAGGCGAGGATCCTGGGCAGCGGGATCCGCTTCGTGCCGCCGGACCTGGAGCAGGCGCGGTTCGCGGCCGAGGCGAGGCTGCGCCTGCCGCTGAACCTGGGCGACTGCTTCGCCTACGCGCTCGCGAAGACCGAGGAGTGTGGCCTGCTGACCCTGGACGCCGACTTCAGGTCCGCCGACTGCCCGGTGGTGTCGCCGCCAGCGACCTGATGCTCAGGACGGTCGAGGCTGGTGACATCAATATGATAGCGCTATCATGGGAGCATGAAGAACGTGCTGATCCGCAACGTGCCCGAGGACGTGCTCGACGCGCTCAAACGCAGGGCTGCCGCGAATGAACGGTCCCTGCAGAAGGAGCTGCTGCGGGTGCTCCGAGAGGCCGCCTCGGCAGCGCCCCCACGCTCGCCGCTACCACCCCTGGACCTGGCCATGGCCCAGGGCGAGGCAGGCGAAGCGTGGTCGCGGGAGGAGATCTACGGTGACGATGGCCGCTGACCGCGTGTTCGTGGACACCAACGTCCTGCTGACCGCCTGCGATCCAGCGCGCGCGTTGCATTCCCGGGCCCGGGCTCTGTTCCAGATCCTCCCCGACCGCGGGGTGGCGTTGTACGCCTCCGGGCAGATCATGCGCGAGTACCTCGTCGTCGCCACGCGACCGCGGGAGGTCAACGGCCTGGGACTGTCCGTCCCCGACGCGCTGGGCAACCTCGCCCTGTTCCGCCAGCGGCTGACCATCCTGGACGAGGACGCCCAGGTCGCAGCCACGCTGCTGTGCCTCGTCGAGCAGACCGGTAGCGCCGGCAAGGCGGTTCACGACACCAACGTCGCCGCCACCGCCATCCGCCACGGGGTCGGTGCGCTGCTGACGGCCGACGGCTCCCACTTCGACAGGTTCACCGAGCAGCTGGAGATCGCCGCGCTCGGCGACCTGGTCCTGAGGTGATCAGGGTATCGCCGCGATCAGCCCACCGCCCTCGTCGGCCAGGATCATCGACGGGCCGCGGTTCTCGTCCAGGCCGAGGCCGGCGCGGGTGGTGCCGGCCGCGTCGACGAGCATCAGGCCGGTGCCGCGGGTGGAGCCCATGCCCAGGGTGAGGCGGCCCGTGCCCTCGCTGTCGTAGAGGTACAGGCCGGTGCCCCCGCCGCCGCTGGCCGAGAGCAGCAGTCGCTCGTGGCCCTGCTCGTCGGACAGGGCCAGGCCCGGGCCTGCGTCGGTGACCACGAAGCCGGCCCGCACCTCACCGTGGGCGTCGCCCAGCATCAGCACCGCGCCCTCCTCCCCGGTGTGGAACACGGCCTGGGCCACGCCGTCGCCGTCCACGATCTCCAGGCTGGAGGTGCGCAGGACGGCGTCCTCCTCCGGAGCCCGGCTGCAGGCAGCCCAGGCGATGACGGTGCCCCCGATCAGCACCAGCCACAGCAGGCGGTTCTGGCGTTCCAGGGCGCGCACGCGCGGCGCGAGATCGTCGTTCATGGGGGGCTCCAGAGGGGTTCAGGCGCGACCGTGCATCCACTTCTTCAGCAGCGGCGTGACGGCCAGCAGGACGACGCCAGCGCCGAAGGACAGCACGATCAGGGTCGTCCACAGGCCGATGCCGTATTGATGGCAGATGGACTCGAGGCGCCCGGATAGGTAGTCGGCCACAGCGGTACAGGCGAACCACACGCCCATCATCAGGGAGACGCGCCGGGTCGGCGAGAGCTTGGTGACCATGGACAGGCCGATGGGCGAAAGGCAGAGCTCACCCATGGTGTGCAGCATGTACACCATCACCAGCCACATGATGCCAGCCTGGCCCTGGTCGTCGGCCACCTGCTGGCCGAAGTACATCACCACGAAGCCGAGCCCGAGCACGATCATGCCCACGCCCATCTTGGCCGGGGTGCTCAGGCCGAGGCGCTGCTTGTCGTTCCAGGTCCAGACCATGGAGAACAGCGGCGCCAGCAGGATGATCATCAGGGGATTGACACCCTGGAACCAGGTGGCGGGCACCTCCCAGCCGAACACGTGCCGGTCGGTCTCCTCGTAGGCGAACAGGTTCATGGTGCCGCCGGCCTGCTCGAAGCCCACCCAGAAGAAGATGACGAAGATCGACAGCACGACGATGGCGCCGACCCGTTCCCACTCCTCGCGGGTGTTGTCGCGGTTGGTGGCCGCGAAGCCGCCGCACGCGAGTACGAGCAAGGCGATGCCGATGAGCATCTTGACGATGCCCGGGATCGCGGCGACCAGCGGGCCGAGCCCGATGGTCCACAGGAAGACGAAGCCCACGGCGACCGCGGAGATGCCCGCGGACCACAACAGGATGTCCACCCAATCCCGGCCGACGAGCCGCGAGTCCGCGGTGACCTCGCGTCCCGGGGGGAAGCCCGCCGTGCCCAGCCACCTCTGTCCGAGCTGGAAGACGATCAGGCTGAGCACCATGGCCACGCCGGCGATGACGAAGCCCACGTTCCAGCCGTTGGGATTGGCGCCGTCGGCGTAGAGCTTCTCGGCGTACCCGGCTCCGAAGATCGCCAGGAACGCCCCGAGGTTGATGCCCATGTAGAAGATGGTGAACGCGGCGTCGCGCCGCGAATCCTTCTCGTCGTACAGCCCCGAGACGATGGTCGAGATGTTGGGCTTGAAGAACCCGTTGCCGACGATGATCAGCGCCAGGCCGTAGAACAACAGGTCCTGCGAGCCCATCACGAACAGGCCCGTGCCCATCACGATGCCGCCGAGGAAGATGGCCTTGCGTGCCCCGAGGATCTTGTCGGCGAAGTACCCGCCGAGCAGCCCCGACAGGTACACCAGCAGCAGGTAGGTGGCGTACACCTCCAGCGCGTGGTCGCGCACGACCTGCTCGTCGAGGGTCTTGTCGAAGAAGATGACCTTGGTCAGGTAGATGACCAGGATCGCCCGCATCGTGTAGAACGAGAATCGCTCCGCGGCCTCGGTGCCGAACAGGACGTACAGGCCCGGCGGATGTCTTTCCTTGCTCGCCATCTCAGCTCCCTCCCGGCGCTTCCGGCTCGATCCGCACCATCATCGTGCGTCGGTCCACGTTGTCACCGGCCTTGACGTTCACCTCGGCCACGGTGCCGGCGAGCGGCGAGGCGATCTCGTTGAGCATCTTCATCGCCTCGAGCACCAACAGCATGTCGCCCTCGGCCACGGCGTCGCCCACGGCGACGTGGACCTCCATGATGATGCCGGGCATCAGCGGGAAGACGGCGCCGTCCGACGCCACCTCGTCCCCGCCCGACGCCGGATGACCACCCTTGCGGCCGACCCATGTGACCTGGAACGCGGCGCCGCCCCGCTCCAGGGACAGGACGTCGCCGTGCAGTCCGCGGGGCTCGGCGCCGTCGCGGTTCAGCTCGTAGGTCTTGCTCTCCACGATGGCGCGGTACAGTGCGCCCGCGCACTCCACGGTCACCGGGCGGGTCACGCCGTCTCGGGTCACCAGGATCTCGTCGCCGTCGCGGGTGACGTCGAAGTCCATGGTCTCGCCGTCGATCTCCAGCCAGAACTCCACGATCGACTCCTCAGAAGGCCCGGCTGCGGGTGATCTCCCACCGGCCCGCGAGCTTCCATGGGTTGATGCCGCCATTGGGTCCGTCGTCGTCGTGCACCCGCTGATTGCGATCGTGCACGTCGAAGGCCACGGCCGCGAGCGCGGCCAGCAGCTGCTCGGGATCCTCGCCGCCCTGGTCGCGGATCTCGAGGTACGTCTCCAGCAGCTGCGGGAAGATGGCCGCGGTGATCACGTCCTCGATCCCCTCGGAGCGGTCTCCGAGCAGCTCCTCGGCCCCGGGTAGCTCCGGATCGAGCTCGTCCGCGGCGCGGCCCTCCGCCGGGACCTCCTCGCCCACAGCCAAGGCCACCACCTCCGGGTCCATGGGCGCTGGCGGCCGGCCATACCTGCCCAGGCAGTACAGCTTCGTCTCCCGGGTGACCGTGCCGTAGCGCTGACCGGTGAGTACGTTGATCGTGGCCTGGGTGCCCACGATCTGGCTCGAGGGCGTGACCAGCGGCGGGTAGCCCAGCTCGGCGCGCACCCGCGGCACCTCCTCGAGGACCTCGTCCATCCGGTCGAGGGCCTCCTGCTCCCGCAGCTGGTTGGCCAGGTTGGAGATCATCCCCCCCGGGATCTGCCAGGTGAGCACGCGGGAGTCGACGCCGGTGAAGGCGGACTCGAAGCGGCCGTAGCGCTTGCGCGCCTCGCGGAAGTGATCCGCGATCTGCCCGAGCAGCTCCAGGTCGAGGCCCGTGTCGTAGGGCGTACCCTGGAACATGGCCACCAGGGTCTCGGTGGGCGGCTGTGACGTGCCGCCGGCCAGGGCCGAGATGGCGCCGTCGATGACGGTCACGCCGGCGCGGGCGGCCTCGTAGTAGCTGGCCTCGCCCATGCCCGAGGTGGCGTGGCAGTGCAGGTGCACCGGCAGCCCCACCTCGTGCACCAGGCCGGCGACGAGGGCGTGGGCGTCCTTGGGGGCCAGCAGCCCGGCCATGTCCTTGATGCACAGCTGGTCACAGCCCATCTCGCGCAGGGTCACACCGAGCGCCACGAAGCTCTCGATGGTGTGCACCGGCGAGGTGGTGTAGCTCATCGCACCTTCGGCGATCTTCCCGGCCTTCTTCACCGCCTCGATCGACCGCCGCAGGTTGGCCGTGTCGTTGAGGGCGTCGAAGATGCGGAAGACGTCGATCCCCTCGCCGGCCGCGCGCTCGACGAAGGCGTCGACCAGGTCGTCGGCATAGTGGCGGTAACCCACCAGGTTCTGGCCACGCAGCAGCATCTGCAGCCGCGTGTTGGGCATGTGCTCGCGGATCACCCGCAGCCGCTCCCAGGGGTTCTCGCCCAGGTAGCGGATGCACGAGTCGAAGGTCGCCCCCCCCCACATCTCCACGGACCAGAAGCCCACCCGGTCCATCATACCGAGCACCGGGACCATGTCCTCCAGGCGCATGCGCGTGGCCAGCAGGGACTGGTGCGCGTCCCGCAGGACGGTGTCGGTGACGCCGATGGCAGCCATGCCACCCTCCTACAGCGGGATGTTGCCGTGCTTCTTGGGTGGACGGGTCTCGCGCTTGTGCGCGCACGCCTTGAGTGCGCTGTACAGCACCGAGCGCGTCTGCTGCGGCTCGATCACGTCGTCCACGTAGCCGCGCGATGCGGCGTGGTAGGGCGAGGCGAACTTGTGGCGGTACTCCTCGACGAACGCGGCGCGGGCCTCTTCCCGCTCGGCCGGGTCCTCGATCTTGGCCAGCTCCTTGCGGTACAGGATGTTGACCGCGCCCGACGCCCCCATCACCGCGATCTCGGCCTGGGGCCAAGCGTAGTTGAAGTCCGCGCGGATGTGCTTGGAGTTCATCACGTCGTACGCGCCGCCGTAGCCCTTGCGGGTGATCACCGTCAGCTTGGGCACGGTGGCCTCGCAGAACGCGTACAGCAGCTTGGCGCCGTTGAGGATGATGCCGCCGTACTCCTGCTCGGTGCCGGGCAGGAACCCGGGCACGTCGACGAAGGTGATCAGCGGGATGTTGAACGCGTCGCAGAAGCGGACGAACCGACCGCCCTTCCACGACGCGTCGATGTCCAGACAACCGGCCAGGTGGGCCGGATTGTTGCCCACGATGCCGACCGCGTGGCCGCCGAGGCGGGCGAAGCCGACGATCATGTTGCGGCCGAAGTGGGGGTGGATCTCGAAGAACTCGCCGTCGTCCATCACGTGGGCGACCACGTCGCGCATGTCGTAGGGCTTGTTCGGGTCCACCGGCACCAGGTCGACCAGCTCCTCGTCCGCCCGGTCCACGGGATCGGCGGTGGGCACGAACGGCGGGTCCTCCATGTTGTTGCCCGGCATGAACCCCAGCAGCGTGCGGATGTCCTCGATGCAGTCGGCCTCGCTGTCCGCCGCGCGGCTGGCCACCCCGCTGCGGGTGTTGTGCGTCATCGCGCCGCCCAGGTCCTCGAACGTGACCTGCTCGCCGGTCACCGTCTCGATCACCTTCGGCCCGGTGATGAACATGTGCGAGGTCTTCTTGACCATCAGGATGAAGTCGGTGATGGCCGGGGAGTAGACCGCGCCGCCGGCGCATGGGCCCATGATCGCCGAGATCTGGGGCACGACGCCCGAGGCCACGGTGTTGCGGAAGAAGATCTCCGCGTACCCGCCCAGGCTGACCACGCCCTCCTGGATGCGCGCGCCGCCCGAGTCGTTGATCCCGATCACGGGCGCGCCGTTGCGCATCGCCAGGTCCATGATCTTGCAGATCTTCTCGGCGAACACCTCGCCGAGCGCCCCGCCGTAGCAGGTGAAGTCCTGGCTGAACACGTACACGGT
>CAZXHG010000281.1:0-12332 GCA_964639985.1 uncultured Rickettsiales bacterium
TCGCCACCAACCACCGGTGGGATCCCGGAGCCTGCGGAGCAGGCGACGGGCCGCGACCCGAGGAGATCGAAGAAGGTCCGATGGACCCGGTCAGGTGATTGAGGGCGGTACGGGGACAGGTATAAGAAACTCCGAGGATCCGGGGCAGGTCGAAGCCCCGAGACGAGTTTCGTATACCAGTCCCCGGCGGAGGCGGTTCAGGCGTGGGTTGGCCCATCGAAGCTGGAATCGAACCGGATCGGAGCAGCGTGGCAGGGTTGCATTCGTTCACCACCAGCCCCACCATGTTCCGCACCACAGCTCAGCTGGAGCACCATCATGAAGCGCATCGTCCCCATCCTCACCATCCTGCTGCTCACCTCCCTCGTGTCCGCCTGCAAGACGACGTCCGGCGGCGGGATCCCGAAGGAGGCGCTGGGGCTGGTCGGCACGTGGCAGGACAGTGGAGGGTGCACGTACACCTTCGCCAAGGTGGGCGGCGAGCTGGTGCCGACGAGCATCGTCGACTACGACAGCGAGGTGTTCCCGGTGCAGAAGTACAAGTTCGACGGTGGCATCTACGAGTTCGTCTACCTCGTGCCGTCCACCGGGTACGTCGTCACGCACCGGGTGATCGACCTGCAGGGGGATCAGTTCCAGGCCGACTGGGCCAACCAGTACAGCTCGGGCCAGGAGACCTTCCACCGGATCAACTGACCGGCTCCCCGCACCGCCTTGCCCTCGCCAGGGCCCACGGCCACGGCTAACATGGCCGCTGGAGTTCGTCCCATGAGCCCGGTCCGTCACCCCCTCCCCGTGGGGACCGCCCTGCTGCTGCTGGTGCTGTCGTGCGACGACGGTTGCGGCTCGCAGCCGGACGACGACAGCGCGCCGGACGATGACAGCGCGGTCTCGGACGACGACGTGGTGGACGACGACGACTCGACCCCGGGCGACGACGACACCGGCCAGACGGACGATGACAGCGCGCCGCTCCAGTACGACTTCTGCCCCACGACGATCGACGTGTTCGGCTACTCCAACGTGGCCAACGTGTCGTGCGGCGGATTCACCTTCCCGGTGGGTACGCCCGAGTCGGAGTTCGCCCTGGGCTTCTTCGAGCCGGGCAACTCCCAGTACGACCTGACCTTGGCCGGGCTGCTGCAGGGCATGTTGCTGCAGGACGCCGAGCTCACGGATCGGTTCGGCCAGGCCTGGCTGTCGCGCAACTGTGCGACCGGATCAGGGCTGATGCGCACCTTCGTCGAGCAGGGGCCGGAGGAACCGGAGGACTGCTGGATCTGGGGCAGCCTGGGGCAGTTCGCCCCCATGTGCACGGCCGAACCGGCGCCCGTCATCCTGTTCAGCGCCAACAACGGCCATGACTGGTGCCACGGCGGCGGCACGGACGCGCCCGAGTGGGTGACCGAGGACGACCCCGACACCTATGCCGAACACTGGGTGCTGCTGCTGGAGGAGTTCGTGCGCTCCCACCCGGCGCGGCTGGTGCTGGTCAGCCCGCAGCACGAGTGGCACGGTCAGCAGCAAGGCAGCCTCGACGAGCCCGAGACCTGCGAGTGGGTGCGGCCGGACTGGAACCGGCTGGGCATGGAGCGCTGGCTGGCCGACCCGCCCGAGGACCTGCCCGCCGAGGTGATCTTCATCGGCGACATGCAGGACGAGTTCAAGCCGCACCACCCCTGCTGCGAGGTGTTGCAGGACGTGGAATGCGAGGACGAGAGCTGGTTCGTGCCCGAGCACGGCGAGCCGGCGGTGGGGGCGGGGGACGGGTGGACCCACTTCGGATGCGACGGGGCGGTCGCCCTGGCCGATTTCTGGTTTGCGGCGCTCAAGGCCGTGCTGCTGAACGGTGAATTCGAGTGTGATTGACGGGAGCGAGTGATGGACCGGACAAAGATGATCGGGATCGTGGCGGCCGTGGTGGGTGTGATCGTGGTGGTGGCCGCGCTGAAGGTCGTGGGCGGCGCGGGAGACGAGACCGCGGACCCAGGCGCAGGCGACGGCGGGGTCTCTTCGGGCGAGGGGTTCGTGCGCTCGTCCTCGGACGCGCGCGCGCCGGTGTCCGGGCCCACGAATCCGGCTGCGGGCGCTCCTTCGGGAGGAGGGGACGCGACCGGGGATGGTTCGGTCGGCGCCGGCCGGGGAGGCGGCTTCGTGCCCACCGGCGGGGCGCGCGGTGTGGAGGGCGACCCGGCGGACTTCGGCGAGGACCTGTCGATCCTGTCGTCTGAGTACGCGGCCGACCCGCTGCCCGCGCTGGACGAGCGCGTGCGCAGCGCCGCGGTGGAGGTGACCGATGGTCGCTCGGTGACCATCACCTCCTTCGGCTGCCTCGACGGCGGCCGGGACTGCCGGGTCAGCGGCGTGGCCGAGACCCCGTCGGACCTGCGCAAGATGGCCGAGCGCATCGAGCAGGACGCGGCCGCGGGTGACGAGGAGGTGCCGACCGTGGAGATCCACGAGACCCGCGGCAGCTCCAGCGGCTCCACCGACTTCCAGATCGGCGTGTACTACTAGCGTCGATGACGACCGTCGACCGCGAGTACACGGCGAAGATCACCGAGAAGCGCTCTCGCTTCATCGCCGTGCTGTTCCCGGCCGCGGACGACGACGCGGTCAAGGCCGTGCTGAAGCGCCAGGCCCGCAAGCTCAAGCGCGCCCGCCACCACTGCTGGGCAGCGCGGTGGAAGGGCCCGGACGGTCAGCTCGTCGAGCAGTCCCGCGACGACGGCGAGGTCGGAAAGCCCGGTCTGCGCATGCTGCAGACCCTGCAGCGCAACGACCTCGAGGGTGCGATCGTCGTGTCGCGGATCTTCGGGGGGGTGAAGCTGGGGCCCGCGGGGGTGGGCGGGGGGCGGGGGGGGGGGGGGGCGCGGGGGGGGGGGCCGGCGAGCGTGGGCTGCCCCGCGCGCTCCGCGCGCGGGACATCAGCTAGCGCCCCAAGAGCCCCAGGCTCAACCACGGCACGTAGGTCACCGCGATCAGGGCGACGAACAGCACGAAGATGAACACGAACGAGGCCTTGATCACCTGGGTCAGTGGCTTGTCGAAGTGCGACGCCGACACGAACAGGTTGAGGCCCATCGGCGGGGTGATGTAGCCGATCTGCAGGTTGACGATGAAGATGATGCCGAAGTGCACCGGGTCGATGCCGTAGTAGATGGCGATCGGCGCCAGCAGCGGGGCCACGATCATGATCGCGGACATGATGTCCATGATGCAGCCCAGCGCCAGCAGGAACAGGTTCACCAGGATCAGGAACCCGATCTTGGAGTCGACCGACTCACTGAGCCACTCGGCCGCGGCCTGCGGGATCATCTCCTCGGTCAGGTACTGGTTGAACGCGATCGCCAGCACCAGGATGGCGAACAGCACCCCCATCATCGCGCCGGAGTCGATGAACGAGTCCAGCAGCTCCTTCCACTTGATCTCGCGGTGGATCAGCAGCTCGATGGCCAGCGCGTACAGCACGGCCACGGCCGAAGCCTCGACCACCGTGAACCAGCCGCGGTAGATCCCCACGAAGATCAGCAGGATCAGGATCAGCGAGGCGATGCCCGAGATCAGGGAGGACTTGACCTCCTCGGTCTTGAACGCGACCTTCGCCTTGCCGTCGGGATCCGCGGCGATCATCGAGTACACGGCCAGCACCAGCCCCACGATCAGGCCGGGCATCACCCCGGCGATGAACAGCTCGCGGATGGGCAGCGCCTTGCCGCCGATGGGCGCCATGATCGCGTAGATGATCATCGGGATGCTGGGCGGGATCAGGATGCCCAGCGTGCCCGCGGAGGTGACCAGGCCCAGGGAGAAGTCCTCGTCGTACTTCAGCTTGACCATGGCCGGGAACATGATCCCGCCGATGGCCACCACGGTCACGGGCGCGGACCCGGAGATGGCCGCGAACAGCATGCAGGCGACCACCGTGGACACGGCCACGCCGCCGGGGACCCAGCCGATCAGGGAGCGGGCGAAGCGGATCAGCCGCTCGGCGATGGACCCCGCGGTCATGATGCCGCCCGCCAGCACGAAGAACGGGATGGCGAGCAGCACGTCCTTCTTCACTGCGCCGAACATGTTGTCGGCCACGGAGGTCGGGTCGCCGTTGCCCAGCAGCTCCACGCACAGTACGACCGCCACGCCCACGACCACGTACAGGGGTGTGCCCACGATCATCAGCACCAGGGCCATGACGAAGATCAGCCAGCCGACGCTGTCGAAGTGGTACAGCAGCAGCGCGCCGAGTACGATGCCGGGCAGCACGCCAGCGAGGATCACGTCCTTGCGCGCCATGTCGCGGCCGAGCACCGTGCGCAGGGCGACGGGATCGGGTCGGAGGCCGTCCTCGGCGAGGTCCTCCTCCTCCTGTGACGGGCGCCAGATGTTGGCGAACGCGCGGCAGCCCATCACGACCAGGCAGAACGGCATGATCAGCTTGACCAGCCCCTGGGGGATGGCCCCCTGCGTGGCGATCAGGTCGGGCGAGATGCGGGACAGCGCGTTGTCCAGCCACCCGGGGAATGCGCCGGCCGTGCCCTCGATACCCCAGTGCTGCTGCATCGCGTAGACGGTGTCCTGCCAGCAGTAGTGGGCCAGCGCGAAGCAGAAGCAGGCGGTGAACAGGTTGGCGAAGAACCCGGCGATCTTGCGGCCCGCCGGGGTGGTCGCGCGGCCCGCCACGTCGATGGCCAGGTGCTTGCGTTGCCGGGTGGCGATGGAGGCGCCGAGGAAGCCGGAGATGATCATCAGGGACGTGGCCATGCGCACGCCCCACGACCAGCCCAGGTCGATGAAGTCGAACCAGCGGTCCATGGCCGTGACGAACACGGCCAGAACCATGGTCACCAGCGCCACGATCAGCAGCACGCGCTCGCCGAAGTAGATCACCTTGTCGAGCAGGCGCCACACCAGGCGGATGACCGCGAAGCCCAGGGTGAACGCCATCACGATGACGAACACGATCTGGGTCAGGATGAAGCGGATGACGGCCCAGAAGCCGCTCCACGCCGCGGAAGACAGGATCTGTATTCGCTTCAGCATCTACTTGTACAGCCCGTCGAGGATGTCCTGGTACTTGGCATTGCACACCTTGCGCTTGACCTTGAGCGTGGGGGTGAGTTCTTCCCCGACCTCGAAGTCGCGCTCGAGTACGGCCCAGTACTTGATGGTCTCCCACGAGGGCAGCCGCTTGTTCTTCTCCGCCAGGATCTTGTCGACCTTGTAGCGGATGCGCGGGTGCCGCGTGAGCTCGGCGAAGCTCTCGTACTCGAGCTCCTTGTCCTCCCCGTACCTGTCGACCTCCTCCTCGTCGAGGGTGACCAGCGCCACGAGGTAGTTGCGCCGGTCGCCGTAGACCATCACCTGGCTGATCCAGGGGTCCTGCTTGATCCAGTTCTCGATGTTCTGCGGGGCGATGTTCTTGCCACCCGAGGTGACGATCAGGTCCTTCTTGCGATCCGTGATGCGCAGGAACCCGTCGTCATCGAACTCGCCGATGTCACCGGAGTGGAACCAGCCGCCGTCCAGCGCTTCGGCCGTGGCCTCGGGGCGCTTGTAGTACTCCCGCAGGATGTTGCGGCCGCGCATCAGCACCTCGCCGTCCTCGGCGATGGAGACCTCCACGCCCGGCATCACCTTGCCCACCGTGCCGAAGCGGAAGTGGTCCAGGGTGTTGAGGTTGGACGCGGCCGTGGTCTCGGTCAGGCCGTAGCCCTCCAGAACCAGGATCCCGCAGCTGTGCATGAACTCGGCGATCTCCCGGGGCAGGGGCGCTCCACCGGAGATGAAGAACCGCAGCTTGCCGCCGAACAGCTTCGCCAGCTTCCGTAGCACCAGCATGCTGGCCATCTCTTCCAGCAGCACCAGGTGGGGGTACTTCCACCACGCCCACCTGCCCGACTGCTTGACGCGGCTCACCGCGCGGCCGACCCACAGGGAGAAGGCGAACATCTGCTTGGACAGGCGGATGCCCTTGTCCACCTTGGACACGATCTGGCCGTAGACCTTCTCGTAGATGCGTGGCACGGAGAAGACGAACGTGGGCTCGATCTCGGCCATGTTCGTCATCACCGAGGCGATGCTCTCGGCGAACGAGATGATGAAGCCCTGCTGCAGGCTGGCCAGGTAGCCCAGCCGCGCGAAGATGTGCGCCATCGGCAGGAACAGCAGCGTCTCGTCCGTGGTGTCCACGTACAGCACCTTGGACAGCGAATCGACCTCGAACAGGATCGAGTCGTGGGTCAGCACCGCGCCCTTGGGGCGGCCGGTGGTGCCCGAGGTGTACACGATGGTCGCCATGTCCTCGGGTACGACCGCGGCGAGGCGCTCGTCGAGCAGGTCGGGTTCCTCCTCGATCACCTCGCGGCCGGCGTCCTGGTAGCGGTCCATGGCCATGACCAGCTCGTCGTCGGAGCGGACCTTGCCCGTGAACTGCACCACGCGCGTCACGTGGGGCACGGCCTCCTTGATCTGCTGCACCTTGGAGAGCTGCTCGCCGTCCTCGACGAACACCACCTTGGCCTCGGCGTGCTCGAGGATGTACTGCACCTCGTCGGGCAGGTTGGACTGGTAGACCGGCACGGTCACGGCGCCGATGGACAGCGTGGCCTGGTCGGCCACCACCCACTCGACGCGGCTGTTGGCCAGGATGGCGACCTTGTCACCGTGTTGCACGCCGTCGCGCACGAGTTGGGCTGCGGTCTCGCGCACCATCTTGCCGATGTCGCGCCAGTCGTAGCTGACCCACCGGCCCTTCATCAGGTCCTTCTGCCGCATGTAGGTGCGGTCGTCGTATCGCTCGACGGCCCGGCGGAAGAGAACGCCTACGGAGGGAGGGGAGTCAGACGCGGGGAGTTGCTCGGCGGGGGCGGCCAATGATGGGCTCCCTCTAGCCGCCGTGCTGGGCGCGGTACATCTTCTGGGCAGCCTTGACCGTGTTGATCAGGCCCCTGCCGATGCTGTCGTGGAACTGGGTCGGCACGTCCTCGCACAGCGCCTCGAATGCGGCCCGCTCCTCGGGGGTCATCTCGTACACGGTGATGCCCTCGTCGCGGAACATGGCCAGCAGCTCGGGGGTCAGCGCCCGCACGGAGGACCGGCCGAGCTCGGTCTCGGCCTGGCGGTCGCCGATCACGATCTGCTGCAGATCCTCCGGCATGGAGTCCATGAAGTCCTTGTTGTAGATGATGGCCGCGGGCTGGTAGATGTGATGGGTGATCGTGTAGTACTCGATGCCCTCGTACCAGCCGGTGGCGCCGGTGAACAGCGGGGTGTTGGAGAAGCCGTCGACCATGTTGGTCTGCAGCGCGCCCAGCACCTCGGGGACCGGCATGGACAGCGCCTGCACGCCCAGGGCCTTGAACATGGCGAGGTGCACCGGCGATTCCTGGGAGCGCATCTTCATCTCGCGCAGGTCGTCGGGGGTGTGGATGACCTTGTTCTTGGTGGCGAAGTTGTGCCAGCCGTTCTCGTGCCACCAGGCCATGGTGAAGCCCGCGCCCGCGAGCAGCTCGGCCATGGGGTCGAACAGGTGCTCGTCGAGCACGTAGTCGGCCTCGCCGGAGCTCTCGAACAGGAACGGCAGCTCGAACACCTGGAACTGGGGTAGCCCCATGCCCTCGGCGATGGCTGCGGTGCTGCCGCCCCAGCCCTGGATCTGGCCGCGCTGGCACTTGCGCACCGTCTCGACCTCGCCGCCGAGGTTGCCGCTGGGGTACAGCTTGAACTTGATCCGGCCGCCGCTCTCGGACTCCACCCGCTTCTTGACCGCGGTGAGCTGGTCGGTCCACGGCGTGCCCTGGGGGGCCACGGTGGCGAACTTCAGGGTGAACTCGGCGTCCTGGGCGTCGGCCCTCTGCTGCAGCAGGCCGGCCGTCAGCAGGGTGACGACGCCGATGATGACGAGCAACGGGGTCAGGTTGCGGGGGGTACGCATGGTGCTCCCTTTCGAGCGCGGTCCCGCCGCGCGCGCAGCGCGGGACCGGCAGTATCTCGTTCGATCTAGAAGAGGTCGTCCACCTGGTCGAGCAGCCGCTGGGCGTTGCCCTGCTCGAGGCGCTGCTCCGGAGCGATCTCGGGGATGACCTCGGGATCGGCGGCCAGTACCTCGTTGCACAGGCGCTCGAACAGCTCCTGGTCCTGGGCCTTGGTGGCGTAGTACTGGGCCATCAGCACCTTGGTGCCGAGGTAGTCCGGCGCGAGGGCCAGCGAGGCGTCGAAGTGCTGCATGGACAGGTCCATGTCGCCGCCGAAGGCCGCGGGCGCCTTGGCGTAGTAGGTGCCGAGCAGGCGGTCGCCGGCGCCGTAGAAGAAATTGGGGTCGGTGGCGTGGACCCAGTCGGCGATCGCCTTGAGCTTGGACTTGTTCTTGACGATGTAGGTGAAGCCCATGGTGGCGGACCACTTGCCCAGGTTGGCGTACACCCAGTAGGTGGACAGCATGTCGCCGGTGCCCATGTGCTCGAGGCACTTGTAGTCCTTGGCGCCGCCGTCGACGCAGGCGCGGAAGGCGTCGTTGGTGGCCATGCCGCGCTCGCCGTACGAGGCGCCCTTGTCGAACCAGGCCAGCATCTCGTCGTTGTCCGTGATGTGGCCGTTGGCCAGCAGGTAGCAGGCACGGGCGAGCATGCCGAGCACGTCCGCGTTGTTGGGATCGTGCGTCAGGTACTCCTCCCACTTCGCGATGGCGGTCTCGAGCTGAGCGCGGTCGTCGCGCAGGGCCCAGGCGGCCTCCGCGTCGATCAGCAACTGCTGCTCGGGCGTGACCGCCGTGCTGTCGGTCACGACGTAGGTGGTGCTGCGGTTGCCGCCACAGGCCGTGATCAGGCCGAGCAGGGCGAGGACGGCGATGGACGTGGAAATCCAGTGGATCGTACGCATGGGGGGGTGAGCCTCCTTGATTGAGTTCCCTCGAAGACGAGGGACCATAGCACATGCGTGCGTAGGGGGGGGAGACGATCGGAGGGGCCGGCTTGTTCAGCGCAGGACGAGAACGAGGTCGTAGTCGGTCGGCTGGCTGTGGTGACAGGCCACGGCGATGGCCAGCGAGGTGCCCGCGTGGTGGCGGGAGATGCTGACCATGCTCTCGGGGTAGGCGTGGCCCACACCGGACTCGTTGACGATGTCGAGGTCCCCGCTGGCGCGCGCGAACACCACCATGTCGAGGTCGCTCTCGTCGTCCCAGTCGCAGTCCTCGTCGGTCTCGTCCGCGCAGTTGGTGTCCCCGGACGGGCGGTTGGCCCAGGTCAACTCCCCTTCGAGGCCGGTGTCATCGGCCAGCTCCATGCCGATCCAGTCAACGTCGCCGGTGTACCACCCCGACGTGTAGCTGATCTGGGAATCGGGCACGCCGTCGCCGTCGCTGTCGAAGTCGTGCAGCGGCCACTCGGGCCACGCCGCGTCCTCGTCCTTGCCGCACGTGTGGGCGAAGCCGAAGAACAGGATCTCCGTGCCCGGCATCAGCTCCCCGAGCTCCTGCACCTCGACGTCGTCGAGGGTCTCGTCCTCCATCACCACGATGCGCTCGGTGATGTCGTAGCCGTCGCCGTCGTCCATGTGCAGGTATCGCGGCCAGTCCTCGCAGCCGACCAGGGCGGTCGTGGCCGCGACGACGGCGATCGCCATCACCCTGCGAATTGCTCGATCGTGCTTCGGTCTGGACATGGGTGGACCCATGGTACAACGAGCGCCTACTGGATGATCAAGATCCCGCTGGCGATCGAGCGGCCGATGCCCACCACCCGCGCGCCGCTGGCGGCGGTGGTCTCGGTGACCGTGTAGCATTCCGGCTCCACCACCAGCCCGAAAGCGCCGGTGTACGGGGAGAACATCGAGCCGGGCACCACCATGTTCTGCCCGCTGTTGAAGTGGCACAGGATGCTCTCCCAGTAGTAGCCGTCGGCGTCGTGGATGTTCACGTGCAGCGCGGCGGGGGAGCACCCCCCCTGGATGCTGACCTGCAGGCCCTGGTTGGTCAGCGTGGACCACGAGGTGTTGCCGGGGTCCAGCGGCGGGTTGGCGTGCACGACGGCCGGGGTGACCATCACCGATGGGAGGGACTCCGCTGCCAGGTCCGTGCCGCCGGGCACGGTCATCGACCACGCGCCCGCCTGGTACTCCGCCAGGTTGGTGGTCGTGTACCAGTAGTAGTGATCCTGCGAGTTCAGCGCCACCTGGTTGCCGCCGTTGGTCAGCGTCACCGCGCTGCCCGCGTCGTAGGGCGAGACGCTCGTGGAGCCCCAGTCCGTGGGATAGGTGTAGGTGGTGCAGCTGCCGGGCGCGGGCATCAGCCCGCCCCAGGACAGCGCGGTGTAGACGTCCATCTCCATGGGCGTGAAGAAGTAGGCGATGCTGTTGACGAACGAGTCCGGCGGCTTGGAGTAGATCTCCGGGTAGAGGTACTCGAAGCGCAGCATCTCCACCGTGTAGGTCACCAGGTCGGACACGTCCTCCATGTAGGTGAAGGCGTCCTCCTTCACACCCACGCCGTTGGCGTTCTCGACCGTGACCGCGACCGTGCCCTCGCTCGCCGCAGCAGGCACCACCACGTCGCACTGCCCCGACTCGCAGCCGGTCACGTTCGCGATGGAGGTGCCGAAGTAGATGGTCGTGTCCGACGGGGAGGTGAAGTTGGAGCCGTAGACCGTGGCGTCGTATCCCCCGGTGATCGCCCCGGCGTTGGGGGACACGGCCGACACCTGCACGTTGCCGGTGGGGGTGGTGTCGTCGTCGTCGTCACCCATGTCGTCGTCGTCGGTGACCGAGGTGTCGTCGTCGTCGTCGTCGTCGTCGTCGGCCGAGTAGAAGCCGAGCTGACAGCCCGGCAGCGCGATCCAGGCGAGCGTCGGAAGCAGCAACAGCCAGCAGCGGGTCATGGTCTCGTCCTCGCACCGGTCTTCGGGGCGCACACCACTCTATAGCATGCACGCGTGCGGTGCGATCGGGCACTCCCGGTGCCAGCCGCGGTGTGCCGGTCGCATGACACGATTGACACCCCTGCGGAGCGGTTCCTATGGTCGCGTCATGACTGCATTCGACACCGTCCCCCTGAACGACCTGGATGCCGGTACGCTGGCGATCCTGCAGCGGTACCGCTTCGACGCCGAGACCTTCCTGCACCTGCACGGGCGCTTCCTCGAGCGCGCCGGCGCGCCGGCGCGCAATCACCTGACCGTGGAGGTCCTGCCCCCGGCCGGCGGACAGCTGGCCACCATGCCCGAACGCGGCACGGAGACCTGGCAGCGGCTGGAGGCGGTGGGCCTCGAGGCGATCCGCGACGGGCGGTTCGCGGCGGTGGTGCTCAACGGCGGCATGGCCACCCGGTTCGGCGGCGTGGTCAAGGGTACGGTCGAGGTGCTGGACGGGCGCTCCTTCCTCCAGCTGGCCGCGGAGCGCGTGCGGCGGCTCGCCGAGCGGGCCGGCGGCACGATCCCGCTGCTGCTGATGAACAGCTTTGCCACGGCCGAGGCCACGGCCGAGCACCTCGACCGGACCGACGGGCTGGGGCTGGGCCGGGACGCGCTGCGCTGCTTCGACCAGTCGGTGTTCCCCCGCATCACCCCGGGCGGGGAGCTGTTCCGCGACGACCAGGGGCGGGTCAGCCTGTACGGGCCGGGGCACGGGGACTTCCCCGCCTCGATCCGGGACAGCGGCACCCTCGACTGGCTGGCAGGACGCGGCGTGCGCTACGTCAGCCTGTACAACGTGGACAACCTCGGCGCGGCCCCGCACCCGGTCGTGCTGGGGCACCACATCGACAGCGGCGCGGCCATGACGGCCGAGCAGGTGCCCAAGAACCCCGGCGACAAGGGCGGCGCACCCGCGCGGGTGGCCGGTCACCTCGAGGTGGTCGAGGACTTCCGCTTCCCCGACGGCTTCGACCAGGACTCCATCCCGGTGTTCAACTGCAACACCTTCGTCTACGACGTCGACCTGCTCCGCCGCGACTTCTCCCTGGACTGGTTCACGGTCACCAAGAACGCCTTCGGCCGCCAGGCGGTGCAGTTCGAGCACCTGGTGGGCCAGGTGACGGCCTTCACCGACGCCAGCTTCCTGGCCGTCCCCCGCCGTGGCCCCGAGTCCCGGTTCCTCCCGGTCAAGATGCCCGCCGACGTCGAGGTGGTGCAGCCGGTGCTGCGGGAGATCTTCGGGTAGCTCGTATGACAAGAATCTGAACAATCATCTGTTCAGGTTCTTGTCTTGTTTCTGGACAGTTCACGAGTGAGCTATCCGTAACTACTTGATATCACTGCATTCACGAACTTGGCACGGGGTCTGCATCATGAAAGGGGCATGAACACGAACACCCACCCCACCCAGGGAGCCGATACCATGAC
>CAZXHG010000282.1:0-12237 GCA_964639985.1 uncultured Rickettsiales bacterium
GATTCCTAAGTGATCCTAATCGTTTGGGAATCGAGTTTCCCCGAAGACTGCTAGCAGGGATAGACGAGGTCGAAGTGGTGGTGGCCGGTGATGGGCCACAGGATGGCGAAGTGATGTACCACGTCGCTGAGCACCAGCGACACGCCCAGGATGATGGCGGCGTTGCGCAGCCAGCGAAGGTTCGGCGACAGGGCCCCTACTGCGAGCAACGCAAGGCCGATGTAGCCGTGGTGGATCCGTATCCCGAACGTCAACGGCGCCAGGAACGCGGTGTCCGCGGTCGACTCGAACCCGATGCCGAAGCGGAACAGGCAGGCCAGGCCCTCGAACACAGCGGCCATCGCCAGGGAACCCAGCAGCATCCCGCGTGGGCCCAGGTCCTCGAGCCGGCGCAGCGCGAATAGGGTCGAGGTCTTCATCCGCAGCACCCTATCACTCGTCCTGCGCGCAGACCTGCTCGCCGAGGCCGGATCGGTGCAACTCTGCCATGCGGTCGAACAGGTCGTCGGGGCAGTGGTCCCCGTTGGTCCAGTCGACCAGGTCCTGTCCTCGTGGGTTGAGCGGGATGCACTCGCACCCCTCGTCGTCCTGAGGTGCACCAAAGACCAGGTAGCCGCTGTAGCCGCCGCAGTACGCGTTGAAGTCCGTGGCCTTTTCCGCCCAGACGAGCTCGCCGTCGGTCCGGTCGAACGCCTCGCTCCACCAGCCCATGCCGGTCATCTGCAGGACCAGCGTGTCTGGACACCGGCACGCGGAGAGCAGGGGATCGTCCGGGCCACAGCGGGCGTGCTCAGCGGGCAGGACCCGGCTGAGGTAGCGGGGGATGGAGGCCCCGGCCTGGATGGTCTCGTCGCTGAACCCACCTTGGTACTCGTCTCCCATCATGGCCATGTAGTTGCGCGAGCTGATGGCCCGGCACTCGCGCGTCACCGTGGCCAGGAGTCCCAGGCCGAACACGGTCCGGCCCTCGGCAACGCGGTGGCGGTGGACCAGGCCGGCGAAGACCGCCACGGCAAGGCAGGCCGCGGTCGAGACGAGCAGGATCAGTCCGGATGCTGTGCGGCGTCGCTTGGCGTTCATCTTCATCCCGGGAGGAGGCGGGCGCTCCGGGGACTGGAACACCTCAGGCCGGGAGATCGATCGGTCCGGGGAGCGACGGGGCCTGGCCTATCCCGGTACTGCGCCGCAGTGCTCCACGCGGATCTCGACCGCGGCCACGCTGCAGGTCAGTCCGCCGACGTCGTGGACCAGGGCGCTGAGGTCGATGGAGACCAGGTTCTCCACGTCGAACAGCGAATCCTCGATGTCGAGGCAGGTCAGGATCTCCATTCGAGCGTCGGCGATCTCGAACACCTGTTCCTCGTTGTCCCGCAGGTAGTCGATCACCGACCAGTCCGTCACGAACAACCGCATGCTGTAGTAGGCGGTGTCCCCGTCCGTCAGCGTGACCCCGTGCTCCCCCTTCTGCGGGAAGTCGGCGTACTCGAGGGGATCCGCGTCGTCGTCGTCGATGCCGCCATCGTCGTCGTCCCAGGGCTGGTCGTTGTCGTCATCGTCGTCGTCGTCGTCGTCCGCGTGGTCGTCGTCGTCGGGCAGCGGCGTGCAGAACGTCACCCAGCTCCCGGCCGTCACCAGCAGGACCCCCGATCCCACCTGCTTGAGGAACGTCCGCCGCTCGGCCGTGTACTGCTCGAGCGTGGGCAAGTCCGGGTGTTCGTACTCGGCCAGGGGCCTTGGTCGTGAGCTCATCGTGCCCTCCACGGACGACCCTACCAGCGGCATGCATGGATCCGGCCGGGTCGCGTTGGGCCCGCATTAGCCTCGTGGATCGCGCATACTCGGGATTCAGGGGATCCCATGATCAACCGCCTCGCCCAGGATCGCGACGCCGTGCTCCAGGCCGTGCTCCAGTCCGTGGACGAGCTCGAGGGCCACGCACGGACCCACCTGCTGTACTACCTGCTGGCCAGCGACGACCTCGGTGTGAAGCGAGTGGTCCTCCAGTACCACCCCAGGGATGCGCCCGCTGAACCCGCGAACACGCTCGGCGGCGGTATCTGGGCCGGCTTCTTCCCCTGGCTGAAAGCACACGCGTTCGACCGCTGCCTGGCCGCATCCAACCTCAACGGCGCGACCCACGCGCTGGCGCTGCTCGAGCTGCAGTCCGATCACGTGCTGCCCGCGTTCGACTCCCTGATCGAGACGCCGGTCGGCGCCCATCGGCCATTCAGGCACCTGCTGGAGGCCATCTGGATCCTGAGCCACGCCGGCCCGGCCCCGGTCCGTCGGAACCTCCCCCGGATCGAACCGGACCTGTGGATCGAGCGCTACCAGGCCCACCTGCTCGCTGGCCGCCACCGCCTGCCTGGCTGGCCCTGCCCGCCCTGCGAGCTGAGCCCGGTGCGGCCGGACTGGGTGCCTCGCTGTCCGCCCGCGCTGGTGCGGGACGGCCTGACCGGCGCGCTGCGACGGGCCGCGCTCGCCCGGACCGAGCGCGACATGTTCCGCCAGCCGCCGCCGGTGGACCTCCCGGGACGATGGCTCCTCCTGGGTGACCTGGACGGGCTGCTCCGCCTCAACGACCACCACGGATTCGTGGTCGGAGACATGACCCTGCGCGCCGTGGTCGACACGCTGCAGTCCGTGGTCGGCGACCGGGTGATCCGATGGGGTGGCGACGTTTTCCTGATCCCACTGGAGAGCGACGGCCCGGCCGAGGCCAGGAAGCTGGTCGCCGCACTGGACGGCACGACGTTCGGGCCGTTCGGTGATCTGGCCCGGACCATCCGTATCACCATCTCCATGGGTGCGACACGAAACCGAGATCCCGAGGACTCCCTGCAGACCGTGGAACAGGCTATGTACGAGGCCAAGGTCCAGGGTGGGAACCGAGTGGTGGTGAGGTGATGTGGGTAGCCCAACCGTCCGCTTCGCTCCGGCACGCCCGGACCAGCTCCAGGACCTGCTCGACTGGACCTTCCACCGGCCACCGACCATCCCGGCGTTCGCCCGGCAGGACGTGTTCGACGGCATGTTCGCGGGCCTGGCCGAAGACCAGAAGGCGCTCATGGAGAGCGTCGAACACCACTACGAGGAGAAGCAGGATCGAGGCCGCCGCCGCAGACCCAGCGTGACCAGCGCGCCGACCAGGATCCCGCCCAGGTCCGTGGGTGAGGTCCGCCCCTGCGCGCACTCGCAGTCGATGCCACCGAATCCCTGTCCGTACGTGCCCCCGCCGTCCGGAGGATCGTACTCGGTGTCGTCGTCCGACGTGTCGTCGTCGCAGCACGGCCCGTCGTCGTCGTCGCCCATGGCCTCGATCACCTCGAAGGTGATGGTCGCGGGCTCCGAGACCAGCTCGCCATCGCTGACCTCGAAATCGAACGAGACCGTACCCTCGAATCCCCACTCCGGGCCGTACTCCAGCTTTGGAGGCTCACCGTCCAGCTGGCCGTGGTCCGGCTCGCTCAGCAGTGTGTACTCCAGCGGATCCCCGTCCGGGTCCGACGCCCCGAGCACGAACACCTCGCCGTCGTCCCACGGCACCACGTAGTCGGCATCCTCGGCCACGGGCGCCCGGTTCTCGAAGCCCGCGCCCCCGATGTGCAGGATCGCGCCGCCGTCCTCGTCCCGCACGGTCACGAACAATTCGTGCGTGACCGGGTCGAACGCGATCCCGGCCGGTCCGGGGTCCATGTCGTGCGCGAACACCTCCACCTCCGGGTCGCCGGTCCCGGCCACCCCCACCCCGCTGCCCGCGTCCACTGCATACCCGCTGTCCGGGTCGATCGCGATCAGCGACAACGCACCCGTGGCCCGATCCGCGACCAGGAGCTGCAGCGCGTGATGCCCCCGGGGTACGTAGCCGATCCCGGTGGGCGAGCGGTCCGGCAGCGTGGCGAACACCTCGGCCGCCAGGGGCAGGTACAGCCCGTCGCACAGGGCGCTGAGCGCGACGATGAACAGCTCGCCCGACGCCTCCACGGACAGCAGCATCGTGCCGAACCCGGTCTGGTAGTCCTGCAGGTGCGGCGAGAACGACAGCCCGGACGCCGATGTCGTGATCCCGTACACGCCCAGGTCGAACAGCCCCTCCTCGCCCAGCCCGGCGAACGGCCGCTCACCCAGGTGGTTGGCGTCGCAGTACGTGTAGAACAGCGTGTCGTCCGGCCCCAGCGCCAGCCCCTCGGCCAGCCCCGGCCGGGTGGAATCGCCTTCGAACCAGAGCTCGTCCTGCACGGCCAGGCCCGAGACCTGGCCGGTGTGCGGATCGCGCTGCACGGATAGCGAGTACGCGACGCTGTTCTCCTTGCGAGCGTCGCCGATCACGTGCACAACCGATCCGTCGGCGGAGAACATCAGCCCGCCGAGCGGACCGGGCACGCCGAGCGAGGCTCCGTCCCAGGTCTGTAGGAGCTCGAAGGAGGACGGGTCGTCGAACTCGATGGCCTGAGAGGGAGCGGGGATCGCGCACAGGAAGACGAGCAGGGCCGGGTATCGCGATATGGAGAGCATCTTCATGTCGTCTCCGATCCTGCCCCGCCACCAGCAGCCGGACCAGGGCAGTTTCGTGCTCGTGCGGAACGGTGGCCATCCCTCCGTCCCTGACCGACGTGCTGGACGAGGGAATGCATGTTGCCGCACGACCGGTTCGTGACGATCCCGCGACGGAAGTACACCAACGACTCCCCCGGGATCTGGGGAAACACGAACCGAGGCGTCTTCGAGGTGATCCGGGTATCGGACTGACGGTCGCGCTCGAGCGTCCCGGACCGACAGGATCGTGGCCAACAGAGCCAGGGTGCCTCAGTCCACGTCGAACGCCTCCTCGTCCTCCAGACCGCGGATGAACGCCTCGAAGGTCGCCGCGACCGGCGTGATCCGGTAGTCGTACTCCTGGTCCACGTGCACGACCCGCGGTTCGCCGGTCGGTCCGCACCGCCGATAGTCGAGGCACAGCATGTCGTGGCCCGCGGACGGGCAGTCGGCGAAGTACACGCCGATCGGAGGGTAGCCCCACTCCTGTTCCCTGAACCGGCTGCCGAGACTTCCGCAAAGGGAGTACATCTTCCTGCGGTCCACGCCGTAGATCCCGGTGATGGCCACGTGGTCCTCGGCCCACGACGTGCGCTGCTGCGTCCGGTGGGCCGTGTTGTGGGGCATGCCGCCGTTCTGGTGCCCCAGCAGGTCGACGTACGACCTGGGGAGCTCGTAGCCGAGCTCCTGTTCGGCGGACCGCAGCGCCTCATCCGTCAACGGAGCGCCAACGTACGATTTCCGCGCGTGGTCGCTGTTCCGCCAGAATCCAGACAGGTCGAGGTCCTCGAAGGTGTCGGTCACAGCCTGCTCCTCCCGTCGATCCACGATCGACGTCCCGTCCGGCAGGCCTCCCCAGGGCTCTCCGGTCCAGTCCCACATCGTGGCGATCTCCAGGGTCTCGGGTTCACCGAACCCCTGTTCTTCCACCAGTCCCCGGTGCACGTACAGGATGTTGTTCGTCCGTACCCGGCCGACGATCAGCCCATCGTCGATTCGATCCGAGGAGACGACCTCGATCTCGCGCTTCACGTCCCTGGCGACGAACCGGGACACGATGCGTCCTCGTCGGTAGGTCCTGTGATGACGCCAGCGCTCGAAGGACCGGAGGATGGACCTCATTCCCAGTCCATCTCCGATTCGAACTCGGCGAGGCAGCGCTCTTCCTTCAGCTTCGCGGCTCTCAGATCGCGTTCCACCGCGCCGTGGATCCGATCCTCCCGGAATCCCGGCCATGACGGCACGACCGCCTGCAACGTCTTCCAGTCGGCCTCGTAGTCGGCAATGGGTCGCCCCAGCGTCAGCGAGGCGCGGTAGGCGATGACGCGAGCCAGCGTCGGGAACGCAACGAGGTGATGACGTGAGCCGGGGGGTGGCAGTTCGTCCTTCCAGACGAAGCCTCCACGCATGATGTCGTAGAAACGGCCGGCTCCAGGATCGTACCGGCAATCGGCCAGGATCCGTCTCGCGGTTCCTTCGTCGAGCTGCGTGGACCGGGCCATCAGGTGTCGTCCTGATATGGGTTCGTCCCCCAGCCATCGAACTCGGCGTCGTGCTCGAACCCCAGTTCGCACATCGTCCGAACCCACTCCACGACCACCAGGTCGGACATCTTCATCCGGGTGGTCCATCCGGTGATCACGAACGTCCCGTCTCCGCTCGCGGACCTCCCATGACTCGCCGAGTAGCCCAGCTCCTTCAACGCACGCTCGAGGGCTTCGGCCTTCTCGGCAGTGTTCGTGTAGAAGAAGAACTCGAGCCGCAGTTCCGTGTCGGGAGAGACGTCGAATCCCCGGAGCTGGGCGATGGTCTCCGGAGTCATCTTCTCCTGCAGGGCCATGTTGTAGCGATGCGACTCGGCAGAGAAGAAGCGCCCCTTCTTGCACCCTCCACAACCGAGGAGTGCAACCGTCATGCCCATGGTCAGCAGTAGCTTCATCGTGCCCCCCGATTCGATGCCAGGTCCTCGAACCCGTGAGTGCAATTCAGTCCACGTGAATCCCGAGGATACTACCTGTCGCGCCCGACCATGAAGGAGTGGTTGCGCGGGTGAGCCCGTGACCGGCCCCCTCCTCCACTTGCGCGAGCGCGGCCCGGCCGAGACGTGGCATCATCGGATTCGACGCCAATCCACAGGCCAGCTGCGCAGGTGAACCCATGTCCCACCGCCTCCCCCTCCTCACGGCCCTGATCGTCCTGGCCACCGCACTGCTCGGTGCCCATCACCAGCCGGCCGACGTGACCGCACGACCGCCCATCGAGCCCCGCCCGCCGGCCCTGCTGGCCCAGCTGCCCGACGGCCTGCAGCCCCTGACCGTGCAGACCGTGCACGTGCGCGCCACCATCACCGGCACGGTCTCGCGCACGGCCATGACCCTGGTGTTCCACAACCCCAACCCCCGGGTCATGGAGGGCGAGCTGGTCTTCCCCCTGCCCGAGGGCGCGACCGTGTCCGGGTACGCCCTGGACATCGACGGTGTGCTCGTGGACGCGTCCGTGGTGGAGAAGCACCAGGCGCGCGTGGCCTTCGAGACCGAGGTCCGCCGCGGCATCGATCCCGGCCTGGTGGAGTGGACCCGCGGCAACAACTTCCGCACCCGCGTCTACCCCATCCCGGCCAGGGGCACGCGCACCGTGCGCGTGGAGTACGTGGCCGACCTGGTGTACGCGGGCGACGAGGCGCGTTATCTGCTACCGCTGGACTTCGACCAGCCCCTCAAGCAGTTCGACGTGCGCGTGGAGGTGATCCAGGGACCGGCCGAGCCGGTCGTGGCCGAGGGCCCTGCCGGGCTGTCCTTTGCGCCGTGGAACCAGGCCTTCCTGGCCGAGACCTCGCTCAAGCGGGAGGCCGTGACCGAGGACCTGCTGATCACCCTGCCGCAGGTGCCCCGCTCCCACATCGCCGTGGAGAGCAGCGAGGACGTGTTCAAGCCCCACTACTTCGTGATCGACGACATGCCGGTGATGCCGGCCAACGTCGCCACCACCGGCCTGGCCGACATCGAGCGCATCGGGATCCTGTGGGACGCCTCGCTGAGCCGGGCGCGCACCGACCGTCGGCTGGAGTTCGCCGCGCTGGAGAGGATCGCGGCCGAGGTCGGGGACGCACAGGTGGACGTGGTGGTGTTCCGCAACCAGGTCGAGGAGGCTCACCAGGGACTGGCTATCGCCAACGGTGATGCCTCGGAGCTGCGCGCGTGGCTGGAGGCCGTTCCCTGCGACGGCGGCACGGCCCTGGGTGCACTGACCGCGCCCCGCTCGCTGCCCGGAGACAAGCGCAAGGACGCGCCCATCGACCTTTGGCTGCTGTTCAGCGACGGGCTGGGCAACGTGGGCGACGACTGGCCCGACGACCTGGAGGCCCCGGTGTTCGCGCTGAGCGCGGACAGCGCGGCCGACCACGCCTTGTTGCGACACATCGGGCGCACGAGCGGGGGCGACTACTTCAACCTGCAGCAGACCGACACCGGCGTGGTGGCCGCGCGGGTGATGCAGGCCGGCAGTCCACCGTTCTCGCTGCTCGGCGTGGTGGTGGAGGACGAGCAGGTCGTGGACGTGCTGCCCTCAGGGCGGGTCCCGGTGGACGGCCGGGTGACCGTGACCGGCAAGCTGCTGGCCGACCAGGCCACGGTGACGCTGCTGTTCGGGTGGACCGAAACGGTGGTGCGGGTGACGCACGTGGTGAAGCGGGAGGGTGCGACCGACACGGGTTTGATCCGACGGTACTGGGCGCAGCGCCGCGTGGACGAGCTGGCCGTGCTGGCGGACGCGAACCGAGCGGAGCTGCTTCGGCTGGGCCAGACCTACGGTCTGGTCACTCCCTCCACGAGCCTGCTGGTGATGGAGACGCTGGAGCAGCACCTGGAGCACGGCGTGCTGCCCGCGGAGTCGCGGACGGCCATGCGCGCGGAGTACCTGGAGATCGTGGAGCAGCGCGCCGTGGAGAAGGCAAAGGCGCGCGAGGAGCGGATCGCGGAGGTGGCCGTGCTTTGGCAGGACCGCGTGACCTGGTGGGAGACGGAATTCGATTTCCGGAAGGTGCAGTTCGCACCGGATTCGGCAGAGGGAGAGGAGTTGGCCGAGGACTCGGACCTCCAAGGAGCGCACTCCCGGGAGATGATCGTGGACCGGAGAATGGCAACGGGCACGATGGCAGGCGCGGCAGAACCGGTCGAAGAAGCCGAGGAGATGCCCATGCGCGAAGACGCCAGGGACAACGCGCCGGACGAGGATGACGATATCGCGGAGGGAGCAGGTGCCGCAGCCTCGATCACGATCCAGCCTTGGAGCCCGGATACGCCGTACCTCAACGCGATGAAGGCCGCGGGTCTGGCCGAGGCGTACGATGTGTACCTGGATCAGCGAGGCCAGTACTTCGACAGTCCGGCGTTCTACTTGGACTGTTCGAGCTACCTGCTGGACGAGGGTGAGGCCGAGCTCGGGTTGAGGGTTCTGACTGCGATCCTCGACCTGGAGTTGGAGGAGGCCTCGCTGATGCGCGTGGTCGCGCACAAGGCGCACCAGATCGGGGAACTGGAGCTGGCGGCACAGCTCTTCGAGGACGTGGGGAACATGAGGCCCGAGGAACCGCAGAGCTACCGTGACCTGGCGCTGGTTCTCGGCGAGATGGGCGAGTACGAGCGGTCTCTAGACCTGCTGAACGAGGTCGTGGTCGGCGAGTGGGACGCCCGCTTCCCCGAGATCCAGACGATCGCGCTGATGGAGGCGAATCGGCTGCTGTCTGTGGCCGAGCATGCCGGTGCTGATATCAAGAATCCACTCGATCCACGCCTGGTCAAGCTCCTCGACGTGGACATGCGCATCATCCTGACCTGGGATACGGATCTCACGGACATGGATCTGTGGGTCACCGAACCTTCGGGCGAGAAGTGCATGTACAACCATGCGAGGACTCAGATCGGCGGTCGGATGTCACGGGACTTCACCCGCGGGTACGGGCCGGAGGAGTACTGGGTTCGGCGTGGGATGCCCGGCCAGGTCCGCATCCAGGTCAACTACTACGGATCGGGCCAGGTGACGCTCACCGGCGGCACCACCATCCAGGTCGACGTGTTCACCAACTACGGCCGCGCCGACGAGCACAAGCAGTCGATCACCAAGCGCCTGACCACCAGCAAGGAAGTGGTCGACATCGGCGAGGTGATGTTCGAAGGGGGCTGAAGTCGCCTACACGGCGTACTAGAGCGCCCGGGCCTGGATCGCCCAATCCGGCTCTAAGGACTCCTCCTCAAGTCCACGGATGAACGCCTCGAACGTCCTGGCCACGACCGTGATCCGGTTTTCGTGTTCCAGAGCCACGTGCACGACCTGCGATTCGCCCACTGGTCCGCACTCGCGATAGTCCAGGCACAATATGTCGTGGCCCGCGAACGTACAGTCGGCGAAGCAAGCGCCGACCGGTGGGTAGCCCCACTCCCTCTGCTTGAACCGACCACCCAGGTCTTCGCACAGGGAGTACGTCCTGTTGCGATCCACGCCGAAGATGCCGGCGATGGCCACGTGATCCTCGGCCCGCGACGTTGATTCCCGCGTTCGGTGCGCACCGTTCCGGGGCATGCCGCCGCCCTGGTGACGAAGGAGATCGACGTCGGCCCCAGGCAGCCTGTACCTCAGTTCCTGTTCGACCGAGAGCACGGCTTCGCCCGTCAGCGGTGCGCCCACGTACGACGTGCGGATGTTGTCGCTATCCCGTCAGAATTCGGTGAGACCGAGGTCTTCGAAGGTACAGCCGCGATCGCCTCCCCCGTCCGGTCCACGATTGGCGGCCCATCGGGCAAGCCTCCCCACGGTTCACCGGACCAGTCCCATATCGTGGTGATCGCCAGGATTCGGGTTCGCCGTAGCCCTGTTCCTCCACAATACTCATGTACACATAAAGTGTGTCGTTCGTCCGGACCCGGCCCACGTTCCGGCCCTCGTCCAGCCGGTCCAACGAGACGATCTCGAGCCTGCGTTTCACGTCCTGGGCGATGAACCATCCACGCATGACGAAGGGAAGGCAGATGACGCGCCGGTACCAACTCAGACCGAATTCGTGGAAAGCGCGCGCGCCGTCCATCGAGATATCGAGCATCGGGATCGGACCATCTCGTCAGCTTAAGAGGCGGCCTATGGTGCGAGCCAGGAACAACAATGGCCAACAAATCAAGCACGGGATACCGACTACCAGTGCGATTGGCATGTTCGCGACAATTCTCGATTCGAGGATTTTCACAACAATCCCGGAAGTACGTTTAAGCCACCAAAACAAGAAAATGGCGAAGAGAAAGAGCCACCAAAGCGCCGAGGTAGCGTAAGTAGTCAGCGCGTAGGCGATCCAATCCGGGGAACCTGAGGCCGGTGAATACTGCATCCAGAAACCCCACCATGGCAAGCCTGCTGTGACGTTTGCGAACACGAATGCGATACCGTGGGTCGTCATCCAAACAAGAGTAGTTAGGATCAGATCGAGAGCCAGTAGCAAACCCAGCCGAGCATCTTTCTTGGTAGCATGCTTCAATATAATACCTGTCTCGACCAGGGAAATGAAATCTGGAATGAGATTGACCGCGAGTGCTTCGTGAAAAACGACGAATGCGCCTTTTGCACTATACGCCGAGATCACTTCCCCCTCTTCCATGAACAGCCGACTGAAGGAATCCGCCCACCCTACGACATACTCACCGGTCGTCGAGCCGTATTGGATAAGGAACGCAAGTAACAGATAGTAGATGAAAAATACCGTGACGAACGAAGCGACAGCCGACGAGACAATTCTTCTCCAGGAGAAAATCCGGTCACCAAAAAGCGCACAAAAAAGGCCGTAGAAACGACTACACACATCGTGAACTTCTGGCCACCGAACTGATTCCAGGCGATACCACCATTCCGCCGTGGTGTCCCTCCACACCCGAATCCTTCCGGCATTGTGCAGCCAGATTTCGCAAACGGCTGCCATGGCGAGAATCGGTTCCTGGATCGCCCACAACTCCGAGTAGGGCATCATGGGAGTTAATTTCCTCCCGTTCCAAAGGGAATAGATGGAATCCGTCCCACCGAAACCAGACGGTCAATTGCCAGTGGCGACAACCGTGGGCCCCGATGGTCAGCTTCCCACAGTTTCGTCAAATATTGGCAGTGTACTCGTGGCCATTTCATTCCTTTGTCCAAGCAACAAGGCCTGATTCTCACTCCGGCCGACCGATAACCCTTGACTGCCATGTCCCGCCAGTTCCTGGCAACAACGCAAACCTCTTCAGGAGTATTACGGCAGCTCAATCAAACCCCTCGTCATCCCCCGTCAGCTCCGACAGCGCCGCCTCGATCGCCTGCTTGATCTCATCCACGTAATTCCCGAACGAGAACACGCTCCCCTCCATCACCTCGATCCGCTGTTCCGCGCTCAGCCCACTCCACGAGTTCGTCGAAGCCTCGTCCCCCAGCTCCCCGGAGAACATCTCCTGAACCGTGGACCCCCAGAACGGCAACAAAGCCTCATCATCCGCACCCCCGTGCTCCAGCACATGGCGCAACCCGACCTGCAGGCCAGCCAGCCAGATCCGGTGAAGCGGTGCGTCGTCCAGGTCGGTCATCCCCTCAACCCTACACCGACCGCCGCCCCTCAGGCGAAGAAACCATGCCCCCCACGGCCATCACCACGCCGATCCCCACCCACGTCTGCAGCAACGTCAGCGTATCCAG
>CAZXHG010000283.1:0-12181 GCA_964639985.1 uncultured Rickettsiales bacterium
CACCGGGTTGTGCCGCGCGTCGAACAAGTCCGCCGCGCCAGGCAGCGACGCCAGCTCGCGGAACACGAACAGCAGGTAGTCCCGCGCCGTCAAGTACGGCGCCATGGTAAAGAACTGCGACTCGCTGTCCGCTGCCCCTTCGCCCGCGATCCGCTTGTGCGCGATCAGGCCACGGTCCTCCAGTGTCCGCACGAACACCACCGACAGGATCCAGGCGATGGAAACCTGGTGACACCGCCGTCGCCGCCACGTGCCAAATGCATCCCCGGTCCGGCTCGCGTCACGCTCCTGCTTCCACGACACGCGCATAGCCGCCTCGACCCCGGGGTCCTTGGCCCGCTTGAGCAGATCGGCATCCAGACCCTTGAGGATCGGCTTGAGCCCCTTGAGTAGTGCTGCAGAATCGACAGGCATCGCGTCTCCTCAGGCCTCGGCAGCCCGGTGGGCATTGGCCAGCCAAGAATTGGGCATCCACAGCCGCTGGCCGCCGCTCTCGGTGGGCACCGACAACTCGTTGTTGATGGACGGCCCAAGGCCGTCCTTGTGGCTCGGCACCAGCAGGACGATGGCCTCGCCATCCCCCCGCTCCGCGCGCTCGGACAGGGTCAACAGCTCGTCGGCCAGGCCAAACCGCGCCAGCACACCGGGGTGCACGAGCAGCTGCGGCCGTGAACGCTGCCCCAGCAGCTCCTCGATCACCTGCTCCGCAGCCCTACGCGCCAGCCGGGTCAGCTGCTCCCAGTCGGGCGTACCGGGCCCGGTCCTGTCGGCATCGACCAGCACCCCGACATCGACGTGGAGCGCTTCGGCCTGGGCCTTCATCGCATCCCAGATTTCGTGGTCCAGCGACCGCGGTTCGATGTCCAGCGCACGAGCCAGCCGGCGAGCCGCCTCCTCGGCATAGGGCGCCACCACCTGCACCGCGCAGAACCGTCCCCGCTCCACCTGGCGGGAGAGCGCGTCCTCGAACGACTGGGCCTCCAGCGCCTCGGGTGTACGGCGCACCCGCTGGTGAGGAAGCGCCGACGCAGCCCTGCTCGGCAGCTGGATGGTCCCCGTGGTCGTGGCATGGGACAGGCCGGGCCGCAGGTACTCACCCGCCTGCATGTCGAACTGGAACCCGTGCACGGCCATCAGCGCGTCGAGCTCCGGCCGGCCTGGCAACGCCCGAGCACCCGAGTAGCGCGCCTGGACCCGTTGCTGCACGAGGGCGGGCGTGAGGCCGGGCGTGGTCAGCACGCTGAGGCTCAGCTGGAGCGCCCGCGTGGCCGACAGGTCGCGCGGGTACAGCTCGAGCCTGGCCGATGCCGCGGCCTGGTTGCTCGCCGCCGCGGCCAGGGTCACCAGCCGGTCGTGTGCCAGCGAGGCCAAGGGGGTATCCACCGCGATCTCCAGCAGGCGCTCGCGGATTGTCTCGTTGGAGGGCAGCGGCTCGCTGGTCGCGCACTCGTCCGCCGCCTCGGCCAGGGATGCCAGCGTATCCAGCGCCGCGCTGTTCTCGGCCACCCAGGCCTTGCCGTGAATGCGCCGCCAGTGGATCGGCGCGGGCCGAAGCTCGAGCGCCGTGCGGATCAGCGAAGTTGTCCTGGCCGTCAGCTCCTCGTCCGGGTCTTCGACGTTGTTGCGCTGCCGCGCGAGGAACTGCGCCGCGTCGGGCAGCGCACACACCGGCCCGTGGTCGTCCAGCACCTCGAGCAGCGACAGCGACAGGTCCTCGTGGCAGGTCTCGCCCTCCCACCGCTGGCGCATGGTCTGCAAGCTGCTGTGCATCAGGGGCGTGGCGATGTCGAAGGCCTCGGCCACCTGCGCGATGGAACGTGCCCCGGGCGGAGCCTCGTCCTCGATCCCCTTGGGCAGCGGATCGAGCCCCACCAGCACGCGCACGCGGCGCTCGGCCTCGGTCTTGCGCTTGCCGCTGGGGGCGAGCAGGCACAGCACCCACTGCTCGATGGAGCCCTCGGCAGGCTGCTGGGCGGCCAGGGCCACGAGGCGCTCGCGGATAGGCTCGACCGCCTCCTCGCCGAGCAGGTGCTGGAGACGAATGGCGGGGGTGTTGGCCAGGTCCAGCGAGTGGTCGAGTCCGGCGTCGGTCAGCCGGGCGCGGGTTGCTTCGTCCAGCTCCAGCTCCTCGGCGTCCAGGGGGAGCCGCGGACCGGGGAAGTCGGGCACCAGGGGAGGCGCCTCGTCCACCGAGATCCGCGCCCGCAGGATCTCGGCGAGCTCCACGACTTCCTTGGCGACCTTGTGACCCACGCCTCGGATCGCGGACAGGTGGTTGCGGGGCAGCGCCAACAGGTCCGCCACCGTCACGACCCCGGCCCGGTCCAGCGCGTTGCGGGCGCGGGCAGAGAGCGGCAGGGCCTCGACCAGGGTGGCGGACGTGGCCTTGTCCAGCGCGTCCTGATCGGGAGTCACATCGTCGTCGTCGAGCGAGGCTCGGGGGACCTGGGTGAACAAGGCGATCCAGGCCGCTCGCATCTCCTCGGCGCTGGCGTGCCGCTGCCCCACGTCCTCGGCAAAGGCCTGCTCGAAGAACGCGGCCAGTCGGTCACGGATGGCCGCGTCAAAGCGCTCGGCCTCGATGCGGATCATGCCCTGTCGTGGGCCCTCCTGGGCCAGCTCGGGCCGGATGCCGCCGGCCATCTGGTACAGCACGGCCGCGGCTGAGTAGCGGTCGGCGGCTGGGTCCCAACAGCCCCTCAGGTGCAACCAGGGATCGCGCCATTCCGGGGTGCCGGCGGCCACGGACTCCGGGTCCCCGGCTGCCAGCGAGAAGTCGTACAGGGCGAGATGGACTGCTTTCTTGGCCTGGGCAGCGAAGCCGAGGTTGCCCGGCTTGATGTCCCGGTGGGTGACGTCCTGCTCTTCGAGGTACTGTACGGCGGACAGCAGGTCGTCGCCGTAGCGCCGAGCCTTCTCCAGGCTGAGCGTGCCCTCGGAGCGCAGCCGGTCGGCCAGCGAGTGGTCGCCGGCGAACTCCATCAGCAGACAGGTCCGCCCACCGATCTCCTTGACGTCGTGCAGCTGCACCACGTGCTCGTGGCGCAGCTTACCCAGGACGCGGGCCTCGTCCTGCAGCCGGTGGGCGCAGCCCTCGTCGTGGGGGACCTTCAGCGCGTAGGTGGTGTCCCCGCGGCGCACCTTGAACACCTTGGCCGTGGCCCCGGTGCCCAGGGCTCGCACGATCTCGAGGTCGCCGGCCAGCACGTCGCCCTGGGAAGCCTCGCGCGGGTCGATGCCCTCATCCGGTGCGGGCTCCGGGCGGGTGAACGCGTCGAGCAGGTAGACCTCGAACCACTCCAGTGCGTTGTCCGGCCGGCTGGTGTCGAAGTACTCGGTGGCCCAGGCGATGGGCTCGTCGAGCTTGGCCAGGTCGCCGCGAAGGGCGGCCACCCGCAGTCCATCCTGGGCGACCAGCTTGTCCCTGCGCTCGGAGAGCGTGGTGGCCGGATGCTTGCCGGTGAACACCAGGTACGCCAGGCATCCGAGGCTGAACACATCGCTCTTCTCGGTGGCCTTGGTCGGGTCGCGGATGACCTCCGGCGCCTGGTAGAGGCGGTCCAGATCCTCGGCAAGCTGGCTGACGTGTCGCGTGCCCACACTCGACCGCTCCGCGTGGGAGGCGGCCTGGAAGCGGTGCAGACGCACCTGCAGCAAATCGTCCTCGCGCCGCACGAGCACGGACGCTGGCGACAGGTTGCGGTGCAGGAATCCCGTGCGGTGGCAGTGATCCACGGCCTCGGCCACCTGCTGGACCAGCGACAGTCTGTCGTCGAAGGACAGCTCCGGTTCCTCGCGCAGGAACACGTGCAGGGGTACACCGCCCTCGAACGCCTCGAATAGCACGGCCGGGCCGAGGGGGCCGTCGTCCTGGTAGGTCCGGTAGCCGAGGATGCCCGGGTGCTGGCCCAGCCGGGCGAGGACCTGCGCCTCGCGCTGGGCTGCGCGCTCCAGCTGATGCCGCCGCTCCATGGTGGTGGCGCGGGGGACCAGGTAGCTGCGCACCCTGGCCTGGTCACCCTCCACCGCGACGTTCAGCGCCCGGTGCTCCTGGTAGCTTTCCCCCTCGTCGAGCACGTCACCGAGCTTGTAGCCGGCCACGATCCGCTTGGCCTTGCTCGGCTGGAAACCCAGCTTGCGCAGCGCGTCTCGCATCCTGGCCATCATCGGGCGGTTGACGATGCGCCCCTTGGCGCCGGGCAGTCCGTGCACCAGGGCCTTGCGGACGTTGTGCCGTGTGACCAGCCACGACGGACAGCCCCCGCTCAGCCGCACCTGGACCTTCTCGTGGGACACGAAGATCAGCGGATGCACATAGGGCCTCTCCCGCCCCATGGCTCGCTCCAGCATGCTGCCGAGCACCTTGGCCTTGTGATTGGTCGTCGCGTAGGGGCACTCGATGTACCGCGGCCGTCCCCCCTCCTCGGTGAACGTCCAGTCCCGCTGATCACCGGTGAGCACGCCAGGGTGGCTCTTGATCTCGACCAGGAACAGCCCGTTGCGCGCGAGCACCAGAAGGTCGATCTCGTACAGCCGCCCGGTCCCCGGGTCGAGCAACTCGTGCAGCGGCCAGATCAGGTGGGGATCGGAGTCCGGCAGCTCGTCCTCGACGAACTTGATCGCCTCCCGCTCCCACGGGAAGTCGGTCTCGCCACCTCGGAAGATGCGTCCATCGGACAGAGCCATCGACTACCCCCCGAGCGCAGCGCGCCGTGCGAAGTCGCTCTCGCCATAGGACGCGTCCGTGGAGATCACCGCCTCGGCCTCGCCCATGAACCCCACCGCCTTCCTAGCCTCGGCGATGTCGTCCCCCGACCCGACCAGTACCGTAGGCCCGCCTGCGCCGAGCAACGGAGCGATGAGCCCGGCGAACTGGCGCTCCTCCGGATCGTCCGCCACCACCATCACCTGGTTCGTCCAGCTGAGGTCGCTGCGCTCGGCAAACGCCGTGGCCACGGCAAGGGTCGCGCCCCCTCCAGCAAGCACCAGGCGGGTCGAAGGGGCCAGGTCGGGCACGCTCGGGTCCGTGGGAGCGAGGCCGAGCGTTCGGGCACACGCGTCGATGGGCCAACCGTCATCGATGTCGGCCCAGAGCTTCTTCGCCACGTGATCGGCGAGCCCGGACCAATCCGGCCCGAACGGCTCGTCCGTGGCCAGCCCGGGCAGCCTGAACACCGCCGCCGGAGAGAACGCCGCACCCCACTGGACAGCAGCGTCGCGCACCAGGATGTCCAGCCGCGCGGACATCCCCAGATGCCCCTGGAAGTTGCTCCACCGCGCGTCGGCCTCCGGTCCGAACCGCTGGCCCTTGCCTGCGCGTTCGTCCAGCACGCGCAGACCGATCAGCGCTGCGCGGTAGAAGGCCTCGACCTGGTCGGCCTGGAAATTCGAGGTCATGGTGCCCCCATCGACTTCAATTGAAGAGGTTCTGTTCTACACGCATGCGCGTGGGAGGTGAAGGAAGTGTCGCTGGAGCGCGCCTCGCGGGCGGATGGGTGATAGCATCGCGTCGGCTGGACCCGCCACTCGGGTACCAGCTGGCGAGTGCTCACAGGGGAGGTCCGGGATGCCAGAAATCATCATCGTCCATCCAGGAGGCGTGCACCTGGACGAGATCATCGCGGCGGGTCTGATCTGCCGCGAACGAGGCGACTTGCCGGTCGAACGCCGCGAGCCGACCAACGCGGAGCTCGCCGATCCCGAAGTGTGGGTCGTGGATGTCGGTAGACGACACGAGCCCGACCTGAGGAACTTCGATCACCACCAGTTCGGCGAGGATGCCAAGCCCGAAAGCGCGATGTCTCTAGTGGCCAGATACTTGGGACTCCACGACCTCCTCAGCAGGAGACCCTGGTACCGGGCGCAGGTGACTGTCGACGTCCAGGGTCCCTCAGCCTTGGCGAAGGAACAGGGCATAGGAGACAGGATTCCACCAACGCTTACCTCCCCCATCGATGTGGGTATTCGCCATCTGTGGGCCGAAGGCGGCGCCGGGCGAGTCGATCCCGCGATCGTGAACATGGCTTCGCGCATCGCGAGTGCAATCGTGGCTGAAGCAGAGGCGCTAGAGGCGCTGTCGGATTGCCAGCAACTCAGCGTCGTCCGGCGTATCGGAAACGCCCCCATCCTCTTCCACGACACCGAGGTCAGCAACGCGGTTTCCAACCAGATCAAGGCCGACTGGGAAGAGGAAACAGGCGATGTGATAGCAGCCTCCGTCTCTCACGATACACGGGAGCCATTCGGCTGGGCGCTCTACCGCTTCGACGATGACCCCAGGATCGACTTCTCGAAGCTGCACGGCGATCCACGATTCGGTTTCGTCAGCGAGGTCGGTTTCATAGCCAAGACCAGGGAACGCGTAGGACTGGACGAGGTCGAGGCGATGATTCGGTATTCGCTGACCGGTCAGGCACGAACATAGTTGCAGCGCGAAGCCCGCACTGGCGGTCGTGGTGCAACACATACAAAGCGACCCGATTTGGAGAGTCGGCGAGCTTGTTCACCCTCGGTATAGGCCGAGGGCTGGGAGGGCACATGGAATCTGGAGCGGGTGTTGACGGTGCAGTCAAGCTCTACATGAACAGGAACGAGCAGGCCTTCGTGAGCTACTTTCCGGCCGAGGCCGTCGACTACGACGAGTTCAACGGCTGGCTGGAATATCGTCTCCTGCCAGCAATCCGAACGCTTGCCAGTCGGACGTCCAAGGCGATCACGGAGGTACCGATCACCTTCTGGGTCGGGATCCGGGAAACTGCGCGGACTCCCAGTGGCGAGGTATTCGTGTTCACGACGCCGTGGGAGAACACGAAGCCTGTCAACGAAGCCCTCACCAAGGCGATGGGAGAGATCCCCCAGGCCAAGCTCCTCGAGGGTGTGGAAACCGTACCGGACGACTTCTTCCCCTATGCTCAGGTGTTCAGGAACACCGTGTTCCGACTGTACGGCGATTTTTCAGACGAGGCTGGACTCCAGCAGGTCGAGATCTTCTTCTACTCCGACACGGTCGAGCTGACCCTTGACTCAATCTCCAACGGATTGTGTGAGAACAGCGAGTGGGACGCCGAGCCATGGGTCCGAGCAGAGATCACGAGTGGCGTATCGAACGCGCAGATACGCGAGCACCAGATATCCAGCAGTGGCCTCTTCCTGCTGCCCGACGACTTCGACGAAGACGAGTCCGAATCGCTCGACGAGGACGAGTCCGAATCGCTCGACGAGGACGAAGAACACGATCGCTACCTGTTCGCCGACGTCATCCAGTGGTTCGCGGAGCAGGGATGGGACGGACAGGCCTACCCGGACGACTGTGTCATGACCACCCTCCAGCCGCTGGACAACGGCACATTCAGGGTGGTCGCCCAGGTACTGGAGGATCGCAACTGGTTCATCTGTCAGGTCGTGGCACCGGTCCCCACCCCCCCAGGTCGGCGAGGCGCCGTCGCCGAATTCCTGAATCGCATCAACCACGCTTGTGCACTGGGCAGTTACGCCATGGATCCCGAGGACGGTGAGGTCATTTTCAAGACCAGTGTGGATCTGACCGGCTGCGATTCCGCACCGGAACACATCTCGCGGTGCATCGTCTGGTCGCTGATCCGAGCGGACGGATTCTACCCCGGGTTGCTGGCCGTCTATTCCGGGGAAGACGACCTCGAGTCGCTGGTCGATGCCCTCTTGGGAGAGTAGCGATTTCTGTGATTCTACGAGGGGGAGCAATCTGACATCGCGATCGACCAACCAGGGGCGAATTCCCTGGCGTACGGTGTCGGTAGGATCTCGTTACACGGCAATCAGGGCATTTTTGAGGAGGACCTTGTATCCGCTGTACCGATGTTCCGGCCTGGCCCGGCAGTTGACAAACGCGAGACGGATAACCTCCCGGGGCTTTCCATGTCCAGACGCCCAACGTTGGTACGCCTGATAGGGCGCTGGTTGCTTGGGCGTGAGCCTCGAAAAGACATTGGCTGGACGACATCCTGGGTTGTTCGCCTCGATCAACTCACACACTCGCTCCGTGTAGAACTGGGCAATCCCCTCGACAATATACGGGTGGGACGAGATCATGTCGGGGTCCTTCCAGAGGTGCCCATCGGAATCCGTTCCTCGATGCGAATAGAAGTGGGCCATCTCGTGCACAAGCACCACGAGCGCGAGATCTTCCACCGTGACACCGAGGATGCGCGCGTACTGCCAGATCGGAATCCAGTACAGCTCGATATGTCTGCTCTGGATGAAATATGCCCCCAGCAGGTCCAGCGCGCCCTCACCACACTCGTCTTCCGGCTCCAGCAGCGACAGGAACGCGCGCCGAAGGAGTTTTTCAACCTCGGCATCCAGACCTTCGAGGATCTCCTCTGCCCGTCCAAGATGGTCGTTCACCTGCGCGTCGCCCAGCTCTACGAACGGTGGATTCGTGGGACGAGGAGATGGTGGCCACAGATTCTGGGTGGCTCTCAACGTGGCCTTTGCTCTTCGCAACTCCGGCCAGAGCAGAAGCATCTCCAGTTGGTCATCAGTCAGACTCCAGAGCGACTTCAGAAGTGGCGGTGAGAACGCCTCTTCGACCTTGATCCGCACCGACATGGAGCCGGTCTTGCTCGCCCCTTGAAACCGGGTGTTGCCGCGCAGTCTCGCATGCACGGTCCTCGCCCAAGTATCCACAACACGTATGACGCGCTCTTCGGCATCCCCGCTCCACGCACTGACGATCGGGCGTATGCGAGCCATGAACTGCTGACTTCTTTCGCGCCAAAGCCGGAGTTCCTCGGGATGACGGGCGCCGTAGTGCCTGCGAAACCGGCACGGCTCGATAGGCTCTTCGTCCCAAGGCCAAGTGTCAAGGATGTCTGCCATTTTCCCTCCAAATAGCGTGACGAATCACTCATAGCCCCCCTCGGTCGGACGGGTTCCCCCGAGGGCCACGGAAAGAGAGTATAGTCCGTATGTTGATTGGACGATATAGTTCTCACGGAGACTCGCACCAGGGCCACCTGACTGGCTTCCATTCCTTCATTAGAAAGCGCATTTCCCCTGTCAAACCTATTTCCACTCCCGGAGAGATTGCACAGCCCAACAGAATCTCAATCCAACGGCCGCAACACCTCCATCAACTCCTCCCGCGACCAGCCCGCCAGCCCCTGATTCGCAGCCTCCATGATCCTCCCGGTCATGTCCCGCTTGCGCTCGAGGATGTTGACGATGCGCTCCTCCAGGGTCCCCTCGCACATGATCCGATAGACATAGACGTTCTGGCTCTGCCCTATCCGGTGCACTCGGTCCGTGGCCTGGTCCTCAACCGCGGGGTTCCACCATCGGTCCACGTGGATGACGTTGCTGGCTGACTGCAGGTTGATGCCGTGACCGGCAGCCCTAAGGCTGCACAGGGCGACCGCTGCACCACCGCCATTGAACTTGTCGATGAGCTGCTGTCGGTGGGTCGTGCCGCCATCGATCCGGATGTGGCCGATCGACCACTCCTGCATGGCTCGCTGCAAGAGGTCGAGGGTCCCGAGGAAGTGGCTGAACACAACGACCTGCTGCCCCTCGTCGACGATCTGGAGGATCTTGGCGACGACCCAGTCGAACTTGTTGGAGCGACCCTCGAGCGGCGTCCCTCGCTTGTTCACGATCGCCGGGTGATCGCAGACCTGCTTCAGCTTGGTCAGGAGGGGCAGGATCGAAGTGGCCACGCTCACGTACCCACCCCCCTGGATGGTCGCCTGCACGTCGGAAGCCCCCGCCAGGATGTCCTCGTAGAGTTCACGCTGCTCGTCGGTCAGGGGACACCACTCCTCTATCTCGATCTTGTCCGGAAGATCCGTGGCCACCTCGTCCTTCAGGCGCCGGAGCATGAACGGCCGGATTCGCTTGCCCAGCGCGTCGGTCACGCGGGTATCCCCCTCCAGCACCTGGTCGGAGAATACCCGCTCAAAGGTGCCGAGGCGCCCGAGATGACCACGCATGAGGAAGTCGAAGATGGACCAGAGCTCCCGCGGGTGGTTCTCGACCGGTGTTCCGGACAAGGCGAGGCGGTGCTCGCAGTCGAGCCTCTTTATCGCCTTGGCTCTCTTCGTATCGGGATTCTTGATGTTGGTGGCCTCGTCGATGATCACGTACAGGAACGGGATCTTGGCGAGCAGATCGATGTCGTTGGGGACCAGCGCATAGGTGGTGACGTAGACGACGGGCAGCTTGCCCTCACGGCGAGCGCGAAGTCGGCCCGGACCGTGGTACCGATGAACCAGGATGGAAGGGGCACACCTCTTGATCTCCCGCTCCCAGTGACGCATCACAGACAGTGGGGCGATGACAAGGCTGGGCCTGGTGGAGCCGGAGGTCTCGTAGGCCAGCCTCAGCGCGCAGGCCGTCTCGATGGTTTTGCCCAGTCCCATGTCGTCAGCGAGCACGCCCTGGAGTCGATTCCGCTGGAGCCAGTCCAGCCAGTGGATCCCCGCCCGTTGGTATGGGCGAAGTTGGATACCCTGGTGGACCAGACGCCGCTCAAAGGTGTCCGGGAGCGCGAAGCCATCGTCGTGATTGAATCCCTGGAGTTCGTCGAGGAACGCGGTGTACGAGGGCGTATGGTCCGGCTCGATCCCCGCCTTTTCAGTGAAGGTCTCCAGCGCGCCCAGCCTGCTCGCCGGGATACGGAGGTCCCCATCTGCCGTCCGCTCCCCATCCAGATCCTGAATACCCCGGAGCAGTGCGGTGGTCGCCTTGGGTCCCTCCAGCCAGGTGAACTCGTCAAGCTGAGCCCATCCCTGGTCGCCGATCCTCTCGAGCACCTCGAGCGGGACATCCCGCCCGCCCATCTCGCACCCCAGCCGCATTCCGATCCACCCGGGCTCATCCATGGAGAGTTCGAGGTTCGGGCGTGACGACCTGGAATGGAACGACAGCTTCTTCACCGCTGCGGTGTGCCAGCAGGCCAACAGCTTCTCGATGCGCGGCTTCTCTTCCCTCCAGAAGTCCGGGACATCGGGCAGTGAGATACGCCTGTCTGGCTGCTGGAGATACTCGTGCACGGCTGGACTCAGGTCGTCCGGTGCGGAGGCAAGCTCGTCGCCTATTCGCATGTAGCCGGCTTCGGATGGCTCTGGGAGCGTCGCCAACGGCATGATCTCGTGCTCACCCTCGAACGCGAGGCCGGTCCTCAGGTGAAGGCCCGAGCCGGGCACGAAATCCAGGAGCGCGGTCGGGACGAGCCGCTTCTCGGTCAGGCGGAATCGTCGGGACTCCTCGGACTCCTGAAGGCTGCCTTTGGACCGCAGGTAGGAGACGATGCGCGGGTTGGTTGCGAATCGCGCGCTGCCGTCCTCCATCATCGCGGGATTCGAAGTCCGGATGGCCTGGAGCCTCTGCTGGTCTTCCGTCGACAGCACGAGAATGCGGAAGCCGTCATCGAGCCGTTCCGAGTAGCCGTATGTCAGGAGCTCATCGGTGATCGGGAGCCACTCCGACTCCCCATCCACTGTCTTGTACACTCGGACCGTGTGGTGACCAGCTTCATCGACGTCGAGCTGGTAGGTCAGCTCCAACGTCTCGACGGACACCGGCTTCAGCAGACGGGCCAGCCAGCTCATCGGGACCGGCCCTCGGCCAGATCGACAGCCTGTCGGAACCAGTCTGGTTCGGGCTCCCATTCCGCAAACAGTCCCGTGAGGTAGAAGTCCGGTACCTGGATCGCTGGCATTCCTGGGGCCATCAGCGCCCTGACGAAGTGCCTGTCGGAGACCGCGCTGAGCCGTTTGTACCCGGCCAGGATCTGCTGACCGTACGCATCGAGTTCGGTGCAGCGCCGCTTCAACTCCGCGACCTCGTCTTCGATCGGTCCGACCCGATCGGCGTACTCAGCCTGGATCCGAGCATTGGTCGCCTCGTCCGAGTAGGTTCCAGCTCGGGCCGCTACGGTTGCCTTTGCCAGCCACACGTTGATCGCTTGCTGTCGGCTCTCGCCCACACCACGAACGCGATGAGCGTTCCGCAGGTCTTCGAGGCGGCCGTGGAAGACCTCACGGAGGATCTTGTCTCGGATCTTGGGGCCAATCCCCGGAATGTTCTTGAACTGGGCCTCGACGTAGCGGCGTTCGGTGGCGGCCGCAATCGCCTGCGAGCGGGTTCCATGGACCCCAGTTTGACAGTTGCAGCGACATGAACCGGGGTTCCGGCGGACCTGGCC
>CAZXHG010000284.1:0-12134 GCA_964639985.1 uncultured Rickettsiales bacterium
ACAGCTCCCCGGGCTCGGCCGACAGGAACAGGCGGCAGTGGGAGTGGGAGAAGGCGAACGAGGCCCTGTGGGTGCGCAACCACTCTTTCGGCACTCCGAGCACGTGGAAGCCGTCACCGTCCTCGCGCTCGCACAGGAACACCAGCTTGCCCGTCCCGTCGAGCTTGGCCTCGGCGATGGAGATCGCCCAGGCGGCCCGTCCGGTCCACGAGTCGGCGGGCGGGTAGTGGCGCGAGGTCGCGATGGGGGAGTGCCGGCGGCGGAGGTCGGCGGCGTTGATGCCGAGCGTGTGGCGGATTGTGGGAGCGCGGAGGCATACGCGTAAGTAGTTGATCACGCGTGTGCGGGTGGTCATGGGTGGGCTCCTTCGAACTGACGATCTTCGGCGCGGTCGATGGCGTCAACAGCGGTCTGAGCCGATCTGCCACCACACCTCCCTCCTCATGCACCAATGGAATTCAAGCTGATCGCCGAGGCGGTCCAGGCTGGTGCCTGGGAGCGGCGATGTCGGCGCCTATCTGGATTGCGCCCAGGTCTTCCCTGAGAGGCGACCCTCAATTCGCTGTTGGCCGTGGCCCCGAACTCGTATCATCGGCCGTGGATCCGTCTCGACGGTGGGGAGTACACGGGTTTCACCACGCCACGTCGCCCTGGCTGCTTGATGGGGCGGTCCAGGGATCGGGGCTGTTCTTCCGACGGTCCATCTCGTCTCGTATCAGGGGAGGTACCCGATGGCCATCTTCGGTTTGATCGCAGACGGACTGTCTGCTGCACGTACCGTGATCCGCACGATCGTCCAGCCTGTGAAGAACGTCTCGGGCCAGATAGGCAGCATCATCTTCCAGATCAACATCATGCTGGTCTGGGCGGCCATCGTGAATGCGCTCTGGAGCCTGATTTCAGGACTGCGCGAGGTTTTGAGATGGCTGGGATTGCTGCCGTTTCCACCGGTGAAGGCCGTGGTGAAGGCGATCAGGACCGCGCTGGCGCGACTGCTCGACGTCCTGAGGCCGGTGAAGCGCCTGGTCGAGCAGCTGACCCCGCAGCTCAGGATCATCAAGACCGAGCTCAAGTCGATGCGGAAAACCCTCAAGACCATCATTCGCGTGCTGAAGCGCATCCGCCGGAAGCTCTTCCTGGCCGAGTCGCTTGCGCGAGTACTCGAGGTCCAGCAGGAGTTCCTGGAACGCATCCTCCCACCGGAAGTCCTGGTGCGCCTCCGCGCCTTGTTGGCTCGCCTGGAGACACTCACTCAGACGCTAGCAGTGACGATCGCCGCCCTGCTGGTCCTTCAGGTAGCCCTGATCCCAATCATCGCGGCGGTGGAAGCCATCACTCGCCGCGTAGACGCACTCATGCAGCGTCTCAGGGCGATCAAGGACGCGCTGCAGCCGCTCCACCTGGCTGTCGTGGCGCTGCAAGCTGGTCTCCGTCGGCTCATGCAGAACCGGATCATCAAGGCGATCCTCGACGGGCTCTCGTGGTTGATGAAACAGGCGGATCGACTGATCAACGCCCTGCTCGACACACTCGGTATCAACGCACTGCTGGATCGGGTGCTGAAGCGTCTGACCGGGCTGGATGGGCTCATCCAGGCGCTTGAGCGCCTGAAATCGAAGCTCCTGGAGATGCAGCGCAAGCTGAACGAGATCAGGGCGAACCTCGAGACCATCGTCGATACGCTTCGGAAGATCGAGGGGGTGCTCGACGACCTGATCACCATCCTCCAGGCGATTCAGCTTCCGGCCAAGTTCATCCTGGAGGTCGCGATTCCGGAGTTCGCCGGTGTGATCCTCGGCGATGCCGGGAAGACGACTTCCGAGCCAGAGGACCACGATCCTGACGGCATTCCCGACGACGAGGCCTTCGGGCGCGAACTCGAAGAGCTCGATCAAGGAGTGGACCACGTCGAATCGCTGCTCGGGCGACTGGAGGACGAGTCCCAGCTGGAGCTGCCTCCTGACGTCCACGAAGCCCTGGCAACCGCCCTGCCAGACGAACAAGCAGAAAACGAGATCTCGGATCTGGCTTCGGGCGAGGCCTTGGTCGCGGAGCTGGACGACGCCCTTGGTGGAAGTGTGGACGAGCTTCGGGTGGTTCTCGAAGAGCTCGACATCCCGCGGCTGGATTCTGCAGAGCGCGGTAGCCTCAAGGGGCTGTTCGACCACTTCAGGGAGCGAAACGAATCGCCATCGGATCATGACGGCCGTGACGTCTGACGGCTTCTGGATCGGCGAGCTGCCTCGATACCCAGCTTCTGTGGGCGATAACTCGTGGGGCGGTTCGACTTGCCCTATCCAACCGCTCGCCTCACCACCCCCTCCAGCACCCTCCCGATCTCATCCACTCCACCCCCCAGCGGCACGGACAGCAACCCCACCTCCACCACTCGCGGACTCGTTCGCGCCCGTGCCAGCATGAGCACCCGGTTCCGCTCTGCTAGCTCCCGCCACCGCTCCACCCCACACGGATACGCCAGCAGCGCGACCACGCGCGGCGCGTCGTACAGGGTGGAGTAGGCCAGGGCCTGCAGCAGGTCCGCGCGGTGCCGCTGCCGCAGGGTGTCGGCCACGTTGTGCCAGCCGAGCCGGTCGATGTCGTCCGCGTGCGTCTTGTACTTGGCGTCCAGCACCACGACCACCTCCCCGCGGTGCATGACCACGTCGGGCAACAGCGACCGCTGGGACCCCGCCCACGCCGGCTCCCAGTCCAGCGGTACCCGCGTCTGTTCCTGGCGGCCCGTGCGGACTACAGCACCTGTCCGCGTGGCCACGTACGCGGCCAGGGACTCCACCCAGGCCTCGAAGAACACCTCCATGTCCATCCGCCACGACAGCCCTGCCAGATCCGACAACCCGGCCAGTGCCCGCTCGTCCGCGGTCCAGTCCATGGCCTGCACCCCCTCGGTGAACACCCGCGCCGCGAACGGCTGCTGGTGCCACGCCGCCCGCAGCACCTCGTCGTCCCGCAGGTCCGGGAACTCGCACGGCACGTGCAGCGCCCGCCCGACCGGCAACCGCCGGAGCGCATACTCGGCCCAGTCCACCTGCCCGTGCGGCGCGCTGCGGTCCGCCCGCGTGGTGGTGAACCGCCGGGCTGACACCTCCAGCAACCGCTCGAGCCGCTGCAGCACCAGGCTGGCCAGCACCCACGGCGGAATCCTCCGCTCGGACTGGGGCAGGTCAGGCAACGGCAGCAGCTCGGGCGTGACCCGGAACCCGGTGGTCGCGAGCAGATCACCCAACCCCGACCAGGGAAACCGAGGGCTGACCACCAGCCCGAAGTCCGCACGCCCCGACACCGGCGACCGCAACGGAACCGCCCCCACCCGCGCCCCGGTCTTCACCCGCAACCCAGGCTCCCCGTTCACCCGGCCCACGCTCGCCTCCACATGCAGGTCGGCGAGCAGCCCGCGGTTGCCCCGCACCAGGTCCTCGGCCCGGCGCTCAGCATTCCCCCGCGGGTCCGCACCCTGGCCACCGAGTCAGTCCAGGGCCGGGATGAACTGGCGGGTGCAGTCCGTGAGCAGGCGCGTACCAGTATCCAGGCGCGCAGCAGGCCGGCGCGCATAGACCGGAAAACGACGTCCGCTCAACCGGCGATCCCGCCACCCCCGTACGTGTCCAGCCAGGCCTGGGCCTCGTCCGCGAACGACGCCACGTACCCCTGGGCCAGGTACTCGCGCAGCAGGGGCACGAGCTCGGTGGGAGGACGGCCACGGAGGTCTACCAACACGAACGGATCGGACTGCCGGACTGGAGGAAACTCCGCATGGAGGTCGATCACACCTTTGCGATGAACTGGGGGGGCGACATGTCGAATCAGGGTCCGGATCCTATCTAGCCATGCTGATGGATGTTGATCCGCCTCGATGACCTGATTGCATTCTGGTGTAATCTCATCCCTCATCCACGTGCACCAGTAGGCACCTGGCAAGCGCTTCGGTGGAACACAAGGATACATGGAGATGGAGAAGGCAGAAATTGCGTTCGAGTAGCGATCCATGACCACGACGACGTCACCCCCCCGCCCCCCCACCCTCGGCTGGCTCGACCTCGACGCCGCCGGCCAGCGCGCCGCCGCAACCTTCCTCCAGGGCCTGCACAAGGCCGGCACGGTCGACGAGCTCGGCTTCGGCGGCGTGCGCCATGTCTACTCATCCCTCCTCTTCCCGGCCACCAACACCCAGATGCGGCGGGCGGTCTACTACCTGACCACGCCTGCCCTCTGCCACTCCCTGCACGGCGGCCCCAGCCGCGGTCGCCAGGCCGAGAAGGACCTCGAGAACCTCGAGAACCAGCTCCGCCGCGCCCTCGAGAAGCACGCCGACACCAACGACATCCCCACGGAGGGCATCATCGGGATCGCCTCCCGCGATCGCCTCACCCGCCACCCGTCCAGCCTCTACTGGTGGCCCATGCACGAGCTCGGCATCCTGCGCAAGGCCATCAACCGCAGCACCTGGGCCCAGGGCCTGCACGCCTGGAGCCAGGGTGACCGCATCGTCAAGGACGACGATGGCACCACCCACCTCGACGACGACCCTGCCCAGGTCTGGGACGGCCGCGCCCTGCGCGTGAGCCCTCTACGAGACGGCGCCGTCCCCGAGGCCCTCGATCCCTCATTGAGCAACGCCGCCGCCGTCTACCTGCGCCAGTGCTTCCTTCGCATCGACCGCAAACGCAGATTCACATCCCTGCTCGGCCACCTCGTCGACCAGCGCAAGCGAGAGTCCTTCGGCCACGCTTGGGACGTGACCTCCATCCCCAAGGACCTCAAATCCCACGTGGAGGACGCCCGCCGCTTCAGTCTGTTCGCCCGCGGCGCGACCCTGCACTACGACCACCTCGTCACCCGCCGCAAGCACGAGCGCGTGAAGACCCTGGCCGATCCCGACGTCTGGATCCCGGCCATCGAGGACTGGTGGCACCGATCCCACACCGATCTCGCCGGATGGGATCTGACGGCATTCAAGCTGCAGCTCGCGAAATGCAGCGCGCTCGTCAAGTCCGCTGTTCCCTCCACCACCTTCTGCGAAGCCTGGTTGAAGCGTTTGCGCTCGGCCGACTCGAGCGAGGCCTTCCTGTCCGACGAGAAGGCAGGCTACCTCGTGCAGAAACAGGAAGCCCACAACAAGCCCAGCCGGGCCCGCCTGATCCACCTGGACCGCCTGCACGGCTGGCAGGAGGACGCTGGTGCAACAACGCGGTGGTTGTACCACCTCCACTACCGCGCACCCCGAGCCTCCATGGTCCTGAGCGACATTGTCGCCGGATTGGAGGAGTCGTCGTGAGCCGCGGCGAACTCCCTCGCACGCATCTCGTGGAGCAGATCGCGCCGGAGCCCGGTTGGCGACTCGACGCCCTGGTCGGGACCACGTACGGGCTGGACGTGCAGACCCTGTTCGCCCTGCTCATCGGCCTGACCGGGTCCGACCTCCGCGCCGCATCCGACGGCGCGGGACGCCTCTCTCCCTTCTCCGTGCTGCAGGCCCTGATCCCCATGGTCGACCGCGTCCGGGTCGTGGGGGATCGGTCGCACATCAAGGAGCCGGTGAACGTGGAGCAGCGGCTGGTCGCACTCATGGACAGCGTCGTGCGGGACGTGTACGTGCGGGACGGCTGCTTCCACCCCAAGGTCTGGGTGGCCCGCTATACCCACCGCCATGCGCATCCACCCACACATCCCCCGCGTCTGCGCATCCTGTGCTCCTCCAGGAACCTGACCCGGTCGACCTCGTGGGAGCTGTTCACGACCATCGACGCGGTCGAGGGCGGCCGGGGCGGAACGGGCGTGTGTGCAGACACGGCCGACCTGCTCGACGGACTGCTCCATCTCGACGACGCGCACGGCCCGATCCCCCGGATCGTGCGCGGCCTGCGCCAGGCCACACCCGCCCTGGACAGCAGCATCGAAGAGGCCCGCCTGTGGCACCAGTGGCCGGCCGGTCCTTCACTGGAGGATCGCATCCCGGCCAGGGGCGATCACCTGCTCGTGGTCTCACCGTTCCTGACCTGGAGGTTTCTCGAGAGGGTCATGGCCGGATTCAGCCGCACGACCCTCGTCTCCTGCCTCCCGGCGCTGGACGACCTCCCCGCGACCAGGCGGGACCGTCTGTTGGGGGGAGAGAATCGTGTGTGGGCCATGAAGCGAGGCCTGGTCTCCGGCGCGGAGGAGGGGTCGGACGGCCACGACGACGACGAGGCCCAGGAGGTGGAGGAGCTCGACCTGCACGCCAAGTTGATCGTTGCCCAGGACGGAGACGAATCGGTCACGTTGCTGGGATCGGCCAACGCGACCTACCCCGGCTGGTTCGGCACCAACGTCGAGGCCGTGCTCGAGATGGCGCCCGCGCTGGACCGGCGGGAGTTCCTGTCCGGGTTCGCGGTCGAGGTGGGGGATCCGGACGCACCGACCGACGAGCTGAAGCTTCGGGAGTGGCTCATGCCCTGGGAGCCCCGGCCCGACGAGCCGGTCGATCCCGAAGCCGAGGCCGAGAAGAGGGCCCGCGACCTTCTGGAGGACGCCGTGGAGTGGGTGGCCGGGCTCGAGCTGCGCGGCACGTACGATGGTCACAGACTCACCGTGCGGGTGAGGGGTACGGCCGCGGACAGGGCCGATCTCCTCGTCGAACTCGACGGATTCACAGGCGACCTCGAGCTGACCTGGGCGCTGGTCACTCGACCCGAACACCGCCGAACCCTCGCCGAACTGATCCACGGCACCGCGTTCGAGGAGTTGGCGCCGACGGCACTCACCGAGCTGATCGCGGTTCGCGCCGTGTCGCGAACGCCCCTGGTCGACGGCCGGATCCTGGAGACACGCAACCTGCTGCGATTCGACCTCGATTTCCGTGACTGGAGGGAGCAGCGGAACCAGGCCATCTACAAGGACCTGCTGACCTCGGCGGACTTCGACAAGCTGCTGCGGAGCCTGCTCAGTGGCCTGCCTGCGTCCGGCGGTGGCGGTGGCGGTGGGGGGGGAGGAGGGCGCCGGGGCCCGGGGAGCAAGGCGGCGACAGCCGTCGGAGTCTCGCTCGAGCAGCTGCTCCGCGCCTGCACCCGCGATCCCGCGCTGGTGGACGAGATCGAGACGTTGGTGTCCGCGGTCGAACACGATCCCGAGCTGATCGGCGAGGACTTCGTGCGCGTGTGGGCTGTGGTACGTGAGGCGTTCCACAGCACCCGGCGGAGTCGACGATGAGCGGGTTGCTGGCATTCCAGGAAGCGGCCGTCGACCGCATTGTCGCCCAGCTCACCCACGCGTCGAGCACGCGCAGGTTCCTGCTGGCCGACGAGGTGGGCCTGGGCAAGACCCTGATCGCCCGGGAGGTGATCGAGCGGTTGCGGCAGTGTTCGCCCGGCATGTTCACGGCCGTCTACGTGTGCTCCAACCAGGAGATCGCCAGCCAGAACCGCAGCAAGCTGGCCCCACCGGGCGCGGACAGGGGCCAGGCCAGGCGCCTGACCCTGCTGTGCCTGGACCTGTTCCGCGACGGTACCCAGCCCGGCAAGCTGAACCTGTACTGCTTCACGCCGGGGACCTCGCTCAGCCTGCGCAGCGCGACCGGCCTCAAGTACGAGCGCAAGCTGCTGCTGTACCTGCTCGACCGGATGGAGGTGACCCCCAGGGGCAAACGCCAGGTCCGCTGGCGGGAGTTCTTCCGTTGCGGGTGCGGCGAGCAGGGCTGGCGGCGCGAGGCGGGCAAGGATGCCCTGTGGGATGCCTTCTGGTGGGCCGACATCCCCGACGAGTTCATCGATGGGATCAATGCCGAGTGGGTGGAACAGACCGTTCCGAACAGCTGGAGGCTGGGGCCGCTGGCCGGCGGTGGACCGCTGCTGACGCTTCTGCACGACGGGATCGACGGGTTCGACGAGACCAACATCGCATGGCGTCGCTGTCGCAACGTGATCATCGGTGCCCTGCGAACCGGTCTGGCCATGGCCACCCTCCGCCAGCTCGATCCCGGGGTGGTGATCCTGGACGAGTTCCAGCGGTTCTCGTCCATGCTGGAGATGGCCGACGATCCCGGGACCATCGTCGGGCGGTTGATGGGGACCGGTGCCGGTGGCAAGGGGACCCCTGCGCTCATCCTGTCGGCTACGCCCTACAAGATGCTGACCCTGTCGTTCGAGGGGGACGGCGAGAACCACTACCAGCAGTTCCTCAAGACGCTGGCGTTCTTGCACCGCACCCGGCCGGACTCGCCGCGGATCGAGGCGTTCAAGGGTGACTTCGGCACCCTGGGACGGTTGCTGCGCTCGTCCGATGCCTGGGAGACACGCACGTTCGACCCGCTGGTCCGTACGCGTGACCACATCGTGGAACGGTTGACCCGCGTGGCCTCGCGCACGGAGCGGAACTGGTACCTGGAGGACGTGGCCAAGGGCGTGGAGGAGGTCCGGCTGGAGGGGGAGGACGACCGGATCGCGGCCGTACCCACGGTCAAGGAGCTCCGCTCGTTCCTGGAGCTGCGGCGTTTCCTGCTCGACCAGGACATGGACGACTGGAAGATCGTGGACTTCTGGAAGTCGTGTCCCCGGCCGTTGCTGTTCATGGACTCCCGCTACTCCCTCATCCGGCGGATTCGGGGTACGGGCCGCAGACGGCACAAGGGCGTCAAGGCCAGGGTGCCGAAGAAGCTCGTACCCGCGGTCAACGGGGCCCAGGACCTGGCCAGGCTCGAGAAGGAGAACGCGCGGTTCCGCCTGCTCAACCCCCGGGTGTTCGGTGATCCAGATCACAAGCGCAAGCGCGCCTGCCGCTTCCTGTGGCAGAAGCCCACGTACTTCTACTACGGCGATGCGTTCTACCGGAACGAGGACCCGGACAAGTACCTGCTGTTCTCCCACTGGCGCATGGTGCCCAAGGCCGTGTCCGCGCTGATCAGCCAGGCGGCGGTCGCGCGACTGCCCGAAGGTGCAGCCCGCGGCAACAAGCAACCGCTGTCGTTCCAGAGCCTGTCGCCGTTGCTCGCCCTGTGGGCATCTCCTGGGCTCGCCGAGATCGTGGACCCCCTGTCGTTGGCGGGCACGGGCCGGCGGCTCCGGTCGAGCGCGGACCTCCACCGCCGGGCGGTCGAGCGGATCCGGGAGTACATCGGCGCGCATCCCGAGCTGAACATGAGGCTCAGCCGGCGGGCCAAGGGAACCTCCAACGTTGTTGCAGCGATGCTTCGCGTGGACATCCACTCGATTCACGGGTCCGCGGTTCGAGACGCTGTCGTGGAGATGTACAAGCACCAGAAGTCGGGACAGGTCAAGCTGGAACGGTTCAGCGACAAGCTCAGGCAGCGGCTCGCCGAGGTGATCGGATTGCTCGACGACCGTGGCCCGATCGTGTTGACCATCGAGGACGTCGAGGAGCTGGCCCACGTGGCCATGTATTCGCCTGCCATCGGCGCCCTGAGGGCGAGCTGGAGTGTGCTGGCGGACCGAGCGTCGACCGTACGGCCGGCGCTGCGGCTCGGGCTGTTCGGCCTGCGGAGCTTCTTCCACGCGGAAGCCGCACGCAGCATCGTGTTCGCCCACGGCAGGAGAGCGGCCCGCAGGCAGACCCGCGGGCGCAGCAACTACGCGCGCCACATCCTGGCGTACTGCCGGGACGCCCACTTCCAGGCGGTGATCGACGAGTACGCCTGGCTGGTGCACGGAACGGCGCAGTGCACGGACGCGGATGGGGACAAGGGCCTGTTCCCGCACCTGGAACGGGCCATGGGCATGTGGACGGGCCGGCCGCGGCTCAACCGGGTGGATGCGCACGGGCATCTTCGTTCCGGCAAGGCCGTGATCGCCCAGTACGCCCTGGCCTTCGGCGACGAGGTCTCCCTGGGCGAGACCGGGGGGGGACGTGGCGCCCAGCGCAGTGCGGTGCGCGACGCATTCAATTCGCCGTTCTGGCCCTTCGTGCTCGCCACGACCTCGGTGGGCCAGGAGGGCCTGGACTTCCACCTGTACTGTCGGGACATCGTGCACTGGAACCTGCCCGCCAACCCGGTGGATCTCGAACAGCGCGAGGGTCGCATCAACCGCTACAACGGGCTGTTCATCCGGCAGAACGTGGCCGAGGACTACGACCTGGCCGAGTGCCTGCAACACCTGGAGCCGTCACGACGCTGCGTGCCAGGTTCGAACCTGTGGGACGCCGTGTTCCGCGCGGTGGACGCACGGCCGCAGGGACTGCAGCGGTTCAAGCACGGCCTGTTCCCCAACTGGATCTACCTGTCGCGGCCCAAGGGCGCCGAGGCCGACCCGCAGTTCTCCCGTCCCATGATTCGCCGACACCTGCTGTTCTATGCGATGAGCGACGACGAGCGGCACTACGAGCGGTTGAAGCGGCTGCTGGCGACGTACCGACTGGCGTTCGGTCAGCCGAGGCAGCAGGACCTGCTGGAGGACATCCTGCGGGCCAACCCGGCCCTGGACCTGGACGCCATCTCCCGTCGCATGCGGCGGTACATGGTGAACCTGTCACCCATGGACGACCGTCACATCGCCCGGTGGGTGCAGCAACATGCGCGGCGGGTGAGGGAGCGGGACAACGTGCCCGCCCTGGTGGACGAGATTCGATCCGAGGTGCTCCAGCCGCACGCGCGGGAGCTGGCCTGTGTGGCCGACGAGGTCGAGGACCTCTTCCGCATCGCACTGGACCCAGGCGAGAGCGTCGACCGACGGGAGAGTGCACTGTACGCGCTGGTCTACCTGGCCAACCCCTACGACAACGCGTTCGACTTCCTGGAGGGCATCGGCTTCGAGGACGACGTCGAGGTCGTGCAGCGGATGGCTGCGGAGCTGTACGAGGAATGAAGCCACGAACATCCAACCCCGTTGGATCTCGATTCTCGAAAGGCGGCGTCCTGGGAGAGCACACAGCCTTCTTGCACCTGGCCCGAGTCGTGCTGCCGGACGACGGGTGGTAATCTTCGTAGTCGGCGCCATGGGAGGGACGCCGACGCCATGCCCGAGGGGATCATCATCATCGTCATCGCAGGCGCGCTGCTCGTGGCGCTCCTGGTCACCTTTGTGATCACCTGGCTCGTCCGCCGCCCCCGCCGCCGCGAACTGCAGGCCGTCGCCGAGATCACCTCGGCCATGCACACCAGCGCCACCGAAACCCTGGCCAACCTCGACAGGGCCCGCCGCGACGGAACCCTCGAGCGTCACCGTGCCACCACGGTGCGCGCCGTGCAGACCTGCCTGGACCAGCACGAACAGCAGGTCGCTGCGCGGGTGGACGAGACCATCGACGGGGAGACGTTCAAGGCAGCGGTCAAGGCTGCCCTGCCCAACCAGGGGTGGAAGGACGAGTACGAGCAGCGGATGAGGGACGCGGGTTCGCAGATCCTGGACGCGAACGCCGTGGTCGTGACCATGGACGCGGCCGTGACCGAGCAGCTCGAACGCTTCGAAAAGACCGTGCAGCCGGCCTCTGCGCCCGCGCTGATGAACATGAGTGCGGACGCCCGGGAGGGCTGGAATGCCCTGCGGCACAACCCGAACCGCGCACACCGGTTTCTGGCCGGTGACGAGCCCGACCTGGCCGAGAGCCTGGAGAAGGGCCTGCTGTGGGGAGGCGGACTGGCTGCCGGGGGCGTGATCCTGCAGCTGGGCCCGGATCTCCTGGGCAAGGACCTCTTGATCACGGTGGTGTCGAACGCGGCCACCCTGCCGTTCAACACGGTCCCCACCGCATCCATCGCGCTCGAGCATTTGATGGAGTGGGTGGCCGAGGAGGTGGGCGAGGAGATCTTCCTCGAAGCCGCCGAGGCCATCGGCGCTGCGCTGACCGGCATCGGAGCGGTGTTCGCAGCCTGGAAGGTGGTCAAGTACGGCTGGTTGACCAAGCGCCTCGTGATCGACAAGGAGCCGCTACAGAAGATGCGACAGGGTGTGCGCGAGCACTGTCTCGGGCAACTCGAACCGGTCCGGACCCAGGCTCTCGAGCGGGCCGACGGGGTCATCGACACCGCAGCCGGGCGCATCGAGACCCACGCCAGGGCGATCCAGCAAGAATCGGCGCGGCGCCACCAGTGGGCCGTTGCACGGCTGGAATAGCCACCAGCACCCCGAACGAGACCGCCGGCCTGGGGAGTGGATCCGAGTGCGCTGGCAGGACACCGGGAAAAAAAAAGG
>CAZXHG010000285.1:0-12055 GCA_964639985.1 uncultured Rickettsiales bacterium
CAACCTGCACTACCGGCACTACGTGATGAAGCGCGTGCCGCCCAACATCTTCTGAGGAGCGAGGCGTGCTGTTTCGCAACTACGGGTTGAGCTGGCGGCTGCTGAAGATCTACGCGCCGGTGATGTTGCGGGTGCTCGTACGCGGGCTGTGGTTCGCGGGCTGGCCCATGCGCATCGCCATGCTGCGCATGAGCCTGCGCCGCTGGCTGACCTGGCTGCCCCACCGCATCCGCGAGTGGCGGCTGGGGGTGCGCATGCCGGTGACGCTGCAGATCATCGACGACGTGGGTTGCAAGGCCGCCTGTGCCAATTGTGTGTACACGGTGATGCGCGATCGGCACACCCGCCTGAGCCTGGACGACCTGGACCGGGTGCTGGACCAGGCCCTGGCCATGGGAATCACCAACATCTACATGCTGGGGGCCGACCCCTTCTACCGCGACGACACGGAGGCGCTGCTCGAGCGACTGGCACGGCACCGCTACCAGCTGTTCCTGCTGTTCAGCGAGGGGCAGCGGATGACGGAGGAACACCTCGACCGGATACGCGCGGCTGGCAACATCGTGCCCGTGCTCAACATCGACGGCCTGGAGGAGGCCACCGAGCGGCGCAAGGGGGACGGGAGCTGGTCGAAGGTGGACCGACTGCTGTCGCAGCTGAGAGACCGACGCATGGTGTTCGGGGTGTCGACGATGGTGTCGACCGCCAACCTCGGCGAGGTCGCATCCGAGCCGTTCGTGCGCTACCTCGAGGAGCGTGGTTGCTACTTCCTGGCGTATGCGCCGTACACGCCCGCGGACCGCCGCAAGGAGGCCGCCCTGGTGATGACCGCGGCGCAGCGGGACGAGCTGTTCGAGCGGGCGCTGGCGATCAACCAGGTGACGAATCGGATCGCGACCTTCGACCTGCTGGGCATCGAGCAGAAGCTGACGTCCTGTCCCGCGGCGGTGTACACGATGACCGTGTATCACGACGGCACGGTCACGCCGTGCCTGGCCATTCCTGCCGGCCGCACGGAGTCCAACGTGAAGCAGCGCGACCTGTGCGAGATCTTCGTCAACGACCCGCTGTACGTGGCGCTGCGGCAGCGGCACGCGGCCGTGGCGAAGGCGAACCGGGAGACGGGCAGGAACGACAAGGTGCACTGCCTGTTCTACACGGATCGGGATTTCCTGCGACAGTACTTCAGCGAGCACGCCGACGAGATCACGGTGCTGGCCCCCTACGCGGTGGACGGCCCGGGCGTGGAGGAGTCGCCGTGACCGTGCGGGTGATTGCCGGGCCGCGCAAGTGGTGGGTCGACCTGTGGCTGATCCTGCGGGTGGCGTGGCTCGGGGTGGGGCAGCTCGGGGTGTTCGGGCTCGTGCGGGAGCTTCGCGCGTACTTCCGCGACAACCGCAACGTGATGGATGGCAGGGCCGATCGCTACGTGGAGCGGGACGGCGAGGTGTTTGCTGCGACCGCCATGCCGCCCATGAACTCGCCGCGCGCGGCGCAGTACCTGCTCGACGAGATCACGACGTTCAACCACAAGCAGCCGTCGCCGATGTTGTTCGCGTTGCTGTCGGTGTCGTCGCGGTGTCCCTATCGGTGCAAGCACTGCTATGCGCTGCCCGAGCTGTGTGACGAGGAAGTGGTGCCGGTGGAGGCACTGAAGCGGACGGTGCGGGGGTTGGCCAGCCGGGATGTGAAGAACGTGTTCTTCACCGGTGGCGAGTCCATGTACCGGGCCGCGGAGTTGCCAGGGCTGATGGCTGCCGTGGCAGACGAGGTGGAATCCCTGTGGCTGGTGTCCACCGGGTGGGGGATGGACCGCGAGACGCTCGAGCCGTTGCTGCGGCACAAGCTCAAGGGCGTGATCATCTCCCTGGACGGTCGCACCGCAGAGCGGGTCAACAAGCTCAAGGGTCACAAGGAGGCCTTTGCCAACGCCCTGGCCGGCATCGCCGTGGCCCGGGAGCTGGGACTGCTCGTGAGCGTGGACTGCATGGTCGATGCCGAGCTGCTCGCCGAGGAGGAGTTCGAGGCGACCATCGCGTTCATGCGGGAACTGGGCGTGCAGTTCGTCAACTTCTTCCCGCCCCACACCATCGGCGGCGTGGAGAAGTTCCACATCCCCACCCTGTCCAACGACGAGCTGCTGGAGCTCGAACGTCTCATGGACAAGGTCAACAACGGCCGCGACCGGCGCGACGACCCGATCGCCTACTCGGCCGTGGTGTGGGAGCGGCGCCGCGGATGCTCGGCCGGCCAGCAGTTCCTCTACGTCGACCCCAAGGGCGACGTCCGCCCCTGCCCCTTCCTGAAACTCCCCGCCGGCAACATCGTCGACACCCCGATCGAAGACGTGATCGACCGCATGCGCGAGGTCGGAGAGCAAGGCGGATGCTACGGCCAGTACGAGGGTCTACAGACGGGCACCCGCACCGAACCAACTGCCTGACCGGTAGGGCGGGTCAAGGAGGCGGCCCAGCCGCCGACGGACCCGACACACGCCTGAGCGAGGACCACGGTGCCGGTCGTTGCACGAGATGTGACGAGAGGTGCCAGTCGAACTCGTCGAGTCTCTCGCCCCGACTCGCTCGATCTCCGACTGCCGACGCGACCTCCAATCCGTCGCGGATGCAGTCGGAGCCAAAGGTCATGTTGCTTCCACATACGTCGTGGAATCCCTGCAAGAGCCCTTCGGGAAACACACCTTCGAGCTTTTCTTCGTTTCGGCGGGTGTACTCCTCGACGTAGACGGGCGTCGAGGATGTCTCGTGAACGAAGTAGATCTTCTCGAGCCATTCCCCCTCTGCGACGAACGCGGGTGTCGTGTCGACAGTGATCCGCACAGGCTCGAATGTGTCGAGCACCACGCTGGGCTCGTAGTCGCCGCCGTCACTGGGATCGTAGTCATCGTCATCTGAACACCGGTCGGCGCCGGACATGGGACAACCGACAAGGATCGCCACGATTCCTACACCGGCCGGGATACGGGCAACGACAGGCAATGGCGATCCTCCATGCGACGAATCGTCGGGTCCATTGTAGCCGGACATGGCGCCGCCTCTGGGCATCAAACGAATTCCTGGAAGAGTGCTCCGGGCAGAATCGGCGCCACTTCCCGAACCGTGCCGCGGAGCCGACCAGAACCCTCACATCGCAGGTGGGCAGACCTTCATCACCGCTGGGTCGTGGAAACCCAGGACGGGTTTCTCCAGATCGACGCCCGTCCGGGCGTAGGTGGTACAGGCGAGCAGGAATTCGTCGGCGCTGTCGTCGAAGCGATAGACCACACCACGAAACGGTCCATCCGGCCCGCCACGGCGCCAGTTGATCAAGGTCCTCCGCTCGGGATCGAAGCTGGGAAAACTCCCGCCGATAGTGTCGAGCCGCACGAATCTGGTGGGTTTCGCATCGTCCCCGAACACAGGACTGCGAAACCTCAGCACGCGGTCGGAATCCAGCCCGGCGTCGTGCAAGTACCAGGCTTCCATGGACGAGTTGGCACCCGGTGAGCACTGCACCTGCACGAGGATCTTGTTTTCACCCACCTCGTGTTCGATCACACAGTCTGGACCGAGCGGACATTCACCCCGGCGAGCCTCGTCGATGGTCGGGCATTCCTCCTCCGGAGGCGGGAGGCGCTCGAGCCACTGGATGTCGGACATGTGCTGCGTTCGCTCGGAGTGCACGGGCATTGGGGTGAGGAGTTCGGCGCCGCTCGTGATCCCCTCCTGTTCCTCCACGACGGCTAACGACGATTGGCCCCGTCCGCACCCTGCAAGCTGGAACACTGCGAGAGCCGAGAGCATCGTGACCAACGGCATCTCGGGTGGCTTTTTGACCACGAATCTCATCTCGTCCACCTGTCATCGGGGCATGTCATCGGGTGGTCCCCGCTTCCCACGGGATGATCCAGCTCTCGTAGTAGTCGATCCGCTCCACGAACGGACAGCGCGATAGTGCCTCGATCCGATCCAGGTGAACCCACAGGAAGAGCTCCCTGTCATCCAGGTCGAAGTACTTGTGCTCGACGTCGTCCGTCAACGTCGCCATGCACTGGTGGTTCGAGATGTACACGGGGATGGAGTGGAATGCCGGGTCCACGAGCAACTCCATGACCTCGGGTCTCAACCGAACCTCGGTGGAGATCGCCGGGGGATTCCCCCTGAACACGATGCCGCGACGTCTCTTCTGCTCAGCGAGATAGTCGATCAGCGATCCCTGCTCTCGAGTAGATGCTCCACAAAGCAGATCCACGAGTCTCTGGACCAGGATCGATTCTCGATTCTCCGGACACGACAGCTCTCCGGAAACGTCCTCGTCCTCCTCCCCTTCCTCTGGTTTCTCATCATCGTTTCCACGAGCCGAGAGCGCAGCATGCCAACTGGACTCCAGGTCGGCTAACTCCACGCCGGTGGTCGCTGCGACCCGCACCTCTACCGTGGCAGCGTCGTCCTCGTTGCAGATCCCGGGCAGCCCGGTCAGCGAGAGATCCCCATCGATGGTCGAGCACTCCGAGATGGCGGCGAGGTCAGCCGAGCTGTTCGCAACGTAGCTCTGGTCGCAGGGAGCGCAGTCCAGACCGGGATCGGACTGCTCCGAGGTGTCGTCGTCGCCCGGCACCTCCTCGTCGGTGCATCCTCCCAGAACGGCGAGGAGTACGAGTGGCAGCAGTCGGCATGGGAATCCCCACCCCCTGTACCCGACGCCCATGTCCAGCGCCTACATCCGACGCCCGAGCAACTCGATGAGCTGGGGGACGTCGCGCACGGCCGTCTGCCATACCTGTTCCAGATCGACCGCATCGTAGTGGTGAATCAGGCGGTCCCGCATCCCAGCAATCAGCCTCCAGGGAATCTCGTCATGCTCCGAGCAGAAATCCTCGGACAATCGTTTCACGGCCTCGCCCATGACCAGCAGCTGATGCATGACCGCGGACTGGGTCTTCGGGTCGTCCAGGAACGATTGCTCGTCAGTTCCTTCCACGAACTCGACCACCCGCCGAGCCGCGAGCAGCAGGTCGATCCGGACGTCCTCGTCACGCGACATCGAGCTTGCGCGCAGCGGAGAGGATCGCTCCACGTCGCCGATGGTTGGCACTGCGTTCGATGGAAGCGCGAGTCACGATATCCACGGAGCGACCCAGCAGCTCGGCGAGTTCCTCCTCCATGGCCACGAGGTCGAGCAGGCTCCAGTGAGATCCCTCGCCAAAGGTCACCAGGAAGTCCACGTCGCTGTCGGATCCGAAGTCCTCCCGCAGCACCGACCCGAACAATGACAGCTCCACGATTCGCCACCTCTGGCAGAAAGCGCGGAGGTCGGTGATGGGCAGCTCGATGGGCAGGTCATCCATGCAGCCAGGATAGCTGCCTGGAACACGACGGTTCAATGATTCTCGACCAGAGAGAGGGTGCCGCTCCATTTGGGAGATCAGCCATCCGACGCTACCTTGAGAACAGGACGGTTGCATGGCGATTGGCACGGTCGGACCACTGGCGCGCGGACCGGGGCTTCCCCCGGCCAGACCCTCGCGTCCAGTCCGCGACGCCGCGGAGGACGCACGGGAGGAGGTTCCCCCTCGACAGGCCCCCGCGACGACAGCAGACGACCACGACGAGGACGTCGCTACCCTGATCCGCCTCGGGCGTAGGGCCCGGTTGCGCGGATTCCTCGAGCCTGGCGACACCACATCGACGGAGCCGATCCCGGAGAACACCGACCCATCCGGATCGACCGACGACGCGAGCGCCGAGACCGAAGAGCTCTCCCCCCAGGAGCAGCAGACCGTGCGCGAGCTCGCCGCGCGCGACCGGGAGGTCCGCGCCCACGAACAGGCCCACATCGCGGCGGGCGGCGGTCTGGTCCACGGTGGGGCCAGCTTCAGCTATGTGGTGGGCCCGGACGGCAAGCGCTACGCCGCGGGCGGCGAGGTCCAGATCAGCGTGTCCGAGGCACAGACACCGGAGGAGACCCAGGCCAAGGCCCAGCGCATCCGCCGCGCCGCCCTTGCCCCGGCCAACCCGTCCGGTCAGGACCGGGCCGTGGCGGCCCGCGCCGCACAGATGGCGCAGGAGGCGGCCAGGGAGGCCGCCGCAAGGAGCCAGGAAGAGCAGGCGACCGAGGCCCAGACTCCCGACACGGAGCCCGCGTCACCTGACGACTCGACCTTCCGCACAACCCTGTGACCGCCGGGGATCACCACCCCGGGAAGTAGAACAACCCCCCCGGCCCGATGGTCTCCAGCCGCTCCAGCGCCTCGTCGTCCGCGGCCGCCGCGTGGTACCGCTCGAAGGTGTGGCTGCCGCACTCGCCGTGGCTCCAGTCCCCGGCCTCGAGCTCGTCGAGGAACGACCCCGGGATGACGAGCTCGCCGGTGTCCGGGCCCTCGCACTCGATCTCGGCGGCGGCAAAGCCGCCGTGGCTGCCCACGCAGTCGGTCATGTGCAGGCGGACGCGGGCGTCGAGGATCGGGTCCTGCCACGTCAGGGTGGCGTCCCCGGATCCGCGAGAGGTGATCTGGTTGACCCACGATCCGCTCTCCAGCGGGGGACCGATGGTCGACGCGGTCAACGACAGCTCGCCCACCTCGATCGAGACCTCCCCCTCCGTCGCGGCCTCACCTGTCCCGTAGTACCCGTTCCACTCGTCGGGCGCGACCGTCTGCTCGCCGTCGGGCCAGCTCCACAGCAGCTCTCCGCGGTCGTCCCGCACGGGCCAGGCCGTGCATTCCCCATCGACACAGGCAGCTGCGTCGTCGCACGCGGGATCGCAGGTCGACGGCGTGTACGTCATCAGCCGGCAGTTGCCGATCACCTCGGATGGGTGGTGGAACCGCAGCCGCGGCCCATCGGCGAACCCGCCCTGTAGCTGGGTCTCGCCGTAGTCGAGCCACGTCTGTACCTGGATCAGTCCGTGCGGATCGCTGAAGTCCGGATCATCACCCAGATCCCGCGTGTACCCCCCGGACCCTCCCGGTCGCGGTTCAGAAGAGTCGCACGCGAGCAGCAGGGACAGGGTCGACAGCAGCGCGAAGAACGACACGTGCCAGGGGCCACCTGGCAACTCCTGGCACCTGTTCGACGGCCTACCGTCGTCGGGCCGATTCAAGAGCCCTCTCCACCGCATTGCGTACGTGCTCCTCGTTGACCAGCGCGTCCCTGTCATAGGAATCGTCGGAAAGGCCGAACGGCATACTCATCCGCATCTGGAATTCCTGCGTGGGGCTTTCCACCATCAACAGCTCCTGAAGGAACGGCGTCTCACCGGCGACGCCAGCAGCCTCGACGAAGGCAACCACGAGGTCCGTGGCGACGTTCGTGTCTCCAAGCATAAAATGTCCGCGTGCCCAGTACACGAAGGCGAGCAGATCCCGGATCGCGAGCTGGTACGCACGATCGGAAGGAGCGGAACACAGCGCCGCCTGGATGGCCTGCCGGTGGTCGTCCAGGGATTCGGCGATGAACGTCCCCCAGCTCCAGCTGTAGGGAGCATCCGGGCTGGGCTGATGAAACAACGTGGTCCACGCCTGAACGCGCGGCTCCATCCGCGCCTCCTGATCCCGGGTCGGTGTCCCGCCGAGGAGAGGGTCCACGAGGCGCACGGAATCGGTCAGCCTGCGATACCAGTGATAATCTCCCTCGCCCAGCGCGCAGAACGAGTCGATGTAGTCCGGATCGGACATCAGTTCAGCAGCAGCACCCGCACCGTGGCAGGCCACGACATCCTCGAGCCCACGCCTCAACAGGAAGGCTCTCACCGGGTACACCCGCGGTTCGGCCCAGTTGCAGATTGCATCGGCGATTGCATGCCGGATCCTCGCAACGGTCGACACCAGATCGTTCGACTCGAGGATGTGCTCACGAAGCGAGGGATGATAGAGCGTGAGGCCCTCATCATCACCGGCGGCCCGTCGAAGCAGGCTCTGGACGGTCTCGACCGCGCGCCCGACCAGGCGCACGTCGAGCGTTGACAGGACACCGGCCTCGTCCAGCAGACACGCGCACTGCTCGACCGACAGCGGATCATCCGCAAGCGCCAGCAGCGTCACGATCGGCGTCACGGCCGCTTGCAGATCTCCAATCGCGTATCGGCTCAACAACCTCTCGTGATAGGCATCGATCCCCTTCGGTAGCTGATCTTCCCGGTCCGGTGTCAACCGCCCAGAGAGCAGATCACCCACGGCGTAGTTGAGGTAGATCGGTACGCCCCCGGACCGTTCGACGAGCTTCTCGAGGAACCGGTTGCGAAACCCGTCTCGTACCTCCTGATCGCGTTCGAGCAGGCGCTGCCGAGCTCGGCCCCTCGATAGCCGTTCCAGCAACAGCGAGCGGACATCTTGTTCGCGCAGAGGGGGTAGTCCATCGGGGAAAGGGTGGTCGGCCCCTTGAAACGAACGGGCCAGGCCGAAATCGGGACGGCCAGCGCAGACCCAGACCGCGGAGCCTGCGCTGTTGCGAAGCACGATCTCCGCCGCGAAATCCCCATCGACCCGCGCAATCTCGTCGAGACCGTCCGGGGTGGCGGACCGATTCTTGGATCACGGAGGATTGGTCATGGTATGCGTCTGACCCCCTTGATCCCCGCAGAATCATCTCTACATTGGGCCGGTCCACCCTTCGCCCCCAGGGAGAATCATGGCCGGCAAAGTCAGGAAACTCACCTTCAAGTCCGAGGCCAAGCAGGTCCTGGACATCGTGATCAACTCGCTGTACTCGAACAAGGAGATCTTCCTGCGGGAGCTGATCTCCAACGCCTCGGACGCCCTGGACAAGCGGCGCATCGAGGCGCTCACAGACCCGGACAAGGCCGCCGGGGGGGAGCTGCGGATACGCGTGTCGACCGACGCCGAGGCGCGCACGCTGACCCTCGAGGACAACGGCGTGGGCATGTCGCGCGACGACGCGATCAAGGACCTTGGCACCATCGCTCGCTCCGGAACCCGGGCGTTCATGGATGCGCTGGCCGAGCAGGAGGACGGGGACGCCGACGATCCCGACGCCACCCCCCGGCCTGGCCCCGACCTCGAGGGCCTCATCGGGCAGTTCGGCGTGGGCTTCTACTCCTGCTTCATGGTGGCCGACGAGGTCGTCGTCATCACCCGCCGCGTGGGCGAGGGGGAGGGCACGCGCTGGCGCTCGAAGGGCGATGGCACCTTCCAGGTCTCCGACGCCGACCGCGAGGAGCCGGGCACCACCATCACCCTGACGCTCAAGCCCGCCGACGCCGAGGACGGCATGGACGACTTCACGGCCGAGTGGACCCTGCGGGACCTGGTCAAGAAGTACTCCGACTTCGTGACCTACCCCATCCAGCTGCGGGTCACCCGGGAGGAGCCGGTCTCCGACGAGGCTGACGCGAAGACCGAGTCGGTCACCCGCTGGGAGACGGTGAACTCCATGAAGGCCATCTGGACGCGCTCGCCGTCCGAGGTGGAGGACGAGGAGTACAACGACTTCTACAAGCACATCTCACGGGACTGGACCGACCCCCTCGAGGTCGTGACCCTGAAGGCCGAGGGTACCTTCGAGTACTCGGCGTTGATGTTCGTGCCCGCCCAGGCGCCCTTCGGCCTGTTCCACTACGACGAGCCGTTCGGCCTGCAGCTCTACGTCAACCGCGTGCTGATCAAGGAGCAGGCCGAGGAGCTGCTGCCGCGCTACCTGCGCTTCGTCAAGGGCGTGGTGGACTCCCCCGACCTGTCGCTCAACGTCTCCCGCGAGATGCTGCAGCAGGACCGGCACGTGGCGCTGATCCGCAAGCGCGTGGTGCGCAAGCTGCTCGGTGCGCTCGACGGCCTCCGGGACACCGAGCCCGAGCGCTACCTGACCTTCTGGGAGCAGTTCGGCAGGGCGCTGAAGGAGGGCGTGTCCACCGACGCGGACAACCTCGACCGGATCAAGGCCCTGCTGCTGTTCGCCTCGTCCGTGGACGACAGCAAGCTCACGACCCTGGCCGACTATGTCGAACGCATGCCCGACGAGCAGGAGGCGATCTACTTCATCACCGGCGACTCCAGGGAGATGGTGGAGCGCTCGCCACACCTCGAGGCGTTCCGCGCCCGGGGCTTCGAGGTGCTGTACCTCACCGATCCGGTGGACGAGATCGTGGCCGACGTGATCGGCGAGATCGACGGCAAGCGGCTGCAGTCGGTGGGCAAGGGCGCCGTGGACCTGGACCGGAAGGCCGACGACGACGAGGACGGTGATGACCAGGACGGCGACGACGGGGACGACCGGCCTGACGACGCGGCACACAAGGCGCTCTTCGATGCCTTGCAGGAGACCCTGGACGAGCACGTGAAGGAGGTCCGGCTCTCTTGCCGCCTGGTGGACTCCCCGGCCTGCCTGGTGGTGGAGGACCAGGAGATGAGCGCCCACATGGCCCGGCTGTTCCAGCAGGCAGGCCAGGACGTACCCATGCCGAAGCGCATCCTGGAGTTGAACGCGGACCACGCACTGTTCGACCGACTGGAGACGCTGTTCGCGGCCCGAGACGAGGACGCCGGTCGCTTCGCGGACTTCGGCCACCTGCTGTTCGGCCAGGCCTGCCTGGCCGAGGGATCACCGCTCCCCGATCCCGTGGCCTACGGCCAGCGCGTGATCGGCCTGATGGTGCAGGACTGACCCCACCCGGGTCGGTGATCAGTCCACCGGGCTGAGCACCAGGCCGGTCAGCAGCGGGCACAGGCCGTTCTCGGCGGACACGAACAGGCAGAACGGGCCCTCGTTGGGGGCGCCGGCCGGGCAGTCGGAGCACTCGGCGTCCGTGGTCTGGGCCAGGGTCTCGCACAGGGAGCCGTCGTCCAGGCCCAGGTAGGTGTCGTAGGGCAGCAGGTCGATGGTGGCCTCGAGATAGGCGCCGGTGACCTCGGCCCCACCCTCGACGAAGGTGCCGCCGAAGATCACGTCCCACAGCATCAGCGGGTCGCCGCTCATGTCGAACTCGAGCTCCAGCGGCCCGCCCTCGAAGGCCATGCCGTCCAGGGTGCCGGCCGTGGTCACGGTGGGCAGCTCGCCCTGGGACCAGCCGTCGTAGTCGCCGGTCGAGCCGGCCCCGGCCGACGCGATCAGGAAGTCCACGGTGCCCGCGCCCTCGTCCAGGGCCGTGGCCGCGAACACCGTGCCGCGGTCCGAGGGCCACATGGAGCCGATCAGCGAGCCCACGTCCTCGGGCTGCGTGTACTCGAACCCACCGCCGGTGAGGTCCAGCAGGTAGGTCTGGTCGACCAGGGTCTGCATGTCGAACGCGTCGTCGTCGTCGTCGTCGCCGGTGGGACAGCCGGTGACCAGCAGGGAGGCGACGAGCAGCGAGAACAGGAGGGCCAGGGGGTGCTTCATGGGATCTTCCCTTCGACGGTCGTGTACGCGACGGCGCGGATGCCGTCGTCGGGATGATACCAGTCAGCCGCGGCGACGGACCAGCAACGCCAGCAGGGCGAGCACCAGCGCGCCGGCGTGCGGCGCACCCGCACCCGCGGCGTCACAGTCGCACCCGCCCGTGTCGTCATCGTCATCGTCCCCGATCACACCCTCGCATTCGGCGTCCTCCGAGTCCGCAGCGCCATCGCAGTCGTTGTCGATCCCGTCGCCGCAGTCCTCGAAGATGCCGGGCTGGATCTCCTTGTCCGTGTCGTCGCAGTCCCCGGCGCAGACCATCCAGTCGTCGTGGTCGCCGTCCACCTCGTCCTCGCCGATGAGCCCGTCACAGTTCGTGTCCACCCCGTCGCAAGCTTCCTCGGCGCCGGGGTTCACGTCGGGGTTGCCCTCGTCGCAGTCGCCCTGGCAGGTGTTGTAGCCGTCGCCGTCCTCGTCCTGGGCCACGCCCTCATCGATCTCGCCGTCGCAGTCGTTGTCGATCCCGTCGCAGATCTCCCAGGCGTCCGGGTGGGCCGCGGCCTCCTCGTCGTCGCAGTCGCCGTCGCACACCAGGGAGCCGTCCCCGTCCTCGTCCATCTCGTCGTCCAGGAGCACGCCGTCGCAGTCGTTGTCCGCGCCGTCGCAGACCTCCTCGGCGCCCGGGTACACGTCCGGATCCTCGTTGTCGCAGTCCCCCTGGCAGGCGTTGA
>CAZXHG010000286.1:0-11907 GCA_964639985.1 uncultured Rickettsiales bacterium
TGTCCTCGATGAAGTCGCCGAGGTGGGAGTCCTCCTCCTCGCCGATGGGGGTCTCGAGGGAGATGGGCTCCTTGGCGATCTTGAGGATCTTGCGCACCTTCTCGACCGGCATCTCCATCTTGTCCGCGATCTCCTCGGGGGTGGGCTCGCGGCCGAGCTCCTGCACGAGGTAGCGGCTGGTGCGGACCAGCTTGTTGATGGTCTCGATCATGTGCACCGGGATGCGGATGGTGCGGGCCTGGTCGGCGATGGCGCGGGTGATGGCCTGGCGGATCCACCACGTGGCGTAGGTGGAGAACTTGTAGCCGCGCCGGTACTCGAACTTGTCCACGGCCTTCATCAGGCCGATGTTGCCCTCCTGGATCAGGTCCAGGAACTGCAGGCCGCGGTTGGTGTACTTCTTGGCGATGCTGACCACCAGGCGCAGGTTGGCCTCGACCAGCTCGTTCTTGGCCCCGTCGGCCATGGCCTCGCCGCGGCGGATCTTGTGGTCCGTGCGCAGCAGGTCCTCCACCGGCATGCACGAGGCCTTCTCGATGGCGTCGCAGACCGCCTGGGAGTCGTTGATGATCTTCTCCAGCCTGAGGAAGTCGTCCGCGGACTGCACGCCGGCGGGCTTGCGCTTGGACTTCTTGATCTTCGTCAGGGTCTTGCGGATGTCGTCGAGGCTCATGCCCGCGGTGGCCACACACTTGTCGATCCGCTTGCGCGCGTTGCGCGCGGTCTGGGCGTGCGCCTTGTAGGCGTCGATCACCTTCAGGAACTGCTTGCGGCCGAACCCCAGCTGCTGGTTGAGCGTGTACAGCTCCTCGTGGATCTCGTCGAGCCGGACCAGCCGCGCCTGGTTGGCCTTGGAGGCCTTGCTGCGGGAGCGGGAGATCTGCTCGTTGAGCGTGGTCACCTCCACGTCCAGCGTGGTCATGCCCTCGCACAGGGCGTCGAGGCGCTTGCAGTCCTCCTCCTCGAGGCTCGAGGGGTCGATCTCGTCCTTGCCCGTGGCCCTTGCGCCGGCGAGCTCCAGGATCTGCTTGAAGTTCATCGGCGTGGCCAGCAGGGCCCGGCGGACCTCGAGCTCGCCCTCCTCGATGCGCTTGGCGATCTGGATCTCGCCGTCACGGCTCAGCAGTGAGACCGAGCCCATCTTGCGCAGGTACATGCGGACCGGGTCGTTGCTGCGGCCACCCGTGCCGGCGTCGTACTCCTCCTGGCGCCTCTCCTCGAAGAGGCGGTTGGTCTTGTCGGCGAGCTGCTTCTGGACCGCGAGCTTGGCCTTCTTGGCCCCGTCGATCACGCGGATGTCCATCTCGCCGAACATGATCATCACGTCGTCCATCTCTTCCGAGGACAACATGTGCCGCGGCAGCATGTCGTTGACCTCGTCGTAGGTCAGATAGCCGCGCTCCCGACCGAGGTCGATGAGCTGCTCGATCTGCCTGGTGCTGGACCTCTTCGCCATGGATTCTTCCCTGTGGTTGCCCCTTCGAACGGATGCCGTCCGCCGGGGTCACTCGATCATCGTTGCAAGTCCCCTTGCCTGTTCCCGCCATTTCTCCCTGTGCCCGGTCACACCCTCCGCCGCTGGAGTGCGGCCAGCTCGCGGCTGAGGCGGATCACGTCCGCCGCGGCCTGCTGCTGCTCTTCGGGGTCCCGGGCCTGGCGGGCACGGCGACGCGCGTCCGTGCGTTGCCGCTCCAGATACGCCCGCCGGATGTTCCCGTACAGCTCGTCCATCATGCGGTCGACATCGTCCTGCTGGATCATCTCCTCGGACATGCTGAGGTCCGTCAGGAGCTTGCGAGTGTGGTCGTCCGTGGTCTGGTCGAGCATCCGGAGCACGTCCGGCTCGTATCCGTTCATCACGTCGTCCGCGGCCTGGCGCACCAGGTCGCGCAACGGCGACGTCATCATGTCTGCGACCTCTCGATCCACGATCACCCGTGCAGCCTCGGTCGGGTGGTGGAGCAGGTGCTTGAGCAGGGCCCACTCCTCGGCGGGGAACGATCCGCGCAGGGAGACCGTGGCCCGCTGGGCGCGTGGGGCCGAGGGCTCGATGCGTGCCTGGCGCAGGCCCTTGGCGTGGGCCCGGACCACTCCCTCGTCCACCCGGAGGCGGTCGGCGAGGTCGGTCCAGTACGGTTCGATGGTGACCGGCATGGTCCTGGCGGCGCGGTTGAGCATCGGTGCCACGTCTTCGATGACACGTTCTGCCCACATCGGCTTCCCCCGCCGCTCCCGGATGGTCTCGTGGATGAAGCGGTCGAGCAGCGGTTCGGCGTGCTGCAGCAGGGATCGGAAGGCGTCGCCGCCCTCGCTGCGAACGAAGTCGTCGGGGTCGAGCCCGTCGGGTACGCCGGCGAACACGGGCCACATGCCCTGCTCGAGGAACACGGACAGGCTGCGGCAGGCCGCGCGCACGCCGGCGGCGTCCCCGTCGTAGACCAGGACCACGTTGCTGGTGTGGCGCTTGAGCAGGCGGAGCTGGTTGGGCGTCAGGGCGGTGCCGCAGGTGGCGACCGCGTGGTTCACACCCGCGGCCGCGAGGCTCAGCACGTCGAAGTAGCCCTCGACGATCAGGGCCTGCTCCTCGCGGCGGATGGCGTGGGCGGCCTCGCCGAGCCCGAACAGGGTCGAACTCTTGTCGTAGATCGGCGACTCGGGGGAGTTGAGGTACTTGGGCTCCTCGTCCGACAGCACGCGCCCGCCGAAGCCGACCACCTTGCCGCGGTGGTTGCGGATCGGGATCATCACGCGGTTGCGGAACATGTCGAAGAACCCGCCGCTCTGGCGGCGGCGGACCAGGCCGGCGCGTTCGCCCACGTCCAGGGGGATGCGGCGGCGCTGCAGCTCCCCGACCGTGCCCTCCCAGGCGTCGAGCGCCAGGCCGATGCCGAAGCGCTCGGCGAGGTCGTCGGGCAGCTCGCGGCGCTGCAGGTAGGCGCGGGCCTCGGCGCCCTGGGGGCCCAGCAGGTTCTGGCGGAAGGCCTCGCCCACGGCGGCGTTGGCGTCGTACAGGGCGTTGCGCTGACCCGCGCGCTGCTGCTCCTCGGGGGTCATCTCCACGGGCTGCAGGTCCACACCCGCGCGGCGGGCGACCTCCTCCACCGACTCCATGAAGGTCATGGGGCCCATCTGCTGCAGGAAGTCGAAGACGTCGCCGCCCTCGTTGCAGCCGAAGCAGTGGAAGGTCTGGCGGGTGGTGCTCACGTAGAACGACGGGTCCTTGTCATCGTGCGCAGGCAGCGGACACGGCGCCTTGAAGTTCGCGCCGGACTTGCGCAGGCGCACGTACCCAGAGACCACGTCCACGATGTTGACGCGGTCCGCCAAGTCCCGAATCTGTTCGCGCGAGAGGCGCCTGCCTCCGCCCGGCCGCCAGTCCACCCGATCACCTGTCCACCTGAGGGAATCCGGCCCGCGAAGCCGGAAAATCCAATGATTTCAGGTAGTTAGGATTTTACGCCACGAAACCAAAGGATATATAGCATCCGGGCGCGCGAAGTCAAGAGCCGCAGGGCGATTCACTGGCGCTGTCGCTCGATGACCGCGCCCAACGAGCGGAGCCGGTCCACGATGTCGGCGTAGCCCCGGTCGATGTGGTAGACCCGCAGCACTTCCGAGCGCCCGCGCGCGGCCAGGGCCGCGATCACGAGCGAGGCGCTCGCGCGCAGGTCCGTGGCCATCACCGACGCGCCGAGCAGGCGATCGACCCCGGTGACGAACGCGGAGTTTCCCTCCACGCGGATGTCCGCCCCCATGCGGCGCAGCTCCTGCACGTGCATGAAGCGATTCTCGAAGATGGTCTCGGTGATCACCGACCGGCCGGTGGCCACGGTCATCAGGGCCATCACCTGGGCCTGCATGTCGGTGGGGAAGCCGGGGTAGGGCAGGGTGCGGAAGTCCACCGAGTGCAGCTCGCCGTGGTGCTGCACACGGATCCCGTCCCCCGCGCGCCTGACCTCGACACCCGCTTCGGCCAGCTTCAGGATCACGGCGTCGAGATGGTCGAAGCGGCTGCCCTTGATCAGCACGTTGCCCCGGGTGATGGCCGCAGCCGCCATGAAGGTGCCGGCCTCGATGCGGTCCGGGATCACCTCGTGGTTGAGCGAGCCCAGGCTGTCCACCCCTTCGATGGTGACGGTGGGGGTGCCGTGCCCCTCGATCCTCGCGCCCATGCGGCGCAGCCCTTCGGCGAGGTCCACCACCTCGGGCTCGCACGCGGCGTTGTGCAGCACGGTCGTGCCCTCGGCGAGGGTGGCGGCCATCAGCAGGTTCTCGGTGCCGCCGACCGTGGTCTTGTCGAAGTGGACGGGGGCGCCGGTGAGGCGCTTACACGTGGCCTCGATGTAGCCGTGGCTGAGGTCCACCTCCGCGCCCATCGCCTCGAAGCCCTTGAGGTGCATGTCCACCGGTCGCTCGCCGATGGCGCAGCCGCCGGGCAGGGACACGCGTGCGCGGCCGTAGCGGGCCAGCAGCGGGCCCATGGTCAGCACGCTGGCGCGCATCTTGCGGACCTGCTCGTAGGGGGCCTCGAGCACGGGCACGTCCGTGGCGTCGACCACCACCTCGGTGCCGTCGATGGTCACGTCCACCCCCAGGGTGCGGATCAGCTCGGCGGTGGTGCATATGTCGTGCAGCTGGGGCACGTTCTCCAGCACGCTCCTGCCGCCGTGCAGCAGGGTGGCGAACATGATCGGCAGGGCCGCGTTCTTGGCGCCGCTGACGCGGATCTCGCCGCACAGCGGCGTGCCTCCCTCGATCACGAACTTGTCCAGGGCCATCGTCCCTCCGGGTGGTTCACCGTCCGTAGGACGGGGGAAGGCGTTGTTGTATTCCGTACGTGAGTTCTTCGCCAGCCTGCTGCAGGTCGAACCAGCGGAACCAGCCCAGGGTGTCGGCCTCGCGGAACAGCGCGTCCCCGCCGTCACGGGTGTCCGTCCGGATCGCCAGCGTCCAGGTTGCCCCGTCCGGGGGGGCGAAGGGCGTGTCGTCGCAGCCGGCGCCCTGCTGGATCAGGGTGTAGGTGACGTCGACCGCGCCGTCGTCGCGGGCCTGGCCGTGGGTCTCGTACAGCAACGAGCACAGCTCCATGTCGAGGCTCGCGTCGCCCAGCGCGTACAGCTCCTCGCCGCTCCAGGTGGTGCCGTCCCACGTGGCCGTGCCCTCGTGGCGTACCTCCAGGGTGCCCCGGTCCGGGGTGGGGTCGGTCGCGTCCTGGCAGTGCTCGGCGAGGAAGGCCGCGCTGCGGGCGACCGCGTCGAGGCCGTCGGGATTGTCCTCCTCCACGGGTAGCAGGAAGCTGTGCAGGGCGTCGGGGTAGGTGACCAGCTCCGCGTGCACGGCCTCGGCGTCCAGCGCGGCCTGCAGGTCGTGGGCCTGCACCACCTCGATCAGCCCGTCGGCCTCGCCGTGCAACAGCAGCACCGGGCCGACCGCCGACTGGACGTAGGTGGCGGGGGAGGCGTGGGCGAAGCGATCGGGCAGCTCGGCGTACTCGCCGCCGAGCCAGTCGGTCTCCTGGGGCGGGACCGAGCCGTGCTGCTCCTCACGCAAGGTGAAGTCGTACACGCCGTACACACCCACGTAGACGTCCGCGCGGTCGCTGTAGCCGTAGCGCTCGTGCCAGCCGCCACGCAGCTCGAGCTCGCTGTCGGTCGTGAAGGCCGCCAGGGCGGCCAGCGTGCCCCCGGCGGACGAGCCCCAGGTCCCGCACACCGGCCCAGCGCCGAGGTCGTCGGCGTTGGCGCGCAGGAAGCGGACCGCGTCTCGCACGTCGATGGCCGAGGCGGGGTACTCGCCGCCGTCCACCCCCACGAGCCGGTAGTTCACGTTGAGCACGCCGAGCCCGGCCTCCTGCAGGGCAACGGCCACGTCGTCCAGCATCTCCTTCTCGCCCTGGAAGAAGCCGCCGCCGTGCGCCAGCACCACCACCGGGGGCTGCTCCGCCTCGGCGGGCAGGTACAGGTCGGCGAGCTGCTCGCTGCCGCCCGGGGCGCCCGCGTAGACCAGATCGACGAAGGTGCGGGAGCTGAGCGGCGGCGGTTCGGTCACCACCTCGCCGTCGCAGGCACCCACCAGCAGCGCCGCGGCCAGGACGAGCGCAGCGGCGCCGTCCGCCGGGCGGGGACACGCTGCTGCCGGGGTCGGGGTGATCATACGGGCGGATCGTAGCAGACGGAGGCCGACCCGTAGGGCATACTCGCTGCCATGCACGGTCCACGCGCGATGCTGATCGCCGCCCTGCTGGTGGTCGGGGGGGGCTGCGACGCCCCGGACGACGACGACAGCGGCGGTGACGACGACACCACGGCGCCCACGGACGACGACTCGGCGGGCGACGGGCCCTCCGTCACCTACGCCTGCACCGAGCCGGTCTCGCTGGGATCGGTGATCAACACCGAGCACCACGAGATGGGGCCGTCGCTGTCCCCGGACGGGCTGACGCTGTACTTCTCCTCGGACCGCCCGGGCGGCGCGGGCGCGTCCGACCTGTACCTCACCACCCGCGCGGCGCCAGGCGAGCCCTGGGGCGAGCCGGTCAACCTCGGCGGTCCGCTCAACGCCGAGGGCGGGCAGAACAACCCGGCCATCTCCGGGGACGGCGAGCGGCTGTACTTCGGCTCCAACCACAACGGCGACTACGACATCTGGTTCTCCGACCTGGGCGAGGATGGCTGGCGGTACCCCTTCTGCATCGACGAGCTGATCAGCGAGGCCAAGGAGAACAAGCCGGCGCCGAGCTGGGACGGGGACACCCTGTACTTCAAGCGGTCGGACGAGTCGCTGATCGCCGACCTGTGGGTCACCGAGTGGGTGGACGAGGCCTGGACCGAGGCCGTAGAGGTGCACGACCTCAACGACGATCGCTCCCAGACCGATCCCGCCCCGGCGCCCGAGGGCGACGTGCTGTTCTTCGTGCAGGGCGCGGACACCGAGGCCCCATACGACGTGCACTACGCCATCGCGGACGGGGACGGGTGGGGCTGGCGCGGCCCGCTGCCCGGCGTGAACGTGACCGGCGCGCGGGACGAGGCGATCGCCGTGTCCGCAGACGGTACGGAGTTCTTCCTCGCCTCGGACCGCGACGAGGCCGACAACCCGGACCTGTACACCTTCACCTGCGAGCGCACCGAGCGCTGAGCACCGCGGCCGCCAGCACGTGGAGTAGAATGGCGGGCCGCGGAGGAGCGATGTCCGAGCGCGCGCTGCCCCAGATCGTGGAGATTCGCCAGCACGGTGTCGTCACCGCGGTGGCCGCGCTGCGGGAGGACCGGGACAGGTACGCCAGCGTGGACGCGACCGGCCGCGCCCTCGTGCTGCACCCGGCCCGGATCGTGTGCTGGACCGGCGTGCCCGCGCCGACCGAACCGGACGAGGTGTCTGCAGCGCTGCGCCGGTACGAGACGAGTCAGGCCGCGGCCGTCGCGGATGTGGACGTGCAGACCCTGTGGGAGCTGGCCGGGGGCGAGGGGGACGCCACCACGCTGCAGGCCCTGGCCTCGCTGCTGGAGCCGGCCGCAGATGGGGCCACGGCCGCGCGGGTGCTGCGCGCCCTGGTCGCGGACGGGGTGCGGTTCAAGGTGCGGTCCGACGACGTGCTGGTGCTGTCCGCCGCGCAGATCGAGACCAACCGGCGCGCGCGGGAGGAGGCGCGCCGCCTGGCCGCGCTGCGGGCGGCGGTGATCGGGTGGTTGCAGACCGGCGAGGGGGCTCCGCCCGAGGGGGGCGGGTTCCTGCTGGACGGGGTGCGCGGCCTGGCCGCCGCGCCCGAGCAACCGCCGGCGCGGGATGCGGGCGTGGCCCTGCTGAAGGAGGCGGGCCTGGACGCCAGCCCCCACGGCGCGTTCGAGCTGCTGGTGCAGCGGGGGGTGTTCGGTCCCCACGAGAACCTGCTGCGGATCCGCTACGGCATGGATCGCCTCTTCTCCCGGTCCGTGCTGGCCGACGCCGCAGCCCGGGCTGACGGGGGGTGGTCGTCCGACGGTCGGCTCGACCTGCGTGACCTGCGCGTGATCAGCATCGACGACGAGGGCACCACCGAGGTGGACGACGCCTTGAGCGTGCAGCGTCGGCCTGGCGGCGGGGTGCGGGTGGGCGTGCACCTGGCCGAGCCGGGCGCGCTGATCCCGGCCGGTTGTCCGGTGGACCGGGAGGCCGCGCGGCGGTGCACCACCCTGTACCTGGCCGAGGGGCGGCGGCTGATGATGCCGCCGGCCGTGGCCGAGGGCGCGGCCAGCCTGCGCGTGGGCGCAGACCGACCGGCCCTGTCCGTCCAGATCGAACTCGACGCGGACGGCGCGCTGGTCCACAGCGAGGTGCACCGCTCGGTGGTGCGCGTGACCGAGGCCATCCCCTATGGCGAGGTCGACCGCAGGCTGGATGCGGACGAGGACCTGGCCGCCCTGAGCGCCGCGGCCGAGCAGCTGCGCGCCGGGCGGATCGAGTCGGGCGCGGTGGAGACCGAGCTGACCGAGGTCAGTCCGCGGGTGGTGCACGGCGACGAGGTGCGCCTGCGAGTGCTGGCCCCGGGGAGCCCGGCGCGACGCATGGTGGCCGAGTGGATGGTGCGCGCCAACCAGGCGGCGGCGCGCGCCTGCTGGCAGGCGCGCGTGCCCACCCTGTATCGCCACCAGGAGCTGGCCCCCGGAGCCGCGTCACCTGCCGAGCTGCTCACCGACCGGACCGACCTGTTCGCCGCGTTCCGCGCAACACGCGGGCTCGGCCACACCCTGCTGGACCGGGTCCCGCGCCGGCACCACGGCCTGGGCCTGGACGAGTACGTGCAGATCACGTCGCCCTTGCGGCGGTACATGGACCTGGTGCTGCAGCGGCAGCTCTCCGCCCACCTGGCAGGCGAGGCCCCGCCCCTGGACGACGACGGCCTGGCCGAGGTGGCGCGGGAGGTGCAGCCGGTGCTGAGCCGGTCGCGCATCGTGTCCGCGGGGTCCCGGGACTACTGGCTGTGCCGCTGGCTGCAGCTGCACCCCGACGAGGTGCTGGACGCGGTGGTGCTCGAGCGCCAGGGCCGGCGAGTACGGGTGGTGATCGAGTCGCTGGCGTGGCGGCTGCCGTTGCGGCCGGACCGGCGGCTGGAGGAGGGGGAGCGGATCCGGGTGGTGGCCGAGCGGGCGGACCCCCGGGCCGGGCGGCCACGGCTGAAGCTCAGTACTTGAAGAACATCCACAGGGGCACGGCGCGGTAGGGCCCGTCCAGGCCGGGCGCCGGCTCGGCCGTGTTGTCGCCGGCCGCGTACAGCAACCCGAACACGTACCAGAACGTGTCGCCGTCCTCGCCTTGGAGGTAGCTGTACTCCCCGAGCCCGTCCAGCTGCCCCTCGCCGCCCCGCGCGATCCAGATCGCTTCGACCGGTCCGAGCTCGAGTTCGGGCATCGCGGCGGCCACGGCCGGGGCGGTGTCGTTGCAGTAGCTGGCGAAGGTCCCCTCGCCCACGGTCGTGGGGTCGTCACCGAGGAAGTCGTCGTCGCCCGCGGCCACGTCGCAGCCGTAGAACGCCAGCGGGCTCCACAGCGCGAACAGGTCCTCGGGGCCGTCGTGGTACGGGAGGCCGTACTCGGGGCCACAGTCGGTGGTCAGCGGGTCCGTGGCCGACAGCAGGGTCAGGGCCGCGTCCGTGGTGGGCCAGTGCACGCCGCCGAGGTCCGGCCCGGCGTGGTGGGCGGCCTCGAACTCGATGGGGTAGGTGCACAGTAGCTCGCGGTCCGCGTCGAGGACCGCCACGGAGAGCAGCACGTCTGCGTCCCCGCCGTCGACCGTGAAGTCGAAGTCGTAGCGCAGCCAGTCGAAGGGCAGCTCGTCGGTGGTGTCGTCGTCGTCCGCGGGCGGGTCCGCGGAGTCGTCGTCGTCCTCGGCGGGGCACCCGACCAGCGCCAGCCAGGCCAGCACGCACGCGTACCGCGCCGTCCCTCGCAGGTGCACGCGCGCGCTCGAGCTTGACAAGCCTCTTCCCATGCCGCCCAATACCATCCGCCGAACTGCGCGGCCGACCGACCCGCGGGCGCCGCGCCCACCGACCGGAGGACCGTCCATGACTGCAGTGTACCCCTTTCGTGGCCTGAGACCCCGCCCCGACGTGGCCGCCAGCGTGGCGTCGCCCCCCTACGACGTGCTCGACTCGGACGAGGCGCGGCAGATGGCCGGGGACAACCCCCACTCGTTCCTGCGGGTGGTCAAGCCCGAGATCACCGTCGATCCGTCCATCTCGCCCTACGACGATCGCGTGTACGCCGCGGGCCGGAACAACCTGCGGCAGATGATCACCGACGGCGTGATGGCCCAGGACGGCCAGCCGTGCTTCTACGCCTACGCCCAGCGCATGGGCGACCACCGGCAGGTGGGGCTGATGGCGGTGACCTCGGTCGGGGAGTACCAGCAGGGGCTGATCAAGAAGCACGAGTTCACCCGACCGGACAAGGAGGCGGACCGCACCCGCCACATCCTCGAGGGCATGTCCCAGAACGGGCCGGTGTTCCTCGCCTACCGCGCCACCGACGCCACCCGCGCGGCCATGGCCGCGGCCACGGCCGCCGACCCGGTGGTGGACTTCGTGGCCGACGACGGCATCCAGCACACCCTGTGGGTGGTGGACGAAGGGGCGCAGCAGCAGCAGCTGAGCGAGGCCTTCGCTGCGCTGCCCGCGCTGTACATCGCCGACGGGCACCACCGCTCCGCGTCCGCGCTCAACACGCGCGACGCCCTGGTGGAGGCCCACCCGGACAACACCGGCGACGAGCCGTGGCACAACTTCCTGTCCGTGATCTTCCCGGACGACCAGCTCGCCATCCTGGCCTACAACCGGGTCGTGCAGGACCTCCACGGCCTGGACGAGGGCGCCTTCCTCGAGACCATCGCCGGCGCGTTCGAGGTGGAGGACGAGCCGTGCAAGGAGCCGGAGCGCTCCGGCTGCTTCGGCATGTACCTCGGCGGGCGCTGGCTGCGGTTGACCGCACGGGACGGCACGTACGACGGCGCGGATCCGGTCGCCCGGCTGGACGCGGCCATCCTGCAGGCCAACCTGCTGGACCCGGTGCTCGGCATCGATGATCCCCGCACCAACGATCGCATCAAGTTCGTGGGCGGGATCCGCGGCACAGCCGAGCTCGAGCGGCTGGTGGACTCCGGCGAGTTCGCGGTCGCGTTCTCGCTGCACCCCACCACCATGGCCCAGCTGTTCTCGGTGGCGGACGCGGGCCGGGTGATGCCCCCCAAGTCGACCTGGTTCGAGCCCAAGCTACGCAGCGGCATGGTCGTGCACCTGCTGGATTGAGGGAGCCATGAGCAACACCGACATGCAGCGGTTCGAGGCCCTGATCGAGCAGCACGGCGCCCGGTTCGTGGACCTGAAGATGGTCAACCTGATGGGCCGGCTGCACCACGTCACGCTGCCGGTGGACAACTTCGGCGAGCACGTGGTGCGCAAGGGCATCGGCTTCGATGGGTCGTCCTACGGCTTCCGCAAGGTCGAGTCCAGCGACATGGTGATGGTGCCGGACCTGTCCACGGCCCACCTCGACCCGTTCCGCTCGATCCCGACCCTGAGCGTGTTCTGCTCGGTGCGCCTGGCCGAGCCGGGCCTGCCCCTGGCCGAGCAGGACACCCGCGGCGTGCTGATGCGCGCGCTGCAGCGCATGCACGACCTGGGTGTGGCCGACGAGTTCCTGGTGGCGCCGGAGTACGAGTTCTACATCTTCCGCGACGTGGAGAAGATGGTGGGCGTGGCCGAGAGCTACGTGCGCGTGTCCGGGGAGGAGGAATTCGGCTTCAACACCTATCACCTGGTCAACCCGGCCGACCGCTACGACGACTTCCGCGACCGGGCCACGCGAATGCTGCTCGACCTGGGCATGCCGGTGAAGTACCACCACCACGAGACCGGCGGCCACGGCCAGCAGG
>CAZXHG010000287.1:0-11846 GCA_964639985.1 uncultured Rickettsiales bacterium
CGGAACCGCTCTTGACGGTCCCGGTGACAGGGCCTACGGATGCTGCGCGGCCTCCTCCGGGGGAGGTCAGAGATCCTCGTCGAAGCTCTTCTTGCGGTCGTACTCGATCATCACGCCCTTCTTGACGCCCTTCATCCGGACGGACCAGTTCATGCCGGTGGCCTTCTCGGAATAGGCGGGTCGGGCCGGCTGGATCTGCTCGGTGGGGTTCTCGTCCGGGGCGACCGGGGTCTCGGCGGGTGGGCGGCCTCCGAGCGTGGCCCGGGCCAGGGTGGCCAGGTCGCCCTCGTCGTCCACGCGCTGCAACGCCTCGTCGAGCACCTCGATGAACACCTGGGCCGAGCCGATTCGCTCGGTGGGGTTGCGGTGCAACGCCTGGCGCAGGACCGGGATCAGCGGGGCGCAGTCGTCCGAGACGTGCTCGAGCTGCTCGTCGACCTCGGCGCGGGCGACCCGACGCAGCAGGATCTTGATCGAGTCCGCCTGGAACAGTGGCCGGTTGGTCAGCAGCTGGTACAGCACGGTGCCCAGGGAGAACACGTCCGACGCCGGGGTCACGGGCAGGGCGCGCACCTGTTCGGGCGCCATGTACAGGGGGGTGCCCTTGATGATGCCCGCGGTGGTGGAGACCTCGGCCAGCGGCCACTTGGCCACGCCGAAGTCCATCACCTTGACCTCGCCGGCGCGGGTGACCATCACGTTGGCGGGCTTGAGGTCCCGGTGGATCACGGGCCGGACCACGCCCTGCTCGTCGACCAGGGTGTGGGCGGCGTGCAGGCCCGAGGCGATCTTGCGCACCACCTCGCCGGCCACGGACGGACCGAAGAAGATGCCGCGCCGCCGGCAGCGCTTGGCCAGCTCCTTGAGCGACAACCCGTTGACCAGCTCCATGGCGATGAAGTAGTGGCCGTCCACCTGGCCGAACTCGTGCACGCCGACCAGGTTGGGGTGGTCGAGCCGGGACATGATGCGCGCCTCGTTGCTCAGCGCGCGCACCACCTTGCGGCTCTTGCCCTCACCGCAGTCGCGGGCGACCTTGATCGCCACGGTGCGGCGGGCGCCGTCTCGCTCCACGGCACGGTACACCCGCGCGTACCCGCCCACGCCGATCAGCGACAGCAGCCGGTAGTGTCCGAACAGGGGGTGGTGGGCGCCGGGCTTGCGATCCATGGGGGAATGCTCTCCGCGGACTCAGTCTTCGCAGTAGTCGCCGGCGATCACCTCGGCGGTGATGAGGATCTCGATCCACCGGTCCAGCGTCACGATGTACAGGTAGGCCTCGCGGGTGCCGGCGCCGCCCGGCCCGGGGGACACGCCGATGGCCAGGGCGTACTCGTCGCCATCCTCCAGCGTCATGTCCGGCAGGTAGTTGGTCACGGCGTAGCCCGCATAGAACAGCGAGTCCACGTCCACGCTGATGTCCTCGTCGTCCGGGCCGTGGTTGATCACCGTGAGGTTGGCGTGGTGCTCGGTGCACTCGTAGATGGTGCCGAAGTCGACCTTGTCCGGTGGGTCCACCTCGATACCGGTGAGGACCTCCTCGTCGTCGTCGGCTGGCTCGCACCCCGGCACGAGCAGCGCGGAGAGCAGCAGGGCGGCCAGGGCGATCGGGATTCGTCGCATGGATCTCCGCGGCGGGTCGTCACTCGTCGGCGAGGACCCGCACCTCCGATTTCTGGTGTTCGGAACCGGCCTTCTCCATCAGCAGTCCCTGGAAGCGCCTGAGGTAGCCGGTCAGCTCCTCCAGGCTCTCCTTGTCCGCGCCCTTGGTGATGGCCATGCGGCCGCGCTTGAGCGCCTGCTCCACGTCGAAGATGTCCTTCTTGCGCAGGGCCAGCTTGTGCTCGCGCAGGGTCTCCTCGAGGGTGAACAGCTGCTTCTCCACGCGGTCGCGGAGCTCGCGATACGCCTCGTCACCCTCGTCGCCGGAGGCGCCGAGGCGCTTGCCCGCGTCCTCGATCTGGTCCTCGGTCATGCAGGTCGGCGCGCGGATCACGATGCTGTTCTGGCTGCCGGTGGTGGTGTCCTGGGCGCTGACGTTGACGATGCCGTCCGAGTCGATGGTGAACGTCACCTCGATGCGCGGCTCGCCCGAGGGCGCGGGCTCGATGTTGGTCAGCTCGAACTCGCCGAGGCTGACGTTCTCCAGCGAGCTGCTGGCCTCGCCCTGCAGCACGTGCACGCGCACGGTCTGCTGGCGGTCCATCACGGTGGACACCATCTGGCTGCGCACGGCCGGGACCGTGGTGTTCTTGGGGATCAGCTTGGCGAACTGGCGCCCCTTGACCTCGATGCCCAGCGAGTAGCTGGTCACGTCGAGCAGGGTCACGTCGTCCACGTCACCGCCGAGCATGCCCGCCTGGATGGCCGCACCGATGGCGACCACCTCGTCCGGGTTGAAGGTCTTGTTCAGCGGGCGGGTGAACAGGTCGCTGACGAGCTTCTGCACCTTGGGGATGCGGCTCGAGCCACCCACCATGATCACCTCGTCGATCTCGGTGGGGGAGAGCTTCGACTCCTTGAGGGCCTTCTGGCACTCGTCGATCGTGGTCTGGAAGAGGTCCTCGCACAGCAGCTCGAAGGTGGCCCGGGTGAACGTGGTCTGGAGGTGCTTGGGGCCGGTCTCGTCCGCGGTCAGGAAGGGGAGGTGGATCTCGGTCTCGTACGCCGACGAGATCTCCATCTTGGCCTTCTCGGCCGCGTCCACCAGCCGCTGGCGCACCATCTTGTCGCCGGACACGTCGAGGTCGTTGGACTGCTGGAACTGCTCGAGCAGCCAGCTCACGATGCGCTGGTCGATATCGTTGCCGCCGAGGCGGTTGTTGCCGGCCGTGGCGCGGACCTCGCCCACGTCGTCCTCGACGTCGAGGATGGAGATGTCGAACGTACCCCCGCCGAAGTCGTACACGGCGATGGTGGCGGCCTTCTGCTGCTTGGCGATGTAGGACAGGGCCGCGGCCGTGGGCTCGTTGATCACGCGGGACACGGTCAGGCCGGCGATCTTGGCCGAGTCGCGGGTGGCCTGCCGCTGGCGATCGGCGAAGTAGGCCGGGACCGAGATCACCGCCTCCTCGACCGGCTCGCCGAGGAAGTCCTCGGCCGCCTTGACCACCTTCTGGATCACCAGGGACTGCAGCTCCTGGGGGGTGTAGACCTCGCCGTCCACGCGGATGCCGATCTCGTCGTCCCCGCGGTCGATCACGTCGTAGGTGACCTGGTCACGCTCGTTGACCACCTCGCTGTAGCGGCGGCCGATGAAGCGCTTGACCGAGTGCACGGTGCTCTGGGGGTAGATCACCATCTGGCGCTTGGCCACGTCGCCGACGAGCCGCTCGCCCTCCTTGGTGAATCCCACCACCGAGGGTGTCAGGCGCGCCCCTTCCTCGTTGATCACGACCTTGGGCTGGTCGCCGTCCATGTAGGCGGCCACCGTGTTGGTCGTGCCGAGATCGATGCCGATGATCCTGCCCATGCTTGGCCTGCGTGCTATCCCTGCTACGGCACCTGCGCTTCGCGCGGCGTTCGATTGACCGTCGAGTCGGTGCTAAATCACGGAAATGGCTGCACTTTCCCGATGTTGACGCTCGGATTATAGTGAGCGCGTACGCGAGCGTCAACGCGGGGGCGTTACGCGTTGATTCCGGACTATGATCGGGGGAGGGCGGTTCGGCGCCCGAGGAGGAGCCATGCCAGCAGGGCCCAGGGGACTGGACGCAGGTACGGACGAGGGCACCATCGTCCGGCTGCTGGACCGCATCCTGGAGCACGCGGTCGCGCTGCGCGCGAGCGACATCCACATCGAGCCCAAGGGCGAGGAGGTGTCGGTGCGGCTGCGCGTGGACGGGGTGCTGGTGCCACAGCAGCCGCTGCCCGGGCACACGGCCCTGCCGCTGGTGTCGCGGGTGAAGATCGTGGCGGGCATGGATATCTCGGAGAAGCGGGTGCCCCAGGACGGGACGTTCGCCATCCCGGTGAAGGACCAGGAGGTCAACATCCGGGCGTCCACGTTCCCCACGCACACGGGCGAGAAGGTGGTGCTGCGGCTGCTGGCGGACAAGCTGCTGCTCACCGACATGGCCAAGCTGGGCATGCGCACCAAGCAGCTCCAGCAGGTGCTGCGCGGGGCACGGCAGTCGTCGGGGCTGGTCCTGGTGACCGGCCCGACCGGGTCGGGCAAGACCTCGACGCTTCACTCGGTGCTGGCGCAGCTGGATGCCGCCAAGCTCAACATCGTGACGCTGGAGGATCCCATCGAGATCCGGTCGCTGGCGCTCAACCAGGCCCAGGTGAATCCGCGGTCGGGGTTCACGTTCGCGGGGGGGTTGCGGTCGATCCTGCGGCAGGACCCGGACGTGATCCTGGTGGGGGAGATGCGGGACCTGGAGACGGCGCAGATCGCGTTCCGGGCGTCGTTGACCGGGCACCTGGTGCTGAGCACGCTGCACACGTCGAGCACGGTGGAGACGATCACGCGGCTGCTGGACATCGGGCTGGAGCCGTACCTGGTGGCGTCGAGCCTGTCGACGGTGGTGGCGCAGAGGCTGGTGCGCATGCTGTGCCCGCGGTGCCGCGAGGCGTACATGCCCGAGGGCTCGATGGCCGAGGAGATCGGGTTCGAGCTGCCGCCGCTGCAGCGGCAGATCTTCCGGGCGCGGGGGTGCAAGGACTGTGCGAACACGGGCTACCGGGGGCGGACGGGCCTGTTCGAGGTGCTGACGATGCACGACGCGCTGCGCGAGCCGATCAAGGCCAAGAAGGCGTCGGACTCGTACAAGCGGGTGCTGCGCAAGATGCGCGTGCCGACGTTGCGGCGGGACGGGATCCGCAAGGTCGCGGCCGGCATCACCAGCATCGACGAGGTGCTACGGGTGACGTAGGCTCTCGGGACCCTGGCCCGGGTGGCGGAATGGGTAGACGCAGGGGACTTAAAATCCCCCGGCCGTAGGCCGTGCGGGTTCGACTCCCGCCCCGGGCAATCCAGTATATTCAACCACTTAGGGTGACAGTTTTCGAGTTATCTACCTAGCTGGTGGGGCTCCCGGCACGCCACCGGCACACATGCGATGGCCAACGCCGCGAAGCGGTTCCCGTTTCTCATCGCCTCCGCCTTCCCACGCCACACAGCAGCGCTGCAGCGAGCACCAGCCACGAGACGAACAGCCATCGAAACGAAACGCCGCTGCTTCGAGTCACGCGGCACTCACACCCGGCATGGTCCGGCTCCTCTTCCTCGTCCGAATCATCGTCAGCTGCCTCGTCACACAAGCCGTCAGCTACCTCGTCGGTCGTGGGATCGCAGTCGTTGTCACGGCCGTCGCAGATCTCCTGGGCGTCGGGGTGGATCGCGGCATCGCTGTCGTCGCAATCCTCGGCGCACTCGTCGAATCCGTCGCCGTCGCTGTCCGCGGAGTCGACCGTGAAGTCGTTGCAGTCGTCGTCGATCCCGTTGCAAGCGATTTCGGTGGCGCTCGGAGACACGGCAGCGTCGGTGTCGTCGCAGTCGCCGGTGCATACGCTCGCACCATCACCGTCCGTGTCGACCTCGTCGGGGTGCAGGGCGCCATCGCAGTCATTGTCCAGGCCGTCACAAGGGAGCTCGGGTGCATCCGGGTTCATCAACGCATCGCCGTCGTCGCAGTCGTCGCCGCCGCAATCGGCGGCAGCAAAGCCGTCGGCATCGCCGTCCTGGCAGTACCCGTGGAGCAGGTGGTCGATCGCGTTGGCGCCGATGCCGTGGTACACGAACGAGTTGCCCCACTCCATGCCCATCGTGCTCACGTACGCTGCGCCCGGCCCCAGGCCCACGAAATAGCTGGTGAAGTAGCCGTCCTCGTTCTCGGTCAACAAGTCGGCAGCGGCATAGCCGTGGAGGCGACCGAGAGCTTGCACACCGTAGGGTTGGCCGGTCGTGATACCCGCCATCACGGGGTGGTTCGGGTAGATGTTGGTCTGGTGGTAGGAAGGCGTACTGGCGTCCACCTCGTGCCACGCCCCAAAGGGCAAGGTGGTGATGGGTGTGTAGGCCGTGTACGTGCAGGTCATCAGGATCAGCCGACCGCCCCCATCCAGGTAGGCCTCGAACCGGCTGATGTTCGCATCGAAGGCCACGTTGAATTCGCTGGGCTGCTGGCTAGGCACGATGACCAGCGCATACGGAGCCAGATCGACCGTGGGGATGTCCGTGGACGACAGCTCGTTGTAGGAGTATCCCAGCGACGCGAGGGTGTCGTACCAGTAGGAGTAGCCCCAAGGGGTGTTGTCCTGGATGATCAGCACGGCCTGAGCACGCGCAAGGCCGGGCAACGCGATGCTCAGGGCGAACAGGAGCCCGAACACGAACACGGGCAGGCGAGGACGGTAGGAGAATCCTCCGCTCCCGCGGCCGTCGCCCATCTCCGTAGCCTCCCCTCGGATCGAGGATAGCACCCGTTCGGGGAGAACAGGGATCTTCGGTGGCGGACCGGCGTGGAGGAGGTGCCAGGAGTTTCGAATTTCGCTTTTTCGGGCAACGGTGCCAGGAGTTTCGTTTTTCGCTTTTCACCTTGGGTAGACGAGGTTCTCCAGCGCGGTCATCCAAGCATCGAGATCGACGTCATCATGCCGCTGGCTCCTGGCCTTCGCCGCCATCTGACTGACCCCCGATGGCTTGATACCCATCGCCGTGGCCACGACGCGTCCAGGGAGGCGCCCCCATCGAGTCATCCACCACGCGGCAACCCAGCGAGCACGGTTTCCTCGGCGTCCCCTCCTACTCCCGAGGAGTTCTTCCCTCGACAGACCGAGGGCGCCCCGCAATTCACCCAGGAGGACTTCGAGTTGCTCAGTATGCGGCATGGGCCCTGTAGTCGGAACGATACCGGCCGTTCCATCAGGTGCACTCAAATGGAGCCGAACGATGCCGGTCGCCGGACCTTCCCAGACCTCGTCCGGGTCGAATCCGGGCGGGGGCTCCTGCCTGCCGATATGCACCTGGTGGACGTAGTCCCGATATTCCTCGACGGAGGCAAAGCACTTCCGAAATTCACCGGAGGTCAACCACGCCGGGCGGGACTCGAGTCCCACGTAGACCGTGTGGCTGGTCCAGTCGGACATGTCCGCGGTCGGCGCCAGGTGGCCTCGCACCGGGTTCAGGTGCAGGTAGGCGAACAGGTAACGCCAGTAGTCGGGGTCCTCCACGACTCGATTCCTGAAGCGACCGCGCAGCAGAGGCCCATCCCATTCGAACCTTCGATTCAGCCAATACGCGTATCGGCTCTGCAGGTAGGCCATCGCCACGCTGAGCCTCGCCGCACGGGATTCGAGCAACAGGTGAAAGTGATTCGGCATCAACGCGTAGGCGTGAACGGCCATGCCGTACCGCGCCGGTAGTTCCCCCAGCAGATCCAGGAACCGCGCGCAACATTCTGCATCCATGAAGATCGTGGAGCGCCGGGCACCGCGGTTCATCACGTGATGGCGTGCGCCCACATGGTCGATTCGGTCCAAGCGCGGCATGAGGCAAGGCTACGCAAGAAATACGAAAAGCGAAACTCCTGGCACCTACGCGACACGATCCCGTCAGGTGGACGACGGGACTTGCCTTGGCAACCTCCCCGAGTTGTAAGATGACGTCGTTCGGGGTCATCTCGGAACTCGACCGACGTGAAAAACGGGGGGAGCAGGGGGAATCCACATGCGAATCGAAGATTGTATTCCTGCCATGACCAAGGTCTTCCTCAGCCGTGTCGTGGACAGCTTCATCTCCAGCGAGGTACCGAGGGGCGACGAGGAGCGTCTTCGCGAGCAGATTCTCCAGAACAAGACCGAGATCGCTTCGTCGGAACGCATCGTCCAGGCGATCGTTGGCCTCGAGACAGCCGAGGGTGCGCGCATCCTGTTCGACGCCGTCGCCGCGTCGCTCCTGTCCGCACCGGACCTGCGAATGTCCTACGAAGGCCTCTTCGAATCCGTCCAGGCCTTCGAGCAGTCCATCATCGATGAGTCGAAATGCTCCAAGTGTCTGGATCTCTCGGACCAGCAGGCGATCAGCATCTACGGAGCTGTGCTGGAGGTCGCACTCGAGGACGACAAGATCAGCCCGGACGAGAGGAACCTGCTCGAGAGGCTGCGGCGAAAGCTCAAGGTCGCTCGATCCGAACATCGCCTGCTCGAGGCCCGTTTCGGCAAGTTCCCCAAACCTGGCAACGAGTTGCACAGCCACGAGGAAATCAAGGAGGCACTCAAGCAGTTGCAGCTCGCGGGCATCGTCTTCTACTGCAACCGCCTGGATGACGAACGCAACATCGTGTTGCCGGAGGAGGTGGCCCCTGGCGTCAAGAAGGCCATCGGGTTCGAGCTGAAGGCCGAGACGCAGGCGCTGCTCCACGATGCACTCATCAACGAGCAACTCCGCGGAGCGCTACTCGCCAACGGTCTGCCGATTTCGGGGTCAAAAACAGAGCGGTCGGACCGTCTCATCAAGGCGGGTTGCAAGCCTTCCGAGGTGCTGTCTTCGTTGAAGACGTCCGACCTCGCAGCCGTCTGCAAGAAGCTCCAGGGGGTAGCCGTCTCTGGCTCGAAGCAAGAGAGGATCGACCGGATCATCGACTACTTCGCTTCGCTCGTCACCAAGATGCCGGAGGAGTCCGACGATCCTCGAGCCGTCTTCTACGAATACCTGGAGGAGTTCGCCGCAAGGGACAACAAGAACCTCTACCAGATGAACCTGATCAAGCACGACCGGGACATGGAGAGAGGTTTCGAAGACGGTACCCGCTACCTGTTCGAGGCCAAGCTGGGCCAGGAACTCGTCGAGATGCCTGGCAGCGAGCACGCAGACGGCGGCGTTGAGCTTCCGAGTGGCGAGCTGCTGCTGTGGGATAATAAGGGGAAGGAGTCCGTTTACACCTTCCCCAAGAGCCACCTCGATCAGTTCCGGCGGTACATCCGCGAGTCGGTCAAGCGAGTCAACGTGTTCCTGGTCATCGTGCCTGAGCTGGCGCCTGCTGCTCGCCTGCAAGCCCTCAAGCTGAAGCACCTGACCGACACCGACACCGATGTCGGCCTGATCTCAGCCGCTGACCTCAAGTACGTCGCTGAGACCTGGACCAAGTTCGCCAAAGACGGCGAATTCAACCTCGAGGTGTTCAATGCGACGGGCATCCTCGACCGCTCGGAGTTGAACGCGAGAATGGACCTCTTCTTGTCTTAGTTGGCGTCCTTCCGCAATTCCTCTACTTCGCGCGAAAGCTCGTCGATCTTGGCTTCCATCCGGTTGCAGATCTGCAGGAGCTCCTGCTCCTCAGGATCTTCGATGATGGTGCTGAGGAACCCGGCTACGTATCCGAACACACCTACCCCGCAGGTGCAGAGAACAGCGGTCACGATGCGGCCTGCGCCAGTGGTTGGATACTCGTCGTAGTACCCGACGGTGGTGACGGTCGTGAGCGCCCACCACAGCGCGTCCTGGAGGCTTGGGACCATCCCTGGCTCCACGACCCTCATCGCGAGGGCGCCAGCCCCCACCGTAGAAACAACGACGGCGAGAACGCGCAGGATGCGTGTGCTCGGTCCCTGGTACTGCTTGGCCCGCCAGACCGCTCTGAGAACCCGGACCACCCGGAAGAGGCGGATGATCCGAACACTCTGGAAGAAGTGACCAAACGGAATGGATGAGACCAGGTCCGCGATCTTGTCGGGTCTGACCAGGTAGCGTTTCCGGTCTTGGGCCAGCACGAGCCCCAGTACCCATTCAGCCCCGAAGCTTGCGCAGAATACGAGATTCGCAACGCCGTATACCCCTGTGCCAGTGGACGTGATCGCCGAACTGATCTCTACGAAGACGATCGTGAACATGGGAATGAGGAGCACGTCGTTGAGGAACCCGAGGGCCTTGTAGACGCGCTCCAGCGTTCCTGGAGCGTATAGGGTCGAATCACGATGAGTCGCTTGCACGATTCCCTCCCGCGGCTGGACGGCGAGCCGGGAGACAGCCTACTACGCAAAGACGACTGCGGGCGGGGAGGGGGCAACTCCTGGCACCGATCCTCTGGCACCGATCCTGGCACCGATCCCGGTGGTGGGTCGCTGGGAGGCCGCGGCAAACCAACGATCAGGGATTCGTGCCCATGGCAGCGCTTGCGACCATACCGGATAGGCTGATCCGACGCCCCCCCACATCGACGAATACTCTGTTCGACTGGGACAACTGCAGCGCGCTCCACCCCGGGGGCATCTGGCCGATCTGGTTTTCCGGTATCGTGAATTGACCGTCGTTCGTCACTTCGCAGATCAGCATCCCGTACCGCGCGGGTTGCGAGTCGATGTCGTTCGTGGTGAGTTGCAGGAAGACCGACTCCATTTCGCCCCCCGACCACGTCACGTCCAAATCACCGCCCAACTCGAACGAGGTGCCTGCCGCAGGCGAGGTCAGGTGGAGTAGCTCGGGCATCGCGAGCCCGGCGGCGGCGTCGAACGGGGGAAACTCGTCGCCGGTCGCCGCCACGTCGTAGGCGATCCCCAACTCGATTTCCGATGGATCCAGCTCGCGATCGTACGTGATGACGTCGTCCGAACTCGTCGGGGTCACAGTGATGTCGATCTCACCACCGCGCACGCTCAAGTTGCCTGCGGACTCGTAGTCGTAGATGGCACCGGTGTCCAGATCGCCCTCGTCGTAAAGCGTGAGGGCGCACTCGTCCTGAGCGTCCGGCATGCTGTACTCGACGCCCGGCTCGCCTGGATCGACGATCGTGTAAAACATCCCGGTCAAGAAAGCTGAATTGCCCAAATCCGGTAGGTCAAGATAGACAAGGACGATGTAGCCGTCATCGCCGGTGTCGGCGTCTACAGTGTCGTCATCCCCCTCGACTGTAGTGTCGTCATCGTCGTCCGACGGGCAGCCGGCCGCCATGAAAAGGACACTGAGAATCGCGATCAAGTAGCTGGCTCGTAGCACTGTGACCTCCCTCGATGAACGAGGATACCACTGCGATCGATGTCAGCCGGGGTTGATCAGGGACTCGCCGGATCCCCATCATCGCCCGAACGCATGCCGCGTTTCCGACACGGATCCGCCCGATGCCGCTCATCCCCCAACCTCGTTCCTCGAAACCTCCCACTCGAACCGGTTCCATGAAACCCGTTGGAATCACGCCTGAATCCGCCACGTCCGGGCCCCTCAGCACACGCATGCCGCCTCCCCAGCGTCCCGTCTCCTCTCCCCGAGCATCCTCCTGAGCGGCATCGAGCCGGCGACCTCGACGTGGACGCTGGTGTCGTGGGGCATCTCGTTGCGTTCGACGTTCTGCTCCCAGGTCTTGCGCCGTCGCTGTCGGTCGGCCACGTCGACGGCAAGGAGTCGAGGTTGCCGCGGCCGCTGAGACGGGATGTCCACGTGGACACGCAGCGTTGCCCCGTGGAAGACCTCCGCGAAGGCGTGACGCGCCTCGGCCGGAAGGAAGAGCGTGTCCAGGACAGCCCGGGGGCCGGGTTTGTCCCGGACGGGTTCGATGGGCCGCGGGAGAGGTTGCTGGCGGACGAGGGAGAGCCGCTGGCGAAGCCGCTCGGCTACCGGGGTCGGGATGGAGATCTCGACGTGCTTGCACGCCTGCGGCCGTTCCGACCGTAGGCAGCGTCGCCGCGGCGGGCAGTCCTCGCAGCCCCCGAACGGCCGCCGCAGGATGATGGTCGTCCGTCCTTGGGCGCGCTCCTGTGGCCGGACCGTCGTCAGGGCCAGACGGCGTTCGTCCTCGCAGATCAGCTCCCCCCGGACGGCGTCCCACCGCCACCCAGGGCGTTGTGCCAGCATCGCCGTCCAGTCCAGCTCGTCGAGGATGCGGTGGAGCACGGGATCACGGGGCCAGTGT